>CAZTOV010000214.1:0-3548 GCA_964615175.1 uncultured Burkholderiales bacterium
CCCGGCACCACCCGGACGGTGTGACCGAGTGCCTCGACGAGCGCGGCGTCGTCGCTGGCGTCCCCGTCGCCGTCGTGCGCTTGCCGGAGGGCGTCGGCACGGAACGCCTGGGGGGTCTGCACGGTCACGAGAACCGTGCGGTCGACGGTCTCGCGGATCTCGTCGCCCTCCACCCGCTTCACGGTGTCGTGGATCGGCACGGCCGGTACCGCCGCCGCGGCCCCACCCTCGACCGCGTCGATGACGTCACGGAAGAGGCTCGGGCTGGCGAGCGGGCGAGCGGCGTCGTGGATGACGACGACCTGGGTGTCGTCGGGAACGGCCGCGAGGCCGGCTCGGACAGAAGCGGACCGGGTCGTTCCGCCCGTCACGGCCGCCAAGACGGCCGGCCCCGCCCACGTGTGGCCCTCGGGCACCACGACGACCACGGCGTCGCATACCGAAGCAGTGGCAGCCACCGCTCGGTGGGCCACGAGGGCTCCGCGCAACGGGAGGAATTGCTTGGGGGCACCGAACCGTTCACCGGTGCCGGCGGCGACGACGATTCCGCAGGTCTGCACCCCGCGAGTATGACCCGCGGGCCCTGGTCAATCGGTGCTGACCGCCGACTCGATGTCGGCGGAGGCTTCTCCGGGAGCGTGGCCGTGGTCGCTGACGTCGTCCACCGGGCGGGCGAAAAGGAGCCGACCGACCGAGGTGGGAACGCTCGTGGTGATTTCGACCTCGATGACCCCGGAGCCGACGAGGTCGAGCCCGTCGTTGACCACGACCATGGTGCCGTCGTCGAGGTAGCCGACCCCCTGGCCTGGCTCCTTGCCCTCGCGGACGAGTTCGACCTGCACCAGATCGCCCGGCGTGTGCTCGGGCCGCAACTCGCTGGCCAACTTGCGGACGTTCATCACCTGCACGCCCTGGAGTTCGGCCACCCGCTGGAGAGCGACATCGCAGGTGAGGAGACGGATCTGCAGGCGGCGGGCGAGGGCGACGAGCTTGGCGTCGACCTCCTCGCGCTCGGGGACCTCATCGTCGAGGATCCGTACGGTCGCCGTGCCGTCACGTCGGAGGACGTCGAGGAGCTCGAGCCCGCGATGGGCCCGGCGCGACTGGGCTCCGTCACGCGCGTCGGCGAAGCCCTGGAGCTCGTCGAGGACGAACCGGGGCACGAACAGTTGCCGCGACACCAGGTCGGCCCGCACGAGCGTCGTGAGACGACCGTCCATGATCGCCGACGTGTCGAGGATGTGGCCGTCGGACGCCTCGAAGGGCGCCGACCGGATGAGGGGGCGCGACGACAGCCCGGCCATGGCGAAGAGCTCCTCGCTCTTGCGCCAGGCGACGCGCACTCCGAGGGTCCCGGCGACCCACACGATCAGGGTGGCGACCAGATACATGGCGACGGTCGAGAACACGAGGACGAGCGGCAACGCGAGGAACGCGCCTCCGAGCCCCCCGACGACCGCGCCGAGTCCGCCGGCGAACAGCCGGCCGCTGGGAACGGTCTCGACCCGCTCTTCCACGGAACCGAAGGCCCGCTCGACCGAGCGCCCGACCACGCCGCCGCCGACGTAGCCGATGAGGGTTCCGAGGACGCCGCCGAGGGTGTCACCCATCGATGCGTCGCCGCCGATCTCGCGGCCCGCGGCGAGGCCGGTCAGCGTCAACGCGAGCACGATGAGCAGGCGAGAGATCTCGACGAACACACGGCCTCCGGGTCGGTGGGGTCCCTCTTGGACCCATCGGCGTGAACGGACACGACCTTGACCGGGACCAGCGTGCAGGGCCAGGGACGGCCCTGCGCCCCGAGATTCGCGGGAATGTCAGAGCAACGCGGTGAACCCCCGAAACGACTCAGTCGTCGTCTTCGTCCGGTTCGTCGCGTTCGATGCCGAGGACCTCGTCGAGCTTGGTCTCGGCCTTGTCTTCACTGACCTTCAGGGCGAACGTCAGCTCCGAGACCAGAATCTGGCGGGCCTTGGCGAGCATGCGTTTCTCGCCCGCGGACAAGCCCTTGTCGCTCTCCCGGAGCGACAAGTTCCGCACCACCTCGGCGACCTGGTAGATGTCGCCCGACTTCAGCTTCTCGACGTGGTTCTTGAAGCGCCGAGACCAGTTGCTCGGCATGCGGGCATCCTTCTTGCGCAGGACCGAGAAGACCTCCTCGACCTCCTCGTTGTTGATCACCTCGCGCAGACCGATCTCCTCGGTCTTCTCCGTGGGGACCATCAAGGTGAGATCGCCGTAGGCGAGGCGGAGGATCAGGTACTCCGCGTCCTCGCCGTCGAACTCGCGCTTTTCCTTCTTCTCGATGGTGGCCGCACCGTGGTGCGGGTAGACCACCTTGTCGCCGACCTTGAACTTGGGCATACGACTCCCAGATCTGTGAGGGGGGTGTCACGCAGATTACCACTGGGCTTCCCGATCAGCAGATCCAGGAATCTCGGACATTTCGGGCAGTGGCCCGGTGAGGGCAGCGAGGCCGGGCGACGCGGGAGATGTTGGCGTCGCCTCGTCCGAACTGCTGAACTGCACGCATGGCCGAGCCCCAGGTGCTGGCATCGACACAGCTACTGAACGAGCTTCCCCCCGACGTGCTAGAGCGTCTACGCGCCCAGGCGCGGGTGCGCCACCTCGACCGCAACGACGTCCTGTTCCGCCAGGGTGACACGGCCGAGGAGTTGTTCGTGGTCCAGTCGGGTCAGATCGCCATCGCTCTCCAGTCCGTCGACGGGCGCGAGTCGGTCGTCGCCGTACTCGATCCCCCGTCGCTGTTCGGTGAATTGCCGCTGTTCGACGGCTCGCCTCGCTCGGCCGACGCCCGGGCACTCCAACCCACCGACGTAGTCTCGGTCCGATACGACGACGTGACGGCAGTCCTCGACGAGCAACCCCGGCTCCTGTGGGGCATCGTGCGGCTGTTCGCCGAGCGGCTCCGGGCCACCGACGAGGCGCTCGCCGACGCGGTCCTGTTGGACGTTCCGGGCCGCACGGCCAAACGCCTGCTCGAGTTGGCCGGCGAGAGCGACGAGATCACCACCCAGCTCACCCAGGAGGAGCTGGCCGGGATCATCGGCGCTTCCCGCGAGCGGGTGAACAAGGCACTGGCCACGTTCCAGCGGCTGGGTTGGATCGAGAGCCTCGAACGCGGCCACTACCGCATCCTCGACCGCCCGTCACTCGAACAGCGCGCCTCGACGTGAGAGTGTGTGAGCAAATGACGGGGCTGTAGCCCCGTCATTTGCTCACACACCCGGGAGTCGTCCCAGACCGCTGGCCGCAACAAGTGAGCGAGCGCCCCCGGTCGACTCGCGCTACGAAGGTTCCAACACCACGACGGGGATGTCGCGGGTGGTGCGGGACTGGTAGTCGGAGTAGCCGCCCTTGTTCACCTCGTCGGCCTTCTGCCAGAGCTGCTCCCGCTCCTCGCCCTCGGCGACCCGGGCGCGAACCTCGATGCGCTCGGTGCCGACCTGGATCTCGCAGCCGGGCTGGGCGCGGAGGTTGTGGTACCAGCCCGGGTGGTTCGGTCCACCGCCGGTGGAGGCGATCAC
>CAZTOV010000215.1:0-3542 GCA_964615175.1 uncultured Burkholderiales bacterium
GCGGTCAAGGCCGGAGCGCGACTCTGGGAGGGATGCGAGGCCAAGGAGCCGGTGGTCGACTCCGGGCTGTTGAAGGGCGCCACGGTGCGCCGCAAGGATGCCGAGGCGACCGAGGAAGTGCGGGCCCGGTACGTGGTCGTCGCCGACGGGTCGCTGTCGCGGTTCGGTCGCTCGCTCGGGTCAGTGCGCAACCGGGCGTGGCCCCAGGGGATGGCGATCCGGGGCTACTTCGAGAGCCCGCTGCACGACGATCCCTGGATCGAGAGTTCGCTCGACCTGCGCGACCGGGAGGGCAGAACGCTCCCCGGATACGGCTGGATCTTCCCGGTCGGCGACGGGACCATCAACGTAGGTGTGGGGCTCCTGTCGACGTTCAAGGGATGGAAGGACGTCAACACGTCCCACCTGATCGAGGAGTTCTCGGCCACGCTCCCCGCGCACTGGCAGGTCGGGCCCGAGGCCGCGACGGGGCCACCGACCGGCGGTCGTCTCCCCATGGGCGGGTCGGTGTCGCCCCGCGTCGGTCCCAACTGGCTCACGGTCGGCGACGCGGCGGGTTCGATCAACCCCTTCAACGGGGAGGGCATCGACTACGCGTACGAGACCGGGCGGCTCGCCGCCGACTGCATCGACGAGGCGCTGCGGACCGATCGGGGCCTCGCCCTCCACCGCTACTCGCGCACCGTCGAGGCCGAGTACGGCCTCTACTTCAAGGTGGCACGTCTGTTCGCACAGTTGATCGGTCGCCCCGCCCTGATGCGTGAGTTCACCCGGGTGGGCATGCAGAGCCAGTCGCTGATGGAGTGGGCGTTGCGCATCATGGCCAACCTGCTCCGCCCCGACGAGGTCGGACCCGCCGAAGCCGCGTATCGGGTCATGGCTCGGCTGGTGCGCCCACTCCCCGAGCCCTCCCGGGTCGTCTGAGTCCCGGATTCGGTGCGGAGGTTCGCGAATCGCGCGTAGCTGCTCACGCTATGCTCAATCCTGGGGCTGATCGACCGATACGTCGGTCAGTGTTCCTTCGGGTGCCTGCACAATCGTTGCTGTTTCCATAAACTGCCAGGTGCGAGGGAAGGCATGTTGTTGACCGAGACCATGAGCGATACCCGTCGGGTCCTCGTCGTCGAGGACGATGAGCCCGTGCAGCGATTGATCAGCCGCGCTCTGGAACGCGACGGATTCTCCGTGGTCTCCGTGGCCCGGGGGTCGTCGGCGCAGGAGGCTTTGGCCGCCGAAGCCTTCGATCTCCTCATCCTCGATCTGCGGCTCCCCGACGCCGACGGTCTCGACGTCCTGAGCCGGATGCGCGAAACGCATGCCGTCCCGACGATCATCGTCAGCGGTCGGGGCGCCGAGGGCGACCGGGTGCTCGGCCTCACTTCCGGCGCCGACGACTACGTGGTCAAGCCCTTCAGCCCCCGAGAACTCGTCGCCCGGGTCCAAGCGGTGCTGCGGAGAGCGGCACCCGAGGAGACCCCTGACGTCGCGACCTTCGGTGAACTCGAACTCGATCGGAAGGCGCACGAAGTTCGGCGCCGCGGTTCCAGGGTTCCGCTCACCCCGCAGGAGTACGCCCTCTTCGGAGCGCTGGTCGACCGGGAGGGGCGCGCGTGTTCCCGCGAAGAGCTTCTCGGCTGGGCCTGGGGGTCATCGGCAGAATTCCAGGACCCGGCGACGGTCACCGAACACGTCCGCCGGCTCCGGAGCAAACTCGAGGACGACCCCGTCAAACCTCGACACCTCGTCACCGTCCGCGGCGTCGGCTACCGCTTCGACGCGTGACCTACGCGGAGACGTTGCTCGACCGGGCGGTGATCCACGACGCCGACTCGCACGTGATGGAGGGGCCGGACTCGTGGCTCGAGTTCGCCGATCCGGGCGTGCGCGAGCGGATGCGCCCCCTGTACACCGCCACCACGAAGCCGGGTGAGGACGACCTGATCGAGCAGTTCCGGTCCCAGCACGCCGACCCCGAGTTCCGCGAGCGCGACGCCGATGAGATCATGCTGCGCAAGAACTGGAAGGCGACCGGTTCGTTCATCAAGGAGGATCGCCCCCACGCCCTCGACCTCCTGGGCTTCTCGTCGCAGCTCGTCTTCAACACGTTCGGCAACAAGTACCTCCTCGAAGCCGAGCACGGCGACGACCTCGACTTCGCCTACGGCCTCGCCCGCGCCCACAACCGCTTCGTCGCCGACTTCTGCTCGGTCGATCCCGAGCGGTTGCTGCCGGTCGGTTACGTCCCGCTCGCCGACTTCGATCGTGCCGCCGCGTCCGCGAACGAGGCCGTCGAGCTGGGTTGCAAGGCGCTGATGGTCGCCTCGGCGTGCCCCGAGGGCCACTCGCCCTCGCACGTCGGGCTGCACCCGGTATGGGCCGGCGCCCAGGAGGCCGGCGTGCCGATCATCTTCCACGTCGGCGGAGGCGGTGAGCTGCTCGACCCGGCGTACTTCGAGAACGGGCTTGCGCCGATCCCCGACTTCCACGGCGGCGAGGAGAACTTCCGCTCGGTCGACTACATGGCGATTCCGTACCCGCCGATGCAGACCCTCGCCACCATGATCATCGACGGTGTCATGGAACGCTTCCCCGACCTCAAGTTCGGCGTGATCGAACAGGGGGCTTCGTGGATGCCGGGGTGGATGCGGATGCTCGATTCGGCCCAGGACGCCTTCCACAAGAACGAGGAGCGTCTGCGCGAGCTGTCGTTGCGCCCGTCGGAGTACGTGCGGCGGCAGGTGCGCGTCACCCCCTACCCCGCCGAGGACGTGGGCTGGATCATCCGGAACTCGGCGCCCGAGATCTGTCTCTTCTCCTCCGACTATCCACACGTCGAAGGTGGTCGGAACCCGATCCGGCGGTTCGAAGCCTCCCTCGACGCCGCCGGAGTGGGAGAACACGAGCGCGAGCGCTTCTACCGCACCAACTTCGAGGACCTCATGGGGCCCGCTCTGCCCGGTTGACACCCGAGCCCGCTCGTGAGCATTTTCACGAGCGCCGCGACTTGGGTAATGTCGGCGACCGACGGCGACCGACGGCGACTCGAGACGGAGCGGAGGGCGTGACCGACTCCTACCTACCCATCGTGGTGATGGCGATCCTGGGGACTCTGTTCGCCGCGCTCTCGTTCGGCGCGTCGGTCCTGCTCGCCCCCCGCCGACCCACCGCGGCGAAGCTGGCCCCCTACGAGTGCGGGATCGTTCCCGAACACGAGCCGGCCGAGCGCTTCCCGGTGAAGTTCTACGGCGTCGCGATGGCGTTCATCATCTTCGATGTCGAGATCGTGTTCATCTATCCGTGGGCCGTGGTGCACCGTGACCTCGGCATGCTCGGTCTCGTGGCCATGGGGATCTTCGTCGTGCCGTTCCTCGTCGCGTACGGCTTCGAGTTGGCGTCCGGGGCCCTCGACTGGGGGCCGGCGCGCCGCATCGCCTCCCAGACCCGCGAGCCGGTGCTGCGGGCGTCGAACCTCTCCGGCCTGACGCCGGTCGAGTCGGAGGCGCGGCCTCCGGTCGACGAGCAGCCCGTGCAGGAACCGGTGG
>CAZTOV010000216.1:0-3537 GCA_964615175.1 uncultured Burkholderiales bacterium
CGGCCGCCTGGATCAGCTTGAGGAGGATGTTCTCGACGTCCTCACCGACGTAGCCGGCCTCGGTGAGGGCGGTGGCGTCGGCGATGGCGAAGGGGACGTTGAGCAACCGGGCGAGGGTCTGGGCGAGCAGGGTCTTGCCGCAGCCGGTCGGGCCGATGAGGAGGATGTTGCTCTTCTGCAGCTCGACGTCGGTGTCGGTACGGCTGCCGGCCTGCACCCGCTTGTAGTGGTTGTAGACCGCGACCGAGAGGATCTTCTTCGCCTGCTCCTGGCCGATCACGTACTCGTCGAGAAAGTCGTAGATCTCAACCGGCTTGGGGAGGTCGTCCCACTTCACCTCGGAGGTCTGGGCGAGCTCCTCCTCGATGATCTCGTTGCAGAGGTCGATGCACTCGTCGCAGATGTAGACCCCGGGACCGGCGATGAGCTTCTTGACCTGCTTCTGGCTCTTTCCACAGAACGAGCACTTGAGCAGGTCGCCACCGTCTCCGAACTTCGCCATGTTCCCTCCTGCCGGCGTGGTGCCGGCTGCCCGTCCGGTCGGCCGGCATCCCGACCGGACGTCGTGCGTCGTCGATCAGCCTGCGGCTGCCACTTCCTTCAACTCTCGGGTGCGGATCACCTCGTCGATGATGCCGTATTCCTGGGCCTCCTCCGCGCTCATGATGTAGTCGCGGTCGGTGTCCTTGGTGACCTTGTCGACCTCCTGGCCGGTGTGATCGGCGAGGATCTGATTGAGGAGCGCCCGCATCCGCGAGATCTCCTTCGCCTGGATCTCGATGTCGGCGGCCTGACCCGACGCCCCACCGTGGGGCTGGTGGATCAGCACCCGCGCGTGCGGCAGCGCGAAGCGCTTGCCCTTCGCGCCGGCGGCCAGCAACACCGCCGCGGCCGAGGCAGCCTGACCCATGCAGATCGTGGTGACGTCGGGCTTGATGTACTGCATGGTGTCGTAGATGGCGAACAGTCCCGTGATCTCGCCGCCCGGCGAGTTGATGTAGAGCGCGATGTCCTTCTCCGGATCGTCACTCTCGAGGTGGAGCAGCTGTGCCATCACCAGGTTCGACATGGCATCGTCGATGGGCGTGCCCACGAAGATGATGCGCTCCTTGAGGAGCCGCGAGTAGATGTCGAAGGCCCGCTCACCGCGGTTGGTCTGCTCGATGACGGTCGGGACCAGGTAGTTCCTGATCGGCTCGATCCGATCGGTCGCCTCGCTCACTGGGACTCCTCTCCGGTTTCGTCGTTCTCGCTGTCGGCGTTCTCGGTCTCGTCGTTCTCGGTTGGGGGCTCCGCGTCGTCCGCCACGTCGTCGGCGGGCGCTTCGGGGAGCGTCAGATCGATCTCGTTGCCGGCCCCGTCGACCACCAGAGCGTGATCGACGACGAATTGGAGCGCCTTGCCCCGGGCCACCTCCGAGCGTACCGCCTGGAGACCTCCGCCATGTTCAAGTTCGGCGCGAACCTCGGCCGGCTCCTTCTCGACCCGCTCGGCGAGCCGCTCGACCTCGGCCTCGACCTCTTCGTCGGTGGCCTCCATCTCCTCCTGCTCGACGACCGAGCGGAGGGCGAGGTCGGCCTTGACGGCGCGGCCGGCACCGTCCTGGACCCGGGCGACGAACTGCTCCTGGGTGAGGTCCGAGGCCTGGAGGTACTGCTCGAAGGTGGCACCGCGCTCCTCGAGGCGGTGGAACAGGTCGTGGATGCGACGCTGGGTCTCGTCGGTCACCAGCGGTTCCGGTGGCTCGATGTCAACCAGGTCCGCGAGGTGGTCGAGGATCTTGTCGCGCAGCCCGACCTGGAGCTGGATACGGCGAACCGTCTCGAGCCGGGTCCGGATGTCGTGCTCCAGCTCGGCGACGGTCTCGAACTCGCTCGCCTCCTGCACCCAGTCGTCGGTGATGTCGGGCAGCGACTTGCGGTGTGTGTCCTTGACGAGGACCCGGAAGTCGACGGTCTCGCCGGCCCGCTCGCCGAACTGTTCCGGCAGCGTTTCGGTGAACTCGAGGATGTCGCCGGTCTTCGCACCACGGAGCTGCTCGTCGAGGGCGGGAAGCAGTTGCTCGGAGCCGACCTCGTAGAGGAAGTCGCTCGCCGACAGCCCCTCGACCAGCTCCTCTCCGACATGACCCTTGAGATCGATGCGGGCGTAGTGGCCGTCCTGGAGCGGGTCGCTCGAGTCCTCGAGGTCGCCGAACTGCTCGCGGAGCCGGTCGATCTGCGCTTCGACCTCTTCCTCGGGGACGTCGGGCCCTTCGTCGAGGACGACCCGCATGCCGTCGTAACCGTCGATCTCGATGACCGGCCGCACCGGGACCACCGCCTCGAACGACACGTCGCCGTCGTCCTCACCGCCCGTGATCTCGATCTCGGGGGCGGCGATGGCGTCGACCCCCTCGGCGAGGACGGCCTCCGCGTAGAACTCGGGGAGGGCATCGCGCAGCGCCTGCTCGCGCGCCGCACCGGTGCCGAGTCGCTGCTCGAGGAGGCGACGCGGCACCTTGCCCGGGCGGAACCCCGGGAGCTTGACCTCGTGGGCGAGCTTCTTGAACGCCTCGTCGACCGCGGGCTCGAAGTCGGCCGCGGGGATTTCGACGAGGAGTTTGACCACACTGTCTTCGAGGGATTCCACCGACGTCTTCATGGGGAGGCGCAGTCTACCGGCTCATCGCGACATCCCCGACCGGTGCCGCCACGTCCTTCCTCGCCCGCGGCTCAGATGTCACATTGCTGGTTACCTTCCGGAGCCCGCGTCCGGTAGGTGTCGACGAACTCGACCACCAGCGGATCGTCGGCAGACTGAAATCGCATGCGACGGTTCCAGGCCGTCGCCACGATCGGCTCGGTGATCCCGGAGTTCGGTGCGACGATCACGTGTGAATCGTGGCGGTCCATCACGTCTTCGAGCGTCGTCACCTGGCCGGCGTCGACGTCGGGGCGATGCCAGAGAATCACGGCACCGTGTTCGAGCGCGTGGACCGCGAGGGTCGGAGGGATCGGCTCGTCGTACGCGCCGCACCGTGCTGCTCGCGGATCATGGGGACCGCTGGTCGGTGCGGGATCTCCGTAGTCGTACGTGGCCCCGGACGCCAGGTGGTCGCGGCCCTGGTTGGAGAGCTTCTCGACGCCTTCGACCTCGGGGTCGGGTTTCACCAGGCTGTACGCGACGAAGCCGAGGCCGCCGAGGACCACCGCGGCGATGATGCCGTCACGGATCCGGCGGCGGCGACGCGTGGCCAGGCGTTTCGCCTCCTCACGCCGCTTCCGCTCCTCGCGGCGCTCCTTCTTCTTGGCCTCCCGCGCCGCGCGTTCCTCGGGAGACAGCTTCTTCTTCTTGCCACTCTTCTTGGCCATGCCGCCGAACGGTACCGGAGACTCGGAGCTGCGCGCCCGCGAGCCACGACCTGCGCCAGGGAGCGACGTACCGGCGGGCCGGGCATCGTCGTTTACGATGCGGCGGAGACCCGGGGAGTAGCGCAGTGGGAGCGCACCTGCTTTGGGGGCAGGAGGTCGGGGGTTCGAATCCCCCCTCCCCGAC
>CAZTOV010000217.1:0-3508 GCA_964615175.1 uncultured Burkholderiales bacterium
CCGGCGTCGACGACCTCGCCGACGAAGAAGGTGTGGCTGTTGCCCTCGACCTTCTCCCGCACCTCGCACTCGAGATAGGCGACGGCCTGGTCGAGCACGGGAGCACCGGTCACCGCGCCGTCGTGAAACGGGAAGTCGTTGAGGGTTCCGGCTTCGGCGTCGACCTCCACCGGCTTGGTGAACTTGCGGACGATCGGGCGGTCCTCCCGGCTCAACAGGTTGAGCGCGAAGACGCCGCCCCCCTCGATCAGCTCGTGGGTCACCGCCTCCTTCTCGACGGCGATCCCCACCCACTTGGGGTCGAACGACACCTGCGTCACCAGGTTGATCGTCATCATGTTGCGCCGGTCGCCATCGCGCGACCCCACCGCGTAGAGGCCGTAGGGCATGGCCCACATCACGCGGCGGCGCTCCTTGTCGTACTCCTCTTCGTCCTTCCCCTCGGGGATCGGACCGACGATTCCCTCTTTGATCGGCATGTCTCCGGGCTCCTCCCTACGCTCGCTACCGCTCGCTCCGGACCGTCGCCCTCGGCAACACATGACATCGGTGCCACCAGTCGCGCGCTGCGCATGGCCCCCGGGCGACTCGCGCATCGGTTCTTCACGGTACTGAGTGGTCATGCGACAGACTGACGCCGTGCAGCCTTCGTCACCGTCGTCGCCGTTCCATCGGGGCCCGTCTATCACCTGGTACGTGATCGGGGGGTTGATCATCGCGGCCGCGATCGCGGCCGGCATCGGCGTCATCGTCGATGCCGTGGCCGACGACGACTTCGGCGTGACGCCGATCCACGGCCGGGTCGAGGTACCCGGCGAGGGCACCGTGCGCCTGCCCGAACCGGGCGGCTACACCCTCTACTGGGAGCCCGAACCTCAACCCTTCGACGCCGACGACATCTCCGCTCCCCTGCTCGACGTCTTCGTGCAGGAGGCCGACACCGGCAACCCGCTGCCCACCCACGACTACGACGGCCGGTTCACGTATTCAAGCAACGGTCGAAGGGGCCTCGCGCTCCGGACGTTCCGGTCCGACGACGGCGGCGACGTACTCGTCACGGCCGCGGGACCGCCCGGGCTCACCGGTGCCATCGCCGTCGGTGAGGGAATCGACCTCTCCAACTTTGCGCAGATCGCGGCCGGGTTCGGCGTCGGCTTCGTCGGAACCGCTCTCGGCGGCGGCGTGGTGGGCATCACCGCGTACCGCCGATTCCGGGCCCGCCATCCGAAGGTGCTGACGCCGGGGCAATGGGCTGCCGCGCCCCCACCTCACCCGTAGCGCGCTTCCTTCCCGCGGGATTCGCCGTGCGTGGCCACGGCGTCTCCGAGATCGGAGAGAAAGGCGTCGACGATCGGCGCGTGCTGGGGCATCACGATGAGGTGGAGTGAGTCGGGCTGGCGGTCGACGTGCCAGCCGCGGTCGTCCATCACGTCGCCCACGGCCGAGATGTCGTACTCGTCGGAGCCGAAGGCGAAGGTCGAGGCGTCGGGGTCGCCCATGACGCGCAGACCGTCGATGGCGTCGATGCCCTCGCGCAACGCCTTGGTGGTGTCGCGGACGACCGCGGTCATCCGGTCGTAGCCCTCGAGCCCGAGGTGCCGCAGAACCGCCCAGGCGGCCGCGATCGGTCCCGCCGGACGGGTGCCGGCGGTGGTGAACCCGCCGTAGATGCCGCCAACCCAGTCGTCGATCAGGAAGAGCTGGTACTGCATCAGGCGGCCCTGGTCGCGGTGGATGATCGTCGATGCGCCCTTGACCGCGTACCCGTACTTGTGGATGTCGGCCGAGATCGACGTCACGCCGTCGACGCGGAAGTCCCACGGCGCGACGTCCTCGCCGATGCGCTCCCAGAACGGCAGCACGAAGCCGCCGAGGCAACCGTCGACGTGACAAGCGACGCCGGCCTCCGACGCCAGCGCGGCCAGTTCGGGGATGGGGTCGATCACGCCGTACGGGTAGCAGGGGGCCGACCCCACCACGAGGGCGGTCTGGTCGTTGATCAACGAGGCCACGGCGTCGACGTCGACGCGAAGGTCGTCGCGCAGCGGCGCCAACCGCAGCTCGACGTCGAGGTACTTGGCCGCCTTCCGGAACGCCGGGTGCGCGGTCTCGGGGATGATCATCTCGGCCTTGGTCACGCCTCGCTCGGCCCGGGCCTCGTCACGGGCGACCTGGACGCCGAGGAAGATGCTCTCGGTGCCACCGCTGCTCATCGACCCACCCGAGTTCTCCGGAGCGTGGAGCAGGTCGGCGGTCCACTCGACCACCTCGTCCTCGTACTGGCGGAGGCTCGGGAACGCGAACGGGTTCAGCGCGTTCTCGTAGAGATAGAGGTGGTACGCCTCCTCGAGCACCTGGGTCACGTCGTCGTCGTCGGTCTTGTACACGAGGCTCCAGGTGCGACCGCTGCGCCAGTCAGCGTCGCCCTCCTTGCGCTCCCGCATCTGCGCCAACAGGTCGCCGGGCCCGAGGCCCTGTTCAGGAAATCCCATGGCGCCGGATCGTAGGGCGTCAGCCGATCAAGTGCGGCCCGTCGGCGTCACCGGGCACGTCGCCGTCCACGAGGATCCGCACCGTCCGGACGCCGGGCTGGTTGAGGAAGGTCCTTTCGATCAGTCGGACCTTGTAGCTGCCATCACAGCTCGTCGTCATCGTCTTCGCTACGGCGGCACTGAAGTCGACAGTCACGACGCCCTCGTGGAACTCGACCGAGAGCACGCGGGTGTCGGCGGGAATGCCGTACGCGGGCTCGTCGCCGGGGCCGAGGCCACCGGTGACGAGCGTCATGGCGGCGATCTCGAGGGGATCGTCGTGCGTCGTGACGATCCCCCCGGGCGTCGTCGTCCACTGGTCATCCTCGTATCCGCATGTCTCGAGCGACTCGAGGGCGGCGACCTCCACCGAACGGACCTCACCGAGGTCGTGCCACGTACCGATCGTCCAACCGGTGACCGTCCAGTCGTCAGCGTCGGCCTCGATCCTGACGACGTCCTCGGTCCAGCCGATCCCATCGCCGCTCGCCCCCGGGGGCACCGCCCAGTACGTGCGTGTGCACACCTCCGCCAGGCCGTCGCCACGCGCGAGATCGCCGACAACGAGGAAGTCGGTCGGCACCAGCTCGAGGTCCCCCTCACCGGGGACTGCGAACTCGAACCGCTCGCCGCTCTCCGCGCGGCGGGCCATCTCGGCCCGCAACACCCAGTCGGCCTCCGGTCCCTCGGTGGGGTGAGCACGGCATTCGGCGTGCATCCCGTCGCCGGCCACGTTCGTGGCGGCCAGATCGACCGACGACCCTTCATCGGCCGCCGCCGGTGATTGTCCGGTCGCGGCGCTGGTGGTCGACGTGGCGAGCGCGGGGGGGCCGGCGATGACGTTGTCGGCGTTGTCGGCATCGTCGCCGCCGACGAACGCCAGCGCCAGAGCCACCACCGCCGCGGCGCTGCCCATCGCCAGCGCGGGCGCCAGCCAGGGACGGTGTGGACCTTCGGCCCGCTCGAGGATGCGGTCG
>CAZTOV010000218.1:0-3505 GCA_964615175.1 uncultured Burkholderiales bacterium
TGGCCGGTTCACGAGCCGGGTTTGAGCATATCTCGACGGTCGAGGGTGGCGAGCGTGTGCTCGTCCCCGTCGGTCTTGGCCACGAGGTCGGCGCCGTCGCCGGTGGGCAGCTCGGGAGGAGAGGCTGGGTCGCGGACCTCTCGGCGGGATCGTGTGGCCGGACGGTCAGGCGAAGCGGCCGATGGAGGCGGCGACGCCCATGCCGGCGACGAGGGCGCCCGAGAACCACATCGTCTGGGCCCGGAACCGGTCGAGCATCTCGCCGCGCAGGTCCTTGATCTCGCCGCTGAGTTCGCCACGCATGCTCTCCATGTCGCCCCGCAGGTCCTTGATTTCGCCCCGCAGTTCGCCGCGCATGCCTTCCATGTCCGCGCGTAGCTCGACGAGGTCGCGTTTGGTGGCGAGGTCGGCGGCGGGGTGGGGGAGCGATTTCAGCAAGGTCTCGGCGTCCTCCTCGTTCCACGTTTCGCGGGCGCTCTCGTAGAGCGATACTCGCTGGCGTTCGTTCACGGCCATGGCGTCTCCTCGGCTGGCTCGAATCGTGGTGGTCCGCTGGTGAGGAGAACCATGTGGCCGGTTCACGAGCCGAGTTTGAGCATACCTCGACGGTCGAGGTGAGTTCCGGGCCTTTGTCCTCCCCGGTGCCCCGCTGCTAGAGCCGCACGAGTTCCTGTCGGTGGAACGGGCAGGGTGAGGTGACGATGCTCGATCTAGGCGAGGTGGAGCAGCGTGTCCTCGACGTCCTGCGAACGGCCGGCGAAGGCCCCCGAGGTTGGACGTGGGTGCCCAGGGCTCCCGCTGCCTCTGTTCCAGGCGCAGAGGCGCACATCGAGTCCTGGTTCTTGACTGTGAATTGCCCGCTGAGCGGGCAATTCACAGTCAAGAACGCAACGGTGATTCGACCTGTCCGCTGAGGTCCTGAGGCGTGGCTCGCCAGGCAAGAGATCAGGCCGCTCACGCCCCGTACGTGAAACAGGGCTACCGGCCCGCTGCTCGGACCAACCGCCGTGCCTGCCTGTCGGTGGTTGCGGTTGCGTCGCGCGTCAGGCGAAGCGGCCGATGGAGGCGGCGACGCCCATGCCGGCGACGAGGGCACCCGAGAACCACATCGTCTGGGCCCGGAACCGGTCGAGCATCTCGCCCCGCAGGTCCTTGATCTCGCCCCGCAGTTCGCCGCGCATGCCTTCCATGTCGCCCCGCAGTTCGCCGCGCATGCTCTCCATGTCGCCGCGCAGGTCCCTGATTTCGCCCCGCAGTTCGCCGCGCAGCGCGACGATGTCGCGTTTGGTGGCGAGGTCGGCGGCGGGGTGGGGGAGCGATTTCAGCAAGGTCTCGGCGTCCTCCTCGTTCCACGTTTCGCGGGCGCTCTCGTAGAGCGATACTCGCTGGCGTTCGTTCACGGCCATGGCGTCTCCTCGGCTGGCTCGAATCGTGGTGGTCCGTCAGTGAGGAGAACCATGTGGCCGGTTCACGAGCCGGGTTTGAGCATATCTCGACGGTCGAGGGTGGCGAGCGGCCGATGGAGGCGGCGACGCCCATGCCGGCGACGAGAGCGCCCGAGAACCACATCGTCTGGGCCCGGAACCGGTCGAGCATCTCGCCGCGCAGGTCGTTGATCTCGCCCCGCTCAGTCTCGGCGCAGCCTGGCGATGAACGCGCGCCCGAGCAACTCGAGTTGATCGGGTCCGATTCGCTCGACACCTGAACGGACGATCGCGTGATGCCGGCGACCGTGCGATCGACGTGCTCGACGAGGCGGCGTTCGGCGAGTTCGGCGATGCGATCGACGAACTCTGCTTCGGTGATTGCGGTGAGTTCATCGGCGAGAGCGTCGGGGCCGAACCGTTGCAGCAGCCGGGCGACGTCGAACGCGTCGCTACCGACTTTGCGGGGGTCGCGTTGGCGACCGACGCCTTCGCTGATGCTGAGCTTGATGGCGACCAGCGCAGGCGCACGCGCAACGTCGACCGTCGCGGCAACCGTCGGACCTTCGTGACGTGGCCGAACGACGAGATCGACCGGCATCCGGGTGTCGAAAGCAAACCGGTGCGTAGCGTACGGCAGGTACTCGGGATCGCCTTCGCTGACGTCGATCACGTCGAGTTTCACGTCGGGGCCCAGCAGCACGCCGTCACCGTGCCGATCGAGACCATCGGCAACGAGCGCATCGAGGAGCCCGGATTGGTTGTCGGTCACCGTGTCGACATCGTTCGTGGCTCGATGTGCCTGGCCCAACCGCGCGATCACGGCGAGCCCTCCAATCAGCGCGAACGGAGGAATTCTCGGCGCGATTTCGGCCAGGCGAGCGACTGCTCGGTAGGGGACGCTGTCCGCTTCAGCAACGAGGACGACGGGCTCACCAGACACGGGTGATTCCCAGGCGTGTCGGATCCCAGGCCTCGACGACCTCACGTCCGCGTGCACGATCATGCGCCAGGTCGAGCGCGACGACCACCGGATGTGCCACCCGCACGTCGGCCGGCGTTCGCTGGTACGGCGGGTCGTGGTGAATGCCCGCAAAGCGAGTCGGCCGGACGGTTGCCGCCGCCTGCCCGCGAGCCGGACCGAAATGAGACACGGCCGCGTCAACGATCGAGGCCTGTGGCACGTAGAAGTCGGGCGGACCCTCGCTCGAGGCGATGAGGGGCGCACCGAGGATCAGGGCGGCTTGCGTGTCTGTGAGCACCCAATCCGCGGGGAGTCCGAGCCACGACAGCCGGTCGAACGGTCCCTCGAGACCGGGGAAGGAGCCCAAGGCGACCGGGCGTTGGTGCCAGGGCCCGACCAGCTCCCAGAACAGGTCGGGAATGATCGGCCGGTTCCGACGGTCAACAAGGCCGGCCTGCTGCAATGCTCGGAGGCGCTCGGAGATGCCCCCCGCTGAACGACCGACCCGGGTTGCGAGATCGATCACCGACCATTCCCGCTCGGGCTCCTCGAGCAACGTGAGAGCAACTTCGATTCCCACGGGGGGGAAGACCGAGGCAAACCGCTCGTTCGGTGACGCGGTGCGGAAGGGCTCGACGTCGGTGGAGACCCGTAGACCTTGGGTCCACATCCTCAGATGACCGCGCCGGTCCACCCACCCCCACCCCCGAGCAGCCAGCTCTCGGCGGGCGTCCTGGCTGATGCGATCGGCCACGACCATCCCGACGACGCCCCTCGGCGGACGGCGCAGCCCCCGGGCGGTGGAAGGGGTGACGACGGTGAGATGCTTGATCTTGATGGGCACCTCGGTCCCGTCCACCACCAGCCGCCCGTCGCGCCCCAGCGACGCCGGCACCTGGGCGCGGACGAGCGCGTCGAGGACGTCGTCGAGGCCTGCGGTCTCGAGTCGAGTGGGCACGGTGCCGAGTGTAGCAGTTTCACGGTTCACGCATGCGTGAACCGTGAAACTGCTCGAGTGAGGGCGGGTCGATCGCGACGCCGTCGCGCTTGGTGGCGAGGTCGGCCTGCCACCGCGCAGGCTTCGATCGAGCTCGCCGCCCGAGCGATCACCCGGGCC
>CAZTOV010000219.1:0-3490 GCA_964615175.1 uncultured Burkholderiales bacterium
TCATGAACGAGCCCATCGCGGGGTTGAGCGAGGCCGACCGGTCGTGGCTCGAGGCCCGCCTCGAGGAGTACCGGGAGCTGCTCGCCTACCTGCGGGATCGCTGACCACACCCGCCATAGGGGGCAGGCGCCTCCACCGTGAACGTTCCTGTCCCAGCCCGGCGATACGTTGACCCCCATGACGAAGTTGGAGCGCGCCTCGAAACGCATCACGAGCAGTCATTCGACGCCTCCGGCTGTGCGAGCTTCGTGTACATCGGACGACGCGTTCGACGCACTCGCTGCGCTGACGGTTCGGTGGATCCTCACCAGCGATTCGGTTCGCTGCCTCACCGTCCCGGGATCAGCTTGAACCGGAGCACGTGGCGACCTGGCTCGACGATCCGGCCAGCCCGCCGGGCACCGCGCCATTGAGAAAGGAGCACGTGGGCGACGCATCGGTCATCCACCAACTCGGCCGGGGCGTAATCGTGAGCGGATCGGTTGGTCCGCCCGATGCCTGGGAAGAGTGCAGGCGCGTGCGCGTCGATGAGGCCGTGCTGTCGGGTGTCGAGCGCCAGGCGGCCATCGATCAGCTCCACGAAGCCTGGGTGACCCGCACGCCCGTGGTCGTGCAGCTCGAGGTCGACCCCCAGGCGCTCCAGGTCGCCGAGACGAACGATGCCCCACCCCACGAGATCGGGGGCGACTTCCTCTTCCCCATCGAGCGCCTGGCCTTCCTGGTGTGGGCCAACAACTACGACGCTCGCGACGGCGCGCCGCGTTGGTGGTGGGCGGCCAAGGCCGCGCGGCTCTGGGGAGGAACCGAGGGCGGGCCCGCTGACGTGGTCCTCCCCGACGGCACGCCGTGCTTCATCGACGGCGGTCCGCGGCGACCGTTCGACCTTCCCCACCCGGTGAGGCACCGGGAGAGCGTTGCGCTCGCCGAGGCGACGGGTCGGCCGTTCCGCGCGGCTCAGACGCGCGGCGGTCCGGTGGAGAACGAGCTGGCTCCGGACCAACAACGCGCGGTGGCGCATCCGGGCGGGCCGGCTCGGGTCATCGCACCGGCGGGCTCGGGAAAGACCCGGGTGCTCACCGAGCGGCTCCGGCACCTCATCATCGAGCGGGGCATCGAGGACCGGCTCGTGACCGCCCTCGCCTACAACAACCGCGCCGCGGCCGAGATGCAGGAACGCCTCGGCGGCATCGGTCGGCGGGTGCAGACCATCCATGCGTACGGGCTCTCGCTCGTGTCGCGGGCGGCGCGGAGTGCGGGGCGGGACGTGAAGGTCATCGACGACCTCGAGGCGCGGGCGCTGGTCCAGGAGATCGCCTCGCCGCGGCCGCAGGCGAACACCGACGTGGTGGCCCCGTATCTCGAGGCGCTCTCACAGGTGCGGACCGGGCTGGTGGCACCCGAGGCGGTGGAGACCGACCGCGGCGACGTTCCGGGGTTCGCCTCCACGTTCCGGCAATACCGGCGGGTGCTCCGCGATCGGGGCCTCGTCGACTTCGGCGACATGGTCTACGGGGCCGTGGAGGCGCTGCTTGCCGACGCGGCGTTGCGGGCCGAGGCGCAACGGGAGTGCACGCATCTGCTCGTCGACGAGTTCCAGGACCTCACCCCCGCCTACCTGCTGCTGATCCGGCTGGTGGCCGCTCCCAACCTGGAGGTGTTCGGGGTCGGAGACGACGACCAGGTGATCTACTCCTTCGGCGGGGCCGACCCGGGTTTCCTCCTCGACTACGCCGACTACTTCCCGGGGGCGGCGCCGTATCAGCTCGAGGTCAACTACCGCTGCCCCGAACCGGTCGTCGCCGCCGCGTCGACCATGCTCGGCTACAACCGCCGGCGGGTGCCCAAGTCAATCCGGCCGGGGCCGGACGCCGTCCCCGATCCCGACAGCCTCACCGTGGTCGACCTGGAGCGCACCTCCCCGGTGGTGGCGGTGGCCGACGCCGTGGAGCACGCGGTCTCGGAGGTGGGCCCGACCGGGGTGGCCGTGCTCGCCCGGGTCAACCGCGCGCTGCTGCCCGTCCAGATCGTGCTGGGCCAGCGCGGCATCCCCTACCGCGAGGGCGTGGGCGTCAGCGCGCTCAACTACAGCGGCGCCGCCACCGCCCTCGCCTACCTGCGGTTGGCGACCGTCGACGACGGTCGCCTCGACCCGGGCGATCTCAACCAGGCGGTGCGACGCCCGCCGCGCGGTCTCAACAAGGCGTTCGGGGAGGCGCTGCGACGGCGGCGGCACTGGAGCCTCGACGACCTCGGGGAGGCGACCGGGCGGCTGTCGGGGCGGGCGGAGCGCAGCGCCACCGAGTTCGTCGACGAGATCGCCGCCCTCCGGGAGTTCGACGCGGGCGGCGCCCCGACCACGCGCCTCCTCGAGTACCTGCGGGACGACGTCGGCCTCGGGAGGGCGCTGGAGAGCCTCGATCGCACGCGGGCACCGGATCAGGGGGGCAACAGCGACGACCTCTACGCCCTCATCGCGGTCGCCGAGTTCGAGGAGCGTCCCGCCCGCTTCGAGGCCTGGTTGCGGGAACGCCTCGCCACCGGCGACCACCCCGACGGGGTGCTCCTCTCGAGCGTGCACCGGGTCAAGGGGCTCGAATGGCCACACGTGGTCGTCTTCGACGTGTCGAAGGACTCGTTCCCCCACCGGCGCGCCGGTGACGTCGAGGAGGAGCGGCGGGTCTTCCACGTCGCCATCACCCGGGCGCAGCGTCGATGCGTCGTCGTGCCGGGTGTCGAGGCGTCGCCGTTCATCAGGGAACTCACCACCCCGGCGCCGCCGGTCCGCGACGAACCGCCGGAGTCGGAGGCGTCCGCGGTTCGTCGGCGGAAGGATTCCAGCAGGCGGAAGCCGACGGTGGCGGCCGAACTCGGCCTCGAACTGCGCTGGGGCGGCTACACGGGCGAGGTCATCGAACTGGACGACGAGCACTGCCGGATCCGCCTCGACGGGGCCGCCAAGATGCGGATCCCCTACGGCGACGAGGTCACGGTGGACGGCCGCACGGTGACGCTTGCGGGGCCGGGGCAAGGCTCGTCGGGGCGGGGCGGCTCACGGCGCTCGACGAGCGACATCGACGCCGACGACCCGTTGCTGGTCGCCCTGCGGGACTGGCGGCTGTCTCGGGCGAGCGCCGACGGGGTGCCCGCGTACGTGGTCGCCCACGACCGGCACCTCGACGCCATCGCCGACGCGCAGCCAACGAGCGCGGCGGAACTGCTCGCCTGCCACGGCTGGGGCGAGACCAAGGTCGAACGCTACGGCGAGGAGATCCTCGACATCGTCGACGCGCACCTCGGAGGGTGAGGGCTCCCCGGATTCACCCCGGGGCGGTCAGCGGAGATGAACCGCTCCGTCGTCGCCGAGCACCCAGCCGGGATTGTGGGCGACCTCCCACGGGTGACCGTCGGGATCGATGAACACACCTGAGTAGCCGCCCCAGAACGTCTCCGCTCCCGGTCGACCGATCGTGGCGCCGGCAGCCTCGGCTTC
>CAZTOV010000220.1:0-3489 GCA_964615175.1 uncultured Burkholderiales bacterium
GAAGCAGTAGGCCTTCCACGAGATCGACAGGCGTAGCTCGTCGCTGCCGTGGGTGGCGACCACGTCGTCGCCGTCGCGGACCTCCCACGTGTCGTCACCGGCGTAGGCGATCTGCATCCCCGGCTCGATGGCGGCGAGCTGGGACTCGTCGCCGCGGACCCGGTCGACGCCGTGGAACACGGTGTCGGTGTCGAGCATGGCGGCGGTGTTGTGCCGGGGCCCGTACACGGCGGCGTCGCCGGCCGCACCGTCGGGGTAGTAGGCCAACTCGCCGCCCTCGCCGCCGCCGAAGTAGCAGATGCCGGTGGCGATGGGCATGCGCCACTCTTCGAACAGCCCGGAATGTCGCGTCACCACGAGCAGCCACTCGGGGAACTCCTTGCGGCTCGCACCCCGGAACTCGGGCACGTCGGTGTGCACCGCCAACTCCTGGCCCGGGACCATGACGTTGGCGTAGAGGATCGACGGCTCGATCACGGGGCGCCCGTGCAGTCGGCGGGCGGCGCCGAGCAGCGACTCGTGGTGCATGAGGAAGGCGAGCGGTTCCGATGACACCTCGTCGCCGTAGACGTAGGTCTCGCGGAAGTAGTTGGTGCGCGCGAGCAACAGCTCCATCCCCTCGTCCTTGCGGCCGAAGCGCCCGCCGGTGCGGATGAAGTTCATGGCGGCGTCGTAGCGGTGGGCCAGCTCGGGGGCGTAGTTCGGCGCGTAGCCCTCGTGCGAGTACTGGCCGTAGAAGGGGAACGCCTTCCAGCCCGCCAGCACCGTTTCGGCCTGTCCGTCGTCGACGACGGGGTCGATCACCACGATCGGGTTCACGGTGTCCACGATGCCTCCTCGTCGGTCAGCTCGCCCTCCGGGGGAGCCCGGCGGCCTCGTACACGGCGTCGATGACCTCCATGTTGCGGATGGCGTCATCCGGTGGAGTCAGCATCGGCTGGTCCTCGAGCACGGCGGCGCAGAACGCCCGGAGCTGGAAGTTGTAGGTGGGCTCGCGGGTGAACCGACGCTTCTCGGTGCCGTCGTCGGTCTTCACGGTGACGCGGTTCACGAACTGGGGCGCCAGCGGGTTGAACACCTTGATCTCGCCCCGGGTGCCGCGGATCCGCACCGCCAGCTTCAGGGGCGTCCTCGACAACAGCGACGCGGTGATCGAGCCCATGGCGCCGCCCGGGAAGCGGAAGTCGGCGTCCATGCGCCGGTCGATCCGGGGGTCGCGGCGCAGGGTTGCCGCTCTCGCCGACGTCACTTCGGGCTCCTCGCCGGTGAGGTGGCGCAGCATGCTGACCGGGTAGCACCCGGCGTCCATCATCGCTCCGCCCGCCAGGTCCCAACGCCAACGGATGTCGTTGCGCAGCACCAGGGGAAAGCAGAACTGCGCCTCGACGTGCTCGATGTCGCCGATGGCACCCTCGGTGACCAGTTCTCGGACGCGAACGGCCAGCGGGTGGTAGCGCCAGTGGAACGCCTCCATCACCGCGAGGCCCGTCCGGTCGGCGGTGGCGGCGACCTCGCGGGCTTCCGAGGCGTTGGAGGTGAACGGCTTCTCGCACAACACGTGTTTGCCGGCTTCGAGGGCCTTGATCGTCCACTCGGCGTGGAGACCGTTGGGTAGCGGGTTGTAGACGGCGTCGATCTCGGGGTCGCTCAACAACTCGTCGTACGAGTCGTGGACCCGGGCGATGCCGTGCTTGCGGGCGAACTTGGCGGCGCGACCTCGGTCCCGCGCCGCCACCGCCACCAGTTGGGCCTCGTCGACGGCCTTGACCGGTTTGACGAGCGCCATGGGCGTGATGCGGGCGGCGCCCAGGGTTCCGAATCTCACGTGGTCCATGGACGGGTATCGTGCCAGCTGTGGGCGGTTCGGGCACGGCCGGGGACGATCGTGGGCCCGCCGAGGGCCGGGTCGAGGCCGTCTTCATCACCGGCGAGGGCAGCGCTCCCATGCAACGGGTCGACGAGGTGCGGGCCGTGCCGGGTGGGCTCGAGGGCGACCGCTACCTCCTCCGCACCGGCTACTGGACCGGCGTCGACGAGTGCCAGGTGACGATGATCGAGGGCGAGGCCCTCGATGACGTCGAGGCCGAGCACGACGTGTCGGTCGCCGACGGTCAGCACCGCCGCAACATCGTCACCCGGGGCCTGCGGCTCCGTGAGCTTGCCGGAGCGCGCCTGCGAGTCGGCGAGGCGCTGCTCGAGTACGACCGCCCCCGCCCTCCCTGCCGATACATCGAGTCGCTCACCGAGCCCGGGATGACCCGGGCTCTCGCCGCCCGCCGGGGTGGCATCTGCCTCCGGGTCGTCGAGGCGGGCACGATCCGCCCCGGCGACGCCATCACGATCGAGTCGCAGGCCGGGTCGGTGGCGCGGGCGGCGTCGAAGATCCTGCGCCGCTGAGGGCGAGCACGATCGCCAGCGCGGCGTCGATGCGGACCATCACCCCCTCGGTCACGACGCCGAGTCGTTCTCTCGCCTGGGTCGCCGGGACCGTGTGCACCTGGGTGACCTTTACCCAGGCCGCCTGACCGAGCCCGGCGTCGCCTGGGTCCAGCGCGACGGTGAGCGGCTCGCCCGCCCGCTGGGGCCGGGTCGTGACGACGAGGCCGATCACCGTGGGGGCGTCGGCGAGCGCGTCGGTCTGCACCACCAGGAGCGGGGGCCGAGATCCGTGATCGGTGGCAAACGCCCGGATCTCACCCCGCATCGGTGGTTCCGAGCCGTCCCCACGGCGGCGACGCGCCCGGCGTGGCGTCACCGGTCAGGCCCCGCTCCTCCACGGGGTCGAGCCGGTCGGCCTCGGTGGCGACCTGGAGGTGCTCCCACTCGCGCAGATGTGCTCGGACCGCGTCCTGGATGAAGCGGCTGACGTTGGGGGCCAGCCCCGCCTCGACGCAGGCGTCGACGGCGGCGGCGAGGTCGTCGGGCAGCGTGATCGTGCGTCGGATCATACGAAAAGTATGACGATCTGGCGTCCGGATCGGCAACGCCCCTCCCGACCGCCGCTCCGGCGGTGCGCGCGGTGCCGCGAACGAGGTCGTCGGGCAGCGGCGCGTCGAGGCCCTCCCGGGACCCTTCCCTTCGTACCGGAGCGGGCCGAGCAGCCCGCCGAGACCGCGGGTCGAGCGCCCGCCGACGAAGGGAGAGCGAGTCCGTGACCCATCGAACGAACGTCATCGACGTCCTCGACGCCGAGTGGGATGAGCTGGTGCGGTCGCCCCGGCTGGCCGAGGCCCTGGGTGCCTGGGCGGAGGACGAACCGGCGCTCCGCTTCGAGAGCCCCGCGGCGCTCGTGGAGCAGACCGAGCGCCGGGACCGTCCCGCAGACGCCGACGCGGTGCTCGCGGCGCTCGCCCGGCGGGCCGGCACCGACGACCTCGCCGCCCGGGTCCTGCTCCAGCTCGTCCTGCCGGGGTGCAAGCGCCTGCTCCGTCTCTACGGGCGTCGCGACCCCGAGGAATGGGCCGCCCTGATCGTGAGCACGATGTGGGA
>CAZTOV010000221.1:0-3484 GCA_964615175.1 uncultured Burkholderiales bacterium
GTGCGGAACCGGGCCACGACCTCGCCGTCGGACGAGACGAGGAACTTCTCGAAGTTCCAGTCGACGTCGCCGGCCTTGCCGTCGGCGTCGGGGAGCTGGGTGAGCTGCTCGTAGAGGGGGTGACGGTCGTCGCCGTTCACCTCGATCTTCTCGGTGAGCGGGAAGGTCACCCCGTAGTTGGTCGAGCAGAACTCGCGGATCTCGTCCGGGCCGCCCGGCTCCTGTTCCAAGAACTGGTTACAGGGCACGCCCACGACGGTGAAGCCCTGGTCGGCGTACTTGTCGTGAAGGCGCTGGAGCCCTTCGTACTGGGGAGTGAACCCGCACTTCGACGCCACGTTCACGAGGAGCGTGGTCTTGCCCCTCGCCGCGGCGAGGGCGTTGGGCTCACCTTCGAGCGTGTTGATGGAAGCGTCGTAAACGGACATGTCGTGCAGTGTAGGTGCGGCGGCCCGACCCATCTGAGTCGCGCGGACCGGAGGAAGCGGCCCAGTCTCAGCGCACGGGGTTCCCTCGGCCCACGCTTGGTGTTACGTTCGACACTGAGCGTGACAACAGCGGGATTCGCCATCGGCGTCCGGATCTTTGATGTTCATTTCCAAGGCCGCCGACGACAGCCAGCAGCTCTACGCCGAGCTGCGCTCCCTGGCCGGGGACACCCGGGTGGCGATCGACGCGCTCGTCGCCGCGTGGTACCTGGAGTTCCGGGTCCGCACCTCACGCACCTTCTCTCAGTGGACCGATCCCGGCATGCGCGAGATCGCGGCGGCCCTCGTCTTCGGAGCCGACGCCCGTCCCGGGTGCGCCCGTCTTGGGGCACGCCGAGCCCTCGCCGGGTTCAGCGAAGCCGAGATTCGTGACGACCTTGCGTCGCTTGCCCAGACGGTGGCCACCGACCCGACCATCGAGCCTCCACCGTCCGACGAGCTCCTCGCGGCCGCGCTGGCCGGGTGGCACGCGGCCTCGGGCCCCCGACCCCGACCGGCTGGTCTCATAGAGGACCTCCCGGGAACCACGCCCCTGCTCCGTCTGCTCGGGCGTCTGGTCGATGAGGACTCCGAACCCGGCCCGATCGTGGCCATCGTCGACGTGGGGACGACAGGGGTCGACGACGTCGGCGACGCCGGACCTGACGTGTCGTCCGCGCTGGACCACATCGAGGCTGCCGGGCCGGGCCCGATCGGCGTCGGATGGTTCGAGCTGGTGGCGGGATCTCGATACGCCGTCGTGACGCGCTGGACGCGTGGGACGGCCCAGGCCCTGGCCGTGCTGCGCGGAGCGCTGCGCGTGGCCCCGGAGTTCGCCGGCCGTCCGGTCCACGTGTGGGTCGAGACCGTGCCGCGCGCTACGGCGGCGTTGCCGGCCTTCGTGCGTGGCCTCAGCGGCCGCGCCGAGGCGACGCAGCGTGCTGATGTTCACCCCATCCGGCCGCATCGAGACCCCGCACGGCCGAGGCGGACGCGGGGCCGTTCCCGCACCCGGCACTCTCGCGTGGCGGTGCACCCCGAACGTTGGCTCGCGTCCGCTGCCGCGCTGCTGATGGTCGTGGTGGCCGTCGGCACCCTGAACGTCGCTCCGGTGGTCGACGGTGATCGGGGGACGTCGCCGGTTCCGGTGCCGGAGGCGCTGGGTCCGGAGCTGCCGGGCCCGCGAGCCGAAGCCGTCGTCGAGCCGGTGGCGGGGGGCCTGACGGGCGTCGCCGTCGGTGACACCGACTCGTTCACCGGTGCCCCGCCCGAGCAGCCGCCCGCCCCATCGGAGGTCGTGCCGCCTCCGCACCCCGTCACGCTCGACCCGACCCCGGTCGCCCACGTCGAACCCGTCGTCCCCGAGCCCACCGACGAGGCGGCCGACCCTTCACCCGCCCCGGCTCCGGCCCCTGCGCCTCCCTCATCGCCCGACGTGACGCCGGCGCCGGAGCCCGGGGATCCCGAGACCCCGCGAGCGGCCCCCGGGCCGCCGTCGGAGCCGGGTCCGCCCGTCCACGCCCTGGGCAAGGTTCCCGACCACGCTCCGCCGAAGGCGGCCGTGCACCCCTCGAGCCGGGGCCGAACGACGCGTCTGTAGCCGTCACAGGCCGTCGGTACGATGAACCGATGGCTGACTTTCAGCTCGTGTCGGAGTACGCGCCGGCCGGCGACCAGCCCTACGCGATCGACTCGCTGGTCGAGGGCATCGAGCGGGGCGACGAGTTCCAGACGCTGCTGGGGATCACCGGGTCGGGCAAGAGCTTCACCATCGCCAACACCATCGCCCGGGTGAACCGGCCCACCCTCGTGATGGCCCCTAACAAGTCGCTGGCCGCCCAGCTCACCAGCGAGTTCCGCGAGTTCTTCCCCAAGAACCGGGTCGAGTACTTCGTCAGCTACTACGACTACTACCAGCCCGAGGCCTACATTCCGGCGAGCGACACCTACATCGAGAAGGACTCGTCGCGCAACGACGAGATCGACCGGCTCCGGCACTCGGCCACCAGCGCCCTGCTCAGCCGCCGCGACGTCATCATCGTGGCCTCGGTGTCAGCCATCTACGGCCTCGGCTCACCCGAGGAGTACGGCAAGCACCTCCTCATGCTCGAGACGGGCGAGGAGCGGGACCAGCGCGACATCCTCCGCCGTCTCGTCGAGATGCAATACGAGCGCAACGACTACACCTTCGAGCGCAACAAGTTCCGCGTGCGCGGCGACACCATCGAGGTGCTGCCCGCCTACGACGAGCGGGCGGTGCGCGTCGAGCAGTTCGGCGACGAGGTCGACCGCATCCTCGAGATCGATCCCACGACCGGCGAGGTCACCGCCGAACTCGACCGCCTCGTGCTGTGGCCGGCCAGCCACTACGTCACCGGCCGCGATCGCCTCGAAGCGGCCATGGAGACCATCCGCGACGAGCTCGACGAGCGGCTGGCCAGGCTCAACAAGCGCGACAAGCTCCTCGAGGCCCAGCGCCTCCGCAT
This sequence comes from uncultured Burkholderiales bacterium, assembly GCA_964615175.1. Classification (GTDB taxonomy): domain Bacteria; phylum Actinomycetota; class Acidimicrobiia; order IMCC26256; family JACPCJ01; genus CAZTOV01. The sequence continues at coordinate 2,954 of CAZTOV010000221.1, forward strand.
GCGTACCGAGCACGATCTCGAGATGCTCCGCGAGATCGGCGTGTGCTCCGGCATCGAGAACTACTCGCGACACCTCGACGGTCGCTCACCCGGCCAGGCTCCCTACACGCTGCTCGACTACTTCCCCGACGACTTCCTCCTCGTGCTCGACGAGAGCCACGTGGGTGTGCCCCAGCTCCACGGGCAGTACGAGGGCGACCGGTCGCGCAAGGAGACGCTGGTCGAGCACGGCTTCCGGCTCCCGTCGGCGATGGACAACCGGCCCCTCACCTTCGACGAGGTGATGGAGCGGGTGAACCAGGTGGTGTTCATGAGCGCCACCCCGGGTCCCTACGAACTCGAGGTCTCCAAGCAGGTGGTCGAGCAGATCGTGCGCCCCACCGGCCTCGTCGATCCCGAGGTGATGGTGCGGCCCACGCGGGGCCAGATCGACGACCTGGTCGACGAGATCCAGCAGCGGTCCGAGAAGGGCGGCCGGGTGCTGGTCACCACGCTCACCAAGAAGATGGCCGAGGACCTCACCGACTACCT
>CAZTOV010000222.1:0-3456 GCA_964615175.1 uncultured Burkholderiales bacterium
GGGGAGGTGACGGTCTCGATGTCGTAGCGGTCCTCGACGCCTTCGGTGCCGTCCCATAGTCGGACACCGCGACCGAGCAGGATCGGCACCTGCACGATGTGCATGGTGTCGATCAGGTCGGCGACCAGGAAGTCGCGTAGGACGCTGGGCCCGCCGCCGATGCGCACGTCGAGGTCACCGGCGGCGTCGCGTGCGAGGTCGAGGGCTTCGTGGGGGGCGGCGTCGACGAAGTGGAATGTTGTGCCGCCGTCCATCTCGATCGGTGGGCGGGGGTGGTGGGTGAGGACGAACACCGGGGTGTGGAACGGCGGGTTCGGTCCCCACCAGCCGCGCCATTCATCGTCGGTGCCGACGTGCTTCCAGGGGCCGGTGTCGGCGCTGAACTTGCCGCGGCCCATGATCTCGGCGCCGACCCCGATGCTGTGCCGCTCGGCGAAGGCGTTGTCAACGCCGGCACTGCCACCAGGCTCACCAACCATCGAGTGCCAGAACCGGGTCGCGAACATCCACTCGTGCAGCCGTTCGCCGGCATGCCCGAACGGTTCGTCGAGGCTGATGCCGTCGCCTGTTCCGAACCCGTCGAGCGAGATCGAGAAGTTGTGGACGAGAACCTGCGACACGTCTACCTCCTGAACAGCCAATGAGTGCGAACTGCGAGTGGTACTCCATGCGGAGGGGCTCACGGGGGAGTCGCGGCTCCGAACCAGGTCGTGAGGGCTTCTTCTAGTCCGTCGTAGGTGCCTGTCCCAGCCCAGGCGACGTGCCCATCTGGCCTGACGAGCAGGGCGGACGGGGCTTCGACCGTGCCGACGATCGGGAGCTCCCACAGGTCCGGGCTGGTTCCGACAATGTGCTTCACGCGCTCGCTCCAGGGGCTCGGGTCGAATCCAGAGGGACCTCCGAGGTCGAGAAGCAGTCCCTTGGCGTCGTGCAGGTGTTCGTACACCCGCTTGCTTCCGTGCGCCGTCTTCACTTGATGGTCCGGCACGCGTCGACCGACCACCGGGTGGTCATGACTGTCCGCGCTGTACGAGATGTCGAGCCCGGAGATCATCCCTGCGGTCCTCTTGCGGGCCTCGTCCAGAGTGAGTAGATCGGCGACCATGTCCCGCAGTGCGACGGTCCGTGCGTCTGTGGCGCTCAGGGCCCGCTGGGCCATCGTGTTTCGCATGACGCCGGCGGCAACCGGGTGGCGTTCGGCCTCGTACGAGTCGAGGAGCGTGTCCGGCGACGTCCCGTTCACCACCTGGGCGAGCTTCCAGCCCAGGTTGACGGCGTCCTGTACGGCGAGGTTGAGGCCTTGTCCGCCGAGTGGCGCGTGCACGTGCGCGGCGTCGCCGGCGATGAGGACTCGACCGGAGCGGTAGGTGACAGCTTGGCGGGTCATGTCGGTGAAGCGTGCGATGTACCGGGGGCTGTGGGCGCCGTAGTCGGTCCCGTCCACGCGGGCGAGCGCGGTTCGTAGGTCTTCCAGGGTTGGTTCGTGGAAGCGAGCGTCGGTGTTGAGCTCGGCCAGGGTGACACCGACCCGTCCATCCTCGGCTGGGCCGATCCCACCACCGCCGCGCATGCCGAACTCGGGCTGCTCCCGCATCTCGACCTCGGCGGTGATCCAGCACACGCTCGGGTCCCAGCCGGCGAAATCGATGCCGGCGTTCTTGCGCACCATGCTGCGGCTGCCGTCGCAACCAACGAGGTACTCGGCGCGATGGCTGCTGTCGTCGGTGAGCGTGACCTCGACCTGTTGCGGGTACGCCGTGAAACCCGTGACCTCGCGACCGCGGGCGATGTGAACCCCGAGTTCGGCGAGCCATGTCGCCATGATCCGCTCAAACTGGCTCTGTAGGAGCGCCAGACCGTAGTTGTGCCGGGTCGGGAAGTCGCTGATGTCCAGGGGGATGCCGGCGAAGGCCTGGACCTGCATCGGCGTGCCTTCGCCCAGGAACCTGTCGGCGATCCCCCGCTGATCGAGGACCTCGATGGTCCGAGCATGAAGGCCACGCGAGCGCGGGCTCTCCAGATCCTGAGTCGCACGGCGCTCAAGGACGACGACGTCGACGTTCGCAAGCTTGAGTTCCGCGGCAAGCATCATCCCGGCCGGGCCGCCACCGACGATCACCACCTGATGTTCGGAACGGTGCGCGCGCGGTCGCACCTGGCTCATTCGCTCCCTCCTCGGGCTGGAGCATCGCGTGTTGGCGGCCTCGAGCGGAGGCCGTCCACGTAGCGGTCGAGTTGGCCGTGAGCGATCGCGCGGTCTTCCGACGAGGTCAGGCCGATCGCCAGCGGGCGGCCGAACCGGATCGTTGCGAACACGATGTCGCTGACCGAGAGTTCGGTCGAGAGCATCTCGTCCGCATGCCAGCGGTCGATGAGTGTCGTGAGCACAACGTCAGCTCGGGCCTGCAACTCTGGCCAGTCGCGGTCCTCGAGCAGCGGGTGGACGACATTCACCGTGCCGATCCGGTGCTCGATCGCCTCGTGGAGGTAGCGCCGGACAGCTCCCTCGCCGTCGGCATCCGAGGCGACGATCCGTTCCCCTGCCGCGATCGTGTTCTCGAGGACGTGCCGGGCCACGGCATGCAGCAACGACTGACTGTCAGGAAAGTGTCGGTACACCGTGCCGATGCCCACCCCCGCTCGCCGGGCGAGGGCCTCACGGGTTGGCTCCCCCCCGACTTCGAGGACCAGGGCGGCCGCGCTGTCCAGGATGCGCGTGCGATTCCGGCGTGCATCAGATCGCACCGTTCCGCGCCTCCTCTGCATCGACCGCTGGATCAATAACGGAGGATATCGCTCCGCTTGTAGGAACGCCGGTTCTACACTGCGAGGAGCCGAAGCGCCACTTGGGGGCCGCCGGCTTCGATCGGAGGTTCGTGATGACCCTGAGGATGGACAACGTCGGCATCGTCGTCGAGGACTTGGAACAAGCCGTCGAGTTCTTCCTCGAACTCGGGCTTGAACTCGTCGGACAGGCGATGATCGAAGGCGAGTGGGCCGGGCGAGTCACCGGCTTGGGTGATCAACGCGTCGAAGTGGCCATGATGCGCACACCGGACGGCCACGGCCAACTCGAGCTGTCGCGGTTCGTGGATCCTGTGGTGGTCGCGGACAACCGGAGAGCCCCAGTGAACGCCTTGGGGTACCTCCGAGTGATGTTCTCGGTCGACGACCTGGACGCGACGCTTCGGCGTCTCGAAAAGCACGGTGCAGAACTCGTCAGCACAGACGTCGTCCAGTACGAGGACGTCTACCGGCTCTGCTATGTCCGTGGGCCCGAAGGCATCCTGTTGGGGCTCGCCCAGGAACTCGGCTGAGCCCAACTCGTCGTGCCTCGCTCCTCGAAGCCGCGCTGTGGGGATTGACGAGCTGGGCGGCTGACCAAAGGACTCAACTGAAACACGAACCGCACTGCCTTGTCTCAGCGATACAACTCGCGCCCCGTCCCACGCGTCT
>CAZTOV010000223.1:0-3421 GCA_964615175.1 uncultured Burkholderiales bacterium
CGGAGTCGAGATGCGAGGTGGCCTCGTCGAGGATCACGATCGCCGGGTCCTTGAGCAGCATGCGGGCGATGGCGAGGCGTTGCTTCTCGCCGCCTGAGAGGCGGTAGCCACGGTCGCCGACGACGGTGTCGTAGCCGTCGGGGAGTGAGGCGATCAGGTCATGGATGCGGGCCATGCGGCACGCCTCCTCGACCTCGCCCTGGGTGGCGTCGGGGCGGGCGTAGCGGAGGTTGTCGGCGACCGTCACGTGGAAGAGGTGCGGGTCCTGCGGGACCACGCCGATGGCGGCCCGCAGCGACTCCAGCGTGAGGTCGCGCACGTCGTGGCCGTCGATGCGCACGTGGCCCTCCTGCACGTCGTAAAGACGGGGCACCAGGGACACCAGGGTGCTCTTGCCCGCCCCCGACGGGCCCACCAGCGCCACCATCTCGCCGAGGCGGGCGGTGAACGACACGTCGTGGAGCACCGGTCCGCCGGCGGTGGTGAGCTGCGGCGTCTCCTCTTCGAGGCTGGCCAGGGTCACCTCGGTGCCGACCGGGTACTCGAACGTGACGCGGTCGAACTCGACCTCGCCCCGCGGGTCGCGCAGCTCGACGGCGCCCGGCCGGTCCTCGACGCCGTGTGACAGGTCGAGCACCTCGAACACCCGCTCGAAGGCCACGAACGCGGTCAGGATCTCGACCCGGGCGTTGGTGAGCTGGGTCAGGGGCTGGTACAGCTGCTGGACGTAGGCCGCGAACGCCACGACCGTCCCGAGGGTGATGGCCCCCGAGATCACCAGCCGACCGCCGAGCCAGTAGACCGCGGCGGTGCCGACGGCGGCCACGAGTCCCAGGATGAGGATGAGCGCCCGCATCAGCATCGCCGAACGCACGCCGGCCGCCCGCACCTGGTCGGCCCGGGTGGCGAACTGGTCGGTCTCGTGGCTGCGACGGCCGAAGAGGATCATCAGCATCGCGCCGGCGACGTTGAAGCGCTCGGTCATGCGGTTGCTCATGGCCGCGTTGTGGTCCATCTGCTCGCGGGTCACCTCGGTGAGCTGGACGCCGATCCGGCGGGCGGCGAGGACGAACCCGGGGAGCACGACGAGCGTCGCCAGAGCGAGCCGCCATTCAAGGCGGAACATCACCGCCAGGGTGATGGCGACCCCGATGGCGTTCGAGGTCACGGTCCCGAGGGTGTTGGTGAGCGCCCGTTGCGCGCCCACCACGTCGTTGTTCAGGCGCGACACGAGCGAGCCGGTCTGGGTGCGGGTGAAGAACGAGATCGGCATCCGCTGCACGTGGTCGAAGAGCGCCACCCGGAGGTCGTAGATCAGGCCTTCGCCGATGCTGGACGAGAACCAGCGCTCGGCGAGGCCGAAGACGGCCCGGCCGACGAACACGGCGACCGTGGCCACGGCGAGGACGGTGACGAGTCCCTGGTCGCCCTGAGGGATGGCCTCGTCGATGATCTCCCGGAACAGCAGGGGCGGGATCACCTGGAGGATCGCCTGGGCCACGATCACGGCGAGGAACCCGACGATCATGCGCCGGTAGGGGAGGGCGTAGCCGAGCACGCGGCGGATGAGGCGGCGCTCGATTCGCCTGCCGCCGACCTCGTCGCGGTCGCGACGGAACCCCGACGCGGCGTGCCAGATGCCGCTCATCATCGGGTTCCCGCGGTCGTGAACATCGGGTCGAGGCTACCCGGGGCCGCCCCGTAGGCTGCCCGCCAATGTCGGAGACCACGCCAACTGATCCCGAGCTTCGCGAGGAGATCCGGGCGACCGTCCGCGACTTCGTGCGTCGGGACGTGATCCCGGTGGCCTCCGATCTCGAGCACGCCGACGAGTACCCGACCGACCTCGTCGAGAAGATGCGGGAGATGGGTCTCTTCGGGGTGACCATCCCCGAAAAGTACGGAGGTCTGGGGCTCGACCTGCTCACCTACGTGGGCGTCGTCGACGAGCTTTGTTACGGGTGGATGTCGCTCTCGGGCGTCCTCAACACCCACCTCATCACCGCCAACGTGCTGGAACACCACGGCACCGACGAGCAGAAGCAGCGGTGGCTCCCCGGCCTCGCCACCGGCGAGATCCGTGGCTGTCTCTCCCTCTCGGAGCCCGACGCGGGGAGCGACACCCGCAACATCTCCTGCCGGGCGCAGCGCGACGGCGAGGAGTACCGCATCAGCGGCACCAAGATGTGGGTGACCAACGGCATCACCGCCTCGCTCATCACGCTCGCCGCCCGCACCGACGAGGGAATCACCGCGTTCATGGTCGAGAAGGAGGCGGGCGCCGAGCGATCGGGCGGCATCACCGTGAGCCGCAACATCGGAAAGCTCGGCTACAAGGGCATCGAGACCGTCGAGATGGCCTACGACGACCACCGGGTCGGCGCCGATTGCGTGGTCGGCGGCGAAGCGGGGTTGGGGCACGGCCTCGCCTTCATCCTCTCGGCCCTCGAGCTGGGACGCGTCAACATCGCCGCTCGTGCTGTCGGGGTGGCGAGGGCTGCCTTCGACGCCGCCCTCGCCTACTCGCGGGAGCGCGAGACTTTCGGCAAGCCGATCGGCGAGCACCAGGCCATCCAGGGCAAGCTCGCCGACATGGCCACCAAGCTCGAGGCGGCCAAGCTCCTGACCCGGTCGGCCGCCGAGGCGAAGCAGGCGGGCGAGCGGGCCGATGTCGAGGCCGGCATGGCCAAACTCTTCGCCACCGAGGCGTGCTTCGAGATCGTCACCGAGGCCATGCGCATCCACGGCGGGGTCGGATACACGACCGAGTTGCCGGTCGAGCGCTACTACCGCGACGCTCCGCTGATGATGATCGGCGAGGGCACCAACGAGATCCAGCGCCTGGTGATCGCTCGCGGACTGATGAAGCGACTTCAGGAAGGAAATCCGTGACTGTTCATGAGCGTCCGTTCGGCCGCCACCTCGAGGACTTCGAGGAAGGCGACGTTTACAAGCACTGGCCGGGCAAGACCGTCACCGAGTACGACGACCACCTGTTCTGCATGATCACGATGAACCACCACCCGCTCCACACCGACGCGTGGTTCGCCGAGCAGAGCACGCAGTTCGGCAAGAACGTGGTGGTGGGCAACCTGGTGTACTCGCTCGTCCTCGGCATGAGCGTCCCCGACGTCTCCGGTGCTGCCATCGCCAACCTCGAGGTCGAGGAGCTGCGCCACCAGAAGCCCACCTTCCACGGCGACACCATCTACGCCGAGACCACGGTGCTCGAGAAGCGGGAGTCGAAGAGCAAGCCCGACCGGGGGGTCGTGACCGTCGAGACCCGGGGCTTCAACCAGCGGGGCGAGGAAGTCTGCTATTTCCGCCGCAAGGTGATGGTGCCCAAACGCGAGGCAGCCAAGGAGAGGCAACGCCCCTACGCGTCCCCCGACGACACCGAATAGGGTCGACCTCGGGGAGA
>CAZTOV010000224.1:0-3401 GCA_964615175.1 uncultured Burkholderiales bacterium
CTTCCTGCGTCGACCTGCAGGCCCTGAGCGCCGACAAACCGATACCGAATCGGTTCGGCAGTTGTCCCCGGCTTTCTCCCATCGCCCGTGCGGTTCAGGTTTGAAGTGGCACTTGTGTGGCATACTTGTGGCATGAGTAGAACACGCGTGTCAACAACTGTCGACGGCGAGCGACTGGCCCGTGCTCGCGAACTCTTCGGCGGCACCGACAGCGAAATGCTGGATCGTGCCCTTGAGCTACTGGTGCGCCGCCTCGATGCCCAGCGTGAACGAGCTGCTCTCCTGGCCGACCCCTACGAGGCCGATGAGGAGCTCGCTTGGCAGGCGCCGCCGGGGCCGGATCTGCCCTACGACGGGGACATCCCTGACGACGTGCGTGCGTTGGCCCGCGAACGGCGCGCCCAGTACGACGCATGAGGGGCCTTGGTCATGGTCAGGTCTGGTGGGCGGATCTCGACAAGATCCGTCCCGTACTCGTTCTCACGCGACGGAGCGTCGCTCCGCACTTGACGCGTGTGCTCGTGGCCCCATTGACCACGACCGCTCGAGGATTGCCCACCGAGGTCCCACTGGGAGCACGTGAGGGCGTTGCCGATGGCAGCGTCGCTTCGCTGGACAACACACAGCTGCTGCCCCTTGACCACTTGCTGCGACGAGCAGGACGGATGCCAAGCGAACGCTGGACCGAGGTGTGCGACGCCATGGCCCACACGATCGGATGCCATCTCACCTAAGCCGATGGCGAATCGGTCCACCGTTCGCCTACGGCTCAGGCCACTCCTGTGGAGACCGAGCCGTGTGGACAACGCGCAGCACGATGATCTCGTCATCGCCCTGGATGTAGAAGACCGCGAATGGGAACCGGCGTAACAGGCCTCGCCGGACCACTTCGTATCCCTGCACCGGCTGCGCACTCCGTGGGAACTCCGACAGTCGGAGCAGAAGTCGATCCAGTTCGTCGATGAACTGTTGAGCGAGGTCCGGCTCGGCTTCGTAGTAGTAGTCATGAGCGGCGGCGACATCCGCCTCGGCCTCCGGCCGCAGGACGACGGTCAACCGCGCGACCTCAACTCATCACGAATCTCCTGCCAGGAGCGGCCTGCCTCCGGGTCGCGTTCCACCTCGTCCAATGCCCGGCCAAGCATCTGGCGTTCCTCATCGGTCGGCACATAGACCGGCTCACCGAAGTGTGATCGGATGGCCTCCTGAATCAGCTCGGAGCGACTCCGATGCTCGATCTCGCGAGCCCGCTCCACCATCTCGAACAGCTCCTCGGGCAACGTCACCGCCACCTTCTTCACCGCCATACGAGGCCTCGCCGTCTCGGTATGCACAAATCATACCGCCGATCGAGGCCGGAACGGAGACCGACCACGCCTCGACCAGAACGCGCAGGCCATGGAAAGACTTCCGCCGTCCCCCCCCCGGCAGAACACCAGGCCGATCGCCGATCGGTTCGGGCTTGGGCTCCTACGCCGTAGGCGGCACGACCTCCACACGACACTCGAGCCCGGTGGCGCGTCCGAGGCGAGCATCCGTGGTTAGAAGGACCGCATCCATTGCCTCAGCGAGTGCGACGTACATCGCATCGCTCCCGCGCACGTTGTCACGTAACTCCCAAGCGCGGTCGAGGAACAGCCTGTGGCCGACTCGCTCACCCGGCCAATCCGCCAGATCAGCCACAGCCTGAAGGGCCGCTGTGGCGTCGAGATGACCGGCCGCGTGGTGACGGCGGATGACACCGAACACCTCGACATCGATCACGTGCGGAGCGAACAGCTCGGCGTCCCCCGCCATGCGCTGTCCGATGGCAGCGCCACCTGGGGTGGCGGCCACGACCTCAAACAGGCACCCGGCGTCAACGACCAGCATCAGGCCACGGTCCACGCAGTTCGTCGAGGGAGTCCAGAACTTCCTGGCGCGTGATCTCCGAAGAACGACGCTTGGTTCGCTCAAGCCACTCGCCGATCGATGGGCGCGCGGCGAGCCGTGCCGCGTGCTGGCGCAGGAGTTCGGGGACGCTGATGCCCTTCTCGGCTGCGCGACGCGAAAGCGCTGCATAGACCTCGTCGTCGAGGTCGCGGATCTGCACAGTCGGCACTTCGTAGGCCCTCATGCGGGTATGCACTTCATCATGCGTAAATGCATGTCGCATGTCAACGAGACATGCGTCCGTCACCCTCCTGAGGAGGCTGGGACCCCTCGCCACTCCGCAGCTTGCGTGACAGCGCAGCCGCCTCGCCCATCGCCAGCGCGGGACGGCGAGGACCAGGCGGCGCCGAGGTCTGCACCTGAACCTCCTGGAGCGGAATCCCCAGGGCGTCGCTCCATCGACGAATGCCTTCACGAGCCCACGCGGAGTCTGGCACAACGACGTGCATCTCGATCCCCCCGTCCGGGTGCACCCAGTAGTCACCATCGCGGAACGCTCGAGCAAGCTCGGGATAGTCCTCCACGACCCACTTGAGCTTCAGTTCTCGGAGTCGTTCCGTCTCGTGGGGCATGGCACGCCTTCGTACTCGGGCCCTCACTCTTCCGAACGGGCACGACCGACATACATACGAGTTCCGTCCGCCTGTGGATGAGACTGGCGCACGTCCCAGCGGAGAGGCTTCGGACCGATCACGGATGCGTGTGGCGCTGACCCAGAGTCTCGACGCCACGCTCCATGACCTGTGGATACCCAGTAGCTCATGCCTCTTGCACGGATACGCTTCGTGCCATGACCGAGAACGCGAACACAGTCCTGCGAGATGCCCTCGCCCTGTCCCCAGACGAGCGCGCTCATGTGGCCGCCGACCTCATCGCCAGCCTGGAGGAGAGTCGGGACGACCCTGAGGCTGTGGCGGCGGCCTGGGCGGAGGAACTTGAGCGTCGAACTGATGAGCTAGTGCACGACCACGCCGCGGGCGAGGCCTGGCACGTTGTCCGTAACCGCATCACCGGGCTTCTCGGTAACGAGTGAGCCTCGCGGTCTCTCTCCACCCTGAGGCGGCTGCGGAACTCGAAGCGGCCGCTCGTGGTACGACGATCAACATCAGGGTTTGGGGTCCCTGTTTCTCGCAGCGGCCGATCGCACGATTCAGCACATCCGCCGCTGGCCGCAGGGCACCGACCCTGTCGAGGGAACCAAGCCCGAATATGCCCTCCGCCAGGCATCCGTTTCGGGCTTTCCATACCGCGTCGCCTACGTCGTACGCGATGACAGTGTCTTGGTGCTTGCTGTTGCCCATGAGCATCGACGCCCCGGCTACTGGCGGGCACGAAGACCGAAGTAGTCATGTGCCCGCTCTCCCGGCTCGGGCCGGGACACGGCCGCATGAAGCGTCGGCGTGGGGGCGGGCCAAACCGATCGCGGATCGGTTTCGCAGACCGCCCGCAATCCCCCTACGGGCGGGGTC
>CAZTOV010000225.1:0-3400 GCA_964615175.1 uncultured Burkholderiales bacterium
CGCTCAGGTGTAGGCGCCGGTGCCGGCGAGCATGCCCCGGTGCCAGCGGCGGGGCGTGAGCAGCAGCGCCCGCGGGTAGTCCTCGAACAGCCAGCGGGCGAAGTTGCGGCGGGTCCAGTCGGTCAACCCGGCCAGCCGCACGCAGCCGCGGGCACCGAGCGGCGTGCGCAGGAGAGCGCCCAGGGTGTGGGCGAACCGGTGATCGGCTCCCAGCTCCGACTCGACGGCCTCGACGTACCGCGAGCGCACCATCACCGGGTCGTCGCCCCCGTGCCCGTGGCGGGCATCGCCCACCACCGTGGCGGCGGCGGCGCCGGTGGCGATCGCCTGGGCGATCCCCTCACCCGTCATGGGGTCGGTGACGGCGGCGGCGTCGCCGGCGAAGAGCACCCGGCCGAACGACAGGTCACCGGGCGCGAGATCGGCCGGGATCGGCCAGGCCGTGTGGCGCCCCTCGGCGACGGCCGAGCCGAGTACGTCGCGAACCCGCGGCCGTTCGAGCAGCTCGGGCCACAGCCGGGCGAGGTAGCGGGTCTTCATCCCCGGTTCCCGCACCACGCCGAAGCCCACGTTGGCCCGGCCGCCGGGCAGCGGGAACACCCAGAAATAGCCCGGCAGAAGGTCGGGCTCGAAGAGCACGTGCACCCGGGGGTCGTCGACCCCGGAGAAGTATTGGCGGAAGGCCTGGAACCGCCCCAGGTCGGGTTGGCGGTGCGGCGTGACCAGCCGGCGGGTGGGTGACCAGGCGCCGTCGGCGGCCACGACCCACCGGGCCCGGACCTCGGCGCCGTCGGAGAACGAGGCGGTGACGGCGTCCGCTCCGTGGCTGAGCGCTTCGATGGCGCTGCCCTCGGCGACCTTCGCCCCCGCACCACGCGCGAGGTCGAGGATGGCGGCGTCGAGTTCCACGCGGGGAGCGACGGCCATGAACTGCCCGTCGCCGGGCAGGGGAAGGTCGATCTGGAGGCCACTCGGGGAGTGGAGCACGGCTTGGTCGACCGGCGCCCAGGTCGGCACCGCCGCCGGGTCGAGGCCGAGGGCCTGGAGGCGGCGGAGAGCATCGGCGGTGAGCCCGTCGCCGCAGGTCTTGTCGCGGGGGAACGCCGCCTTGTCGTGGAGGGCGACGGTGAGCCCCGAGCGAGCCGCGACCGTGGCCGCGGCTGCGCCGGCCGGGCCACCACCCACCACCAACACGTCGCACTCGAACCGAGTCACGGAGAAGAACGTACTTCGACTCACGTCGAGCATTGCTCTCGAGCTGCCCCGGAGACGGCCTCAACCCCGGTTTCGACACGTGCCCGGCGGCTCGGCCACAATCGCCCCGTCACGATTCCTGTCCTGTACGTCGTGCCGAGCGCGCCTCCCTGCTCAGGCCGCCGGCCGTGCCTCAAGCGAATCACCTCCAACGAAACGGGAGCACCATGAACATCGTCGTCTGCGTGAAGCAGATCCCCGACCCGGCCCAGCCGGGCGAGCTCGACGAGGAGTCCAAGACGCTCAAGCGTGAGGGCAAGCTGATCCTCGATGAGTCCGACTCCTACGGCGTCGAGATGGCCCTCCAGCTCGTGGAGGCCGCCGGCGGGGGCGAGGTCACCCTCGTCTCGATGGCCCCCGACGAGGAGACGTCGGGCCTGCGCACCGCCCTCGCGATGGGTGCCGAGAAGGCCATCCTCATCTCCGACGACGCGCTGGCCGGCACCGACGCCCTCGGCACCGCCAAGGTCATCGCCAAGGCGGTCGAGCGCGCGGGCGACGCCGACCTCGTGATGACGGCCACCGAGTCGACCGACGGGTACACCGGCACGGTGCCCGCCCAGGTTGCCGAGCTGCTCGGCTGGCCGTGCCTCACGTTTGCGAAGCACATCGAGACCGACGGCAGCGGTGTCACCATCCAGCGCCAGACCGAGGCCGGTTACGACACGGTCGAGACGTCGCTCCCGGCGGTCGTCTCGGTGACCGCGGGTGTGGTCGAGCCCCGTTATCCCTCGTTCAAGGGGATCATGGCGGCCAAGAACAAGCCCGTCGACACCGTCGGTGTCAGCGACCTCGGGCTCTCCGCCGACGACGTCGGCTGGGACGGTGCCCGTCAGGACATCGTGAGCATCGAGCCGGCGCCCGAGCGCGAAGCCGGCGAGAAGATCGAGGACGAGGGCGACGCCCACGAGCGCGTCGTTCAGTTCCTCGAAGAGCTCAAGGTCATCTGACGTCCGTCGCCCGTCGACGGACGCGCCACGACGCGAACGAGAACGAACACGAGAAGGGGACACGAAACCATGGCTCTCTCCAAGGTGTGGGTCTACGCCGAAGCCGAGGACGGCCAGCCCAACTCGACGACGCTCGAGTTGCTGACCAAGGCCCGCGAAGTGGGCGACACCGTCGAGGCGTTCATCGCCGGTGACGGGTCCGCCGTAGCCGAGAAGCTCGGCGAGTTCGGCGCTACCAAGGTCTACGCCCTGGCGGTGGAGGACGCGCTCGTGGGCGCCCCGGCGGCCGCGTCGCTGGCCCAACTCATCGAGTCGGAATCGCCCGACATGATCATCTTCCCCCAGGACTACAACGGCCGTGACGTGCTCGGGCACCTCTCGGCACGACTCGACCGTCCGGCGCTCACCGACGGCATCGACATCACCGTCGACGGCGACTCCGCGCAGCTCGTCAAGGGCATCTTCGGCGGCACCAAGATCGTCTCCACCGCGTTCACGGGCGACAAGCCCTACCTGGTGGGCATCCGTCCGAAGTCGTTCGACGAGGAGTCGGCCGGTGGTGGAGCCGCGGAAGTGGCCGAGGCTTCTGGCGTCGACGTGGGTCGCCAGGGTGAGGCGAAGGTCACCGACCGCCACATCGAGGAGCAGGAGGGCCCGCAGCTCGACGAGGCCGACGTCGTCGTCTCCGGCGGCCGAGGGATGGGCGCCCCGGAGCACTACGAGCTGGTCGAGAACCTCGCCAAGATCCTCAAGGGTGCGCCCGGCGCTTCGCGAGCCATCGTCGATTCGGGTTGGGTGCCCTACTCGCACCAGGTCGGCCAGACCGGCAAGACCGTGAAGCCCAAGGTCTACTTCGCCTGCGGCATCTCCGGTGCGACGCAGCACCTGGTGGGGATGAAGAACTCCGACAACATCATCGCCATCAACAAGGATCCGGAGGCGCCGATCTTCTCGGTCGCCGACCTCGGCATCGTGGGCGACGTCCACAAGGTGATGCCCAAGCTCATCGAAGCCCTCCAGGCCAAGACCGGGGGCTGAGTTCGGGTTCTTGACTGCGTTCTGCCCGCTCAGCGGGCAGAACGCAGTCAAGAACCGTGGTGATATCTAGGCTGCGCGGATGGCTTCGGCCGCTCCCGGCATCGGTGTCCGTCGACGCCGCTTCGTGAACACCCCGCTGCACATGAGCGGGATCGCCC
>CAZTOV010000226.1:0-3396 GCA_964615175.1 uncultured Burkholderiales bacterium
ACCACGTCGCGGACGTCGGTGAAGTCTCGAACCGGGTCGAGGTTCCCGACCGTGACCTCGTCGGTCCCGCTCCGCTCGCACTCGACCACGCGCCGGGTGAGTGCCGGGATCAGGAACCGGTCGGGTTGGCCGGGGCCGGTGTGGTTGAACGCCCGCACGCGCACGGTCGGCACCCCCCACCCGAGGAAGGCCTGGAGGGCCAGGTAGTCGGCGGCGACCTTGCTCGCCCCGTAGGGGGTGAGCGGCCGCAGAGGGGCGTCCTCGGCCAAGGGCGTCGCTCCGTCCTCGACGGCGCCGTACTCGTCGGCGCTGCCCACGACCACCACCCGTTCGACGCCGTGGGTGCGACACGCCTGGAGCACGTTGAGCGTCCCCTCGGCGTTCACCCGGAAGACGAGCCCCGGGTCGTTCCACGACTCGCCGACGTGGCCGCGCGCCGCCAGGTGGTACACGACTTCGGGCTCGGCCTCTGCCACCGCGTCGACGACGGCGTCCGCGTCGAGCACGTCGACGTCGAGGTCTTCGCGAGGGCCGAGACCGACGACGTCGTCGTTCGAGTCCTCGAGGTGGGTGCGGAGATGGCGGCCGACGAAGCCCCCGGCTCCCGTGATCACAGCGCGCATGCTCGGCGGAGCCTATTTGTTGCTCTCGCGGGCGAGCCGATACGCGGACACGTGCGTCTCGGCCGACGCGTCCCACGAGAACTCTCCGGCCCGACGCCGCCCCGCGTCGACCAAGCGACCGCGGGTCTCGGCGTCGTCGAGCACCGCGTCGATGGCCTCGGCGAGACCGGCCGGGTCATCGGGGTCGACGAGGAGGGCGGCGTCGCCCGCCACTTCGGGAATGGCGGTGGCGGTCGACGAGATGACCGGACAGCGATGGGCCATGGCTTCCAACACCGGCATGCCGAACCCCTCGTGGCGCGACGGGTACACGAGGGCGCTCGCCCGCCGGTAGAGGGCGTCGAGGTCGGCGTCGTCGACGCCACCGAGCGCACGGGATCCGGGAACCGGCTCGAGGCGCCCCCATCCCCCCGGCGACACCAGCGCCAGTTCGAGGTCGGGGTGGCGGGCCCGGGCGAGCGAGAACGCGCGCAACAGCGTGTCGGTGCCCTTCCGGAACTCGGCGGTTCCCACATGGAGGAGGAAGGGCTCGCGCACGCCGAGCCTCGACAGGGCGGCGTCGACGTCGCCGACTCCGACCTCGGGGGGATCGTCGACGCCGTGGTGGGCGACCACGATCCGGTCGCGTTCGACGCCCGCCCGAGCGACCTCGGCGGCGACGAACGCGGACGGGACCACCAGGACGGCCGCGTCTCGGCGGGCCAGTTCGAAGCCCCGGCGGTGAAAGGCGTGACCGCGGCGGGTGTGGTAGTCGGCGTGTTCGAGGAAGGCGACGTCGTGCACCGTGACCACCATCGGCGTGTCGCCCGACGGTGGCACGGCCAGGCTGGTGGCGTGGATGACGTCGACGTCGAGGCGGAGCCTCGGCCGACCCAGGCGGTGCCAGGTCTCGTAGCGCCATCCCCCTCGAGGCCGGCCGAGATCGACGTGTCCGGGCGGGGCCGGGTGCGGGCGCCCGGCCGAGAAGGGAACGATGTCGACGCCGGCCGCCGGTAGGTGCTCGAGGAGGCGCTCGACGTAGCGCCCGATCCCGCCCGGTACCGGTTGGAGCAGCTGTCCGACGTGGAGGCCGACGCGGAGCCGGTCGACGCTCACGGGGCGGCCTCCTCGTAGAGTCGGGTGAGGCCGGCCGCGGCGGCCTCCCAGGAGAACGCGCTCGCTCGTTCGCGCCCCGCCGCCGCCAGGCGGTCGCGCAGGATCTGGTCGTGCATCACGTCGGCGATGGTTTCGGCGACCGCGTCGACCCCATCGCCCGTGTACCGGACGCAGTCGCCTCCGACCTCGACCACCGCGGCGTCCTCCGAAGCGATCACGGGTGTTCCCACGCTCATGGCCTCGAGCAACGGCAGGCCGAAGCCTTCGTAGCGGGGCACGAACACGAGGGCGGTGGCCTCCCGGATGAGGGTCGCCCGCAGGGGCTCCGGAACCGCACCGAGGACGTGGACGCGTGCGGCCACCGACGCAGGAAGCGACGCCACCGCGGCATCGACCGGCGCCGACGCCGAATTCGGAGGTCCGGCGAGGACGAGCTGCAGGTCGGCCAGCGCCGGGTCGTCGGGGAGTCGGCCGAACGCGTCGACGACCAGGTCGGGACGCTTGCGCCGGTCCAGCGCACCCAGGACGAGGAGGAACCGGGTGCGGGCCCCGATGCCGGCGCCGTCGAGCAGCGACCGGTCGCTCTCGGCAACGTCGGGGACTCCGTGCGGAACCGCCCTGACCCGGTCGGTGGCGAACAGTTCCCGCACCTCGTCGGCGACTCGTTCGGTGGGGGTGTGGATCCACCCGCCGCCCTTGACGAGGCGACGCACGATCGCCGGGTAGCGGCGCGCCTCGGGAGCGACGAGGTCGGGGTGGAGGGCGAACCCGCAGTCGTGCACGGTGACGACCACCCCGCGGCGGCGCGACGGAGGGGCGACGAACTTGGTGCCGTGCACCACGCGCGCGTCGCCGAGCGGGCCGTCGAACCGCGGCCGGCCGGGCCAGCGCCAGCACCGCAGCGCGACGGCCGCCGGGACGCGCAGGCGGCGGGTTGCCGGTGGCAGACCGTCACGTTCGGGTCGCGCCCGGCGGCTGAGCACGTAGGGCACGAGGTCGGGCGGTTCGTCGAGCGCCTCGAATCCCTGGAGCAGGCCGGCCACGAAGTGCCCCACCCCCGTGCGCACCCCGATGAGCGGGGTGACGTCGATCGCCACCGGCGACGCGGACGCGCTCACGGTCACGGAGCGGGCTCGTGACGCACCGGCCGGGCGGCCAACTCGTACGCGTCGAGGTGGGCGCGGGCACAGCGGCCCCACGAGTAGCGGCCCGCGGCCCGCGGCCCCGCCTCACGGAGACGATCGCGGAGCTTCCGGTCCGTGAGCACGCGCTCGACGGCGTCGGCGAGGGGCTTCGGGTCGGGTGTCGGCACGAGCACGGCGGCGTCGCCGGCCACTTCTTCCATCGCCGACCCGGCGGTGGTCACCAGGGGAGCGGCACAGGCCAGCGCCTCGAGTGCGGGGAGCCCGAAGCCCTCGCCCATCGAGGGGTGGACGACCACCTCGGCCGATCGGTAGAGGGGAGGCAGGCTGTCGGGAGGCGCGAAGCCGAGCAGGACGACCCGGTCGCCGAGGCCCGACGTTCGCACCGCCTCGTTGACCTCGTCGGCGCGCCAGCCCCGACGGCCGGCGATCACGAGCTTCAGGTCGGGGTGCTCGGGGGCGATGCGGGCGAACGCCTCGACGAGTCCGGGGAGGTTCTTCCGGGGCTCCATGGTCCCGACGAAGGCGACGAACGG
>CAZTOV010000227.1:0-3390 GCA_964615175.1 uncultured Burkholderiales bacterium
GCGGTGCCGTACATGCCGATCATCGCCGCCCCGATGGCCGACGTGATGTGGTCGTAGCCGGGAGCGACGTCGGTCGTGAGCGGCCCCAGCGTGTAGAAGGGCGCCTCGTCGCACCACTCCATCTGGAGCCGCACGTTCTCCTCGATCTTGTGCATCGGCACGTGACCGGGTCCCTCGATCATCACCTGCACGTCGTGGCCCCAGGCCACCTGCGTCAACTCACCGAGGGTCTGTAGCTCGGCGAGTTGCGCCTCGTCGTTGGCGTCGGCGATCGACCCGGGCCGCAACCCGTCGCCGAGCGAGAACGCCACGTCGTAGGCGGCGAAGATCTCGCACAGCTCCTCGAAGTGCGTGTAGAGGAAGCTCTCCTCGTGGTGAGCGAGACACCACGCCGCCATGATCGAGCCGCCCCGCGACACGATGCCGGTGACCCGGTCCACGGTCATCGGCACGTACGGCAACCGCACCCCGGCGTGGATGGTCATGTAGTCGACACCCTGCTCGGCCTGCTCGACCACGGTGTCGCGGAAGATCTCCCAACTCAGCGAGGCGGGGTCGCCCTTCACCTTCTCGAGCGCCTGGTAGATCGGAACCGTGCCGATCGGCACCGGGGAGTTGCGGAGGATCCACTCCCGGGTTTCGTGGATGTCGCGCCCGGTCGAGAGGTCCATCACGGTGTCGGCACCCCACCGGGTCGCCCACACCAGCTTCTCGACCTCGTCGTCGATCGACGACCGCACCGACGAGTTCCCGATGTTGGCGTTGACCTTCACGAGGAAGTTCCGCCCGATGGCCATCGGCTCCGACTCGGGGTGGTTGACGTTGGCCGGGATGATCGCCCGGCCCCGCGCCACCTCGTCGCGCACGAACTCGGGCTCGAGACCCTCGCGCAGGGCGACGAACTCCATCTCCGCAGTGATCTCGCCGCGGCGCGCGTAGTGCATCTGCGTGACGGTGCGACCCGACCGGGCTCGGACAAACCGCGACTCGCCGTATCCCTCGGTGTCGCCCCGTTCGTCGATCCACGGGCGGCGAAGCGACGGCAGGCCCTCGCGAGCATCGGACCCGGGGCCCGAGGTGTCGTAGAGGCGGACGGGCGCTTCGCCACCGTCGAGCTTTACCTCGACGGCCGGGACCCGGAGCCCCCGATCACCGCCCTCGACGTATACCTTGCTGCGGCGGCTGGTCGTGGCCATGGCATCTCCCTTCGCCGGCATGACCCGGATCAGGTTCGTGCGGTCGGCGCCGAGGGCGCCCTCTCAGTCCCGGTCGGGACTCCCGCGTGCGTACACGGCGGACCGTACCACCACCGCTTCCGGTGGGCGACGGTGGTCACCGGCGCCGTGCGCTGCCAGAATGGTCGCCACCGAGCGGCACGAGAGAGGGACGCTGAGTGGTCTCGGACGACATCCCCGGTGGGACGGCGGGCTGGCGGCTGCGAGCCGAGAGCGACGTCGAACGACGACTGTGGGCAATCCTCTTCCGCGCCCGCCATGTCGGGCACGCGGGAGCCGCCGTCATGATCGCGGCGTTCCCGCAGTTCGGGGGCGGACGCTGGGCCGCGGCGGTCGTCGTGGCGGCGGCGGTGATCCCCTTCGACGTGTGGCTCCAGCGGTATTCGCGGCGCCACGACGAGATCCATCCGGCCGCCGTGGTCCACGCGCTGGTTCCGGCGGCGTTCGTGGTCGCTCTCCCCTCCCTGTGGTTTCCCGCCGTGGTCGCCGGCCTGGCCAATCTCGGCCTCTACGCCGTCACGCTTCGCGTGGTGCCGGCGACCGTCCTCGGTATTCTCGGCGGCGCGGCGCTCGCCGCCGCCGGTGCCGTCACCGATGTCTCCGGGTACGTCGCCGGTCTGGCGACGTACGCGATCGCCGTCGTACCGCTGGTGGCGTCGATCAGTGCGCTCTTCGACGCCCTGGCCACGTCCGAGCGCCGTTACGAGGACCTCCTCGAATACGCCAACGACATGATCTACACCCACTCGATCGACGACCTGCGGTTCCTGTCGGCCAACGAGGCCGCCCTCGAGCTGACCGGATACGACCGGGCCGAGCTCGCCGAGTTGACCGTCGATCGCATCGTGGCGCCCGACCATCTCGAACAGGCAGCACAGATGATCCGACGCAAGGTGGACGGGGCCACCGACGCCACGACCTACGAACTGGACATCCTCGCCAAGGATGGCCGGCGGATCCCCGTGGAGGTCAGCACGAGGGTGATCTATCGCCGAGACGAGGCGGTCGCCATCCAGGGCATCGCTCGCGACATCCGCGAACGCAAGTCGGTCGAAGCCGAACGCGAGGCCCTCGACCGGGCCCGCAGCGAGTTCATCGCCAACGCGGCCCACGAGCTGCGCACCCCGCTGACCACCCTCGCCGGCCTGGCGTCGGTGGTCGCCTCGAACCGGGCCGACATGAGCGAAGACGAGCTCGAAGAGGCGCTCCAGGCGCTCACCCGGCAGGGACGGCGCGTGAGGACGCTCGCCGACAACCTCCTCGACCTCTCGATCCTCGAATTGGGCAACGCCACCATCAACCGCGAGGTGGTCGACGTGGTCGGCGTCGCGGAACGGGCGCTCGAGGATGTCCCTCCCCCGGCCTCATCCACGGTGAGCGTCACCCTCGCCGCCGACCTCAAGGCAATGGCCGACCCGGTGCGCCTCCAGGAGATCTTCCACAACCTCCTCGCCAACGCCTACCGATACGGAGGGCAGCACATCACGATCTCCGGCATCGTCGTCAACGAGCACGTCCTCATCGATGTCACCGACGACGGGCCGGGCGTGCCCGACGATCTCGTCCCGCGGTTGTTCGAGCCGTTCACCCACGGCGGCCACGGCGACAGCACCGGGCTCGGCCTCACCATCTGCCGGACACTGGCGGAGGCCCAGGGCGGCGCCCTCGGCTACGAGACCCTCGAACCCCACGGAGCCCGGTTCACGGTGCGGCTTCCGATGGCGCCGTGAAGGACGCGCTGCCGAACCGCTGATGGGTCCGCAGGTTTCCACCTTCCCGCAGCAGCAGTGGGAGAGCCTCGTCGATCGTGGCCCCTACCTCCTCGCCGCCACCCGCCTGGGTGAACGGGCCTTCTGGCCTCTGCTCTTCATCACCCGCCACGTGGCGATCTCCGGTCTGGCCATCATGGTCGCGGCGCTCCCCGAGTTCGGCGACGACCGGTGGATCATCGCCGTCGTCCTCGCCGGCGGTGTCCTCCCCTTCGATGTCGGTGTCCACGTGTACGCGCGCCGTCACGGCCGGGTCCCCGCTCCCGTCCCGTTCGCCTACGCCCCGGTCCCCGGCGCGTTCGTGGCGGTGTTCCCCGAACTGTGGATCCCCGGCCTCATCGCGGCCCTCGGCAACGTGGTGCTCTTCGCCATCATCGTCGACGTCC
>CAZTOV010000228.1:0-3388 GCA_964615175.1 uncultured Burkholderiales bacterium
CGCTCGAGTACGTGCGTGACAACCACGCACGGGCGACGCCGCTGATCTACACGGTGTCGGCCCTGTGGGGGGCGCTCGAGGGGTCGATCCTCCTGTGGGGTCTTGTGCTCGCCGGGTACCTGGCGTTCTTCGCCTGGCGGTTCCGCGACCGGGCTGACGACCCGCTGGTGGCGTGGGCCATGATCGCCGGTCTGGGTGTGGCCGCCTTCTTCTTCGGACTCATGCTCGGGCCCGCCAACCCCTTCCGGCAGGTGGGCGGCCTCGTGCCGACCGACGGGTCCGGGCCCAACCCGCTCCTCCAGAACCATCCGCTGATGGCGTTCCACCCGCCGATGCTCTACCTCGGCTACGTGGGCTTCACCATTCCGTTCGCGTTCGCCGTCGCCGCGCTGGTCACCGGGCGACTCGGTGAAGGGTGGTTGGTCGCCACCCGGCGGGCGACCCTGGTGGCGTGGGGCTTCCTCACCGGCGGGATCATCCTCGGCGGCTGGTGGAGCTACGAGGTGCTGGGATGGGGCGGCTACTGGGCCTGGGACCCGGTCGAGAACGCGTCGTTCCTCCCGTGGCTCACCGCCACCGCGTATCTCCACTCGGTGATGGTGCAGGAGCGCCGGGGGATGCTCCGGGTGTGGAATCTCTCGCTGCTGGTGGCGACGTTCGCCCTCACGATCCTCGGGACGTTCCTCACCCGGTCCGGTGTCGTCAACTCGGTGCACTCGTTCACCCAGTCGGCGATCGGCCCGTTGCTCCTCGTCTTCCTCGGCGTGGTGGTGGCCACCGGCCTCGGCCTCATCGCCTGGCGCGGCGACCGGCTCCGGGCCCCGGGGCGCATCGACTCGCCGCTCTCACGCGAAGGGGCGTTCCTCGGCAACAACCTCCTCTTCGCCGGCTTCGCCTTCGTCGTGCTCCTCGGCACCGTGTTCCCACTCGTGGCCGAAGCCTTCAACGGAACCCAGCTCTCGGTCGGCGAGCCCTACTTCGACCGGATGACGGTGCCGATCGGCATCGGCCTGCTCTTCCTGATGGCG
Source organism: uncultured Burkholderiales bacterium (assembly GCA_964615175.1). Classification (GTDB taxonomy): domain Bacteria; phylum Actinomycetota; class Acidimicrobiia; order IMCC26256; family JACPCJ01; genus CAZTOV01. Next base: position 1,029 of record CAZTOV010000228.1, read on the forward strand.
GTGGCGCCGGCGCTGCCGTGGCGGACCGCCAAGGCCGAAGTGATGAAGCGACGCCTCGCCGGTCCGGCGTGGTTCGCGGTCGCGATCATGTTGGTGTTGGCCATCAGCGGGGCCCGCGGCGTCGCCCAGCTCCTCGCCTTCGGCCTCGGCGCCTTCGCCGTGGCCGGGATCGTCCGCCAGGTGGCCGTGGCGGTCCGGGCTCGCATGCGCGCCGACCGCTCCGGTCCCGTCCGTGCGATGGCGCGCACCGTCGCCGGCAACCGGCGCCTCTACGGCGGCCTCGTCGTGCACGTCGGGGTGGTGCTGGTGGCCATCTCGTTGGCGGCGTCGCAGGGTTACTCCACGCAGCGCGAGTTCCGGTTGACCGAAGGGCAGTCGGCGAGCGTCCGTGGATACGAGGTGACGTATCTCGGCCGGTTCGTCGAGGAGCGGCCCGAGAAGCGGGTCGTGGCCGCCCGGGTCCAGGTCGACCGAGGAGGCGACTCGCTCGGCGTGTTCGAGCCGTCGGTGTCGATCTTCCCCAACGCCACCCAGGCCATCGGCACCCCGTCGGTGCGCACGGGCCTCCTCGAGGATCTCTATCTCACCCTCGTGAGCGCGCCCACCGACTCCAACGAGGCCACCATCGGGGTGGCCGTGAACCCGATGATCCTGTGGTTGTGGGTCGGGGGCATGGTGATGGCGGCGGGGACCGTCGTGGCCGCATGGCCGTTCCGCCGCCGACGCCCCGACCGGGGAGCCGAGCCGGCCGATGATCCCGAGGACCTCGAATTCGGCTCGGACGCGGCGCGGCCCAACGGCGACCGGCGTCCGGCGCTCGAGGAGGCAGGTCGATGAACATGGACCCGCTCGAGGCCCTCGTCGCCGAGAGCGACCCGGATGACGATGGCAGGAGATCGTCGCGAGGCCGCCGGGGACGGACCGTGCTCGGTGCTGCGATCGGCGTCGGCGCCGCGTTCGTCATCCTGGCCGTGGTGCTGGCGACCCGTCTCGGCGGCGGGCCACCCGGTTACCAGGGGACGGCGCTCCTGGGTGATCCCGTTCCCGCACTCGAGTTGCCGACCCTCGAAGGCGATGAGACCTTCGCCCTCGCCGGCCAGCGAGGCGATGCCCTGATCGTCAACTTCTTCAACTCGTGGTGCATTCCGTGTAAGGAGGAGGAGCCCGCACTCAAGGCCTTCCACGAGCGCCACCGCAACGACCCCGACTTCGCGTTCGTGGGCATCGTGCGCGACGACACCGAGCGGGCCATCCGCGACTGGGCGCGCGACCGGGCGATTGGGTGGCCGGTGCTCCTCGATCCGGGTGCCCGGGCGTCGGTGGAGTTCGCCACCCAGGGCCAGCCCGAGACCTTCGCCATCACCCCCGACGGGGTGGTCGCCGCCATCCATCGTGGCGCGGCGACCACCGACGACCTCGAGGCGCTGCTCGCCATCGCGCGGGGTGACGCCGGCGCCGAGACGGGCGCCGCGCCGTGACCCTGCGCCGTCTGCTGCCGTGGATCGCCCTGGTGGCGGCGCTGGCCGTCGCGCTGGTGATCGCGACCCGCCCCGCATCTGAAGACGAGTCGGTCGAGGCCCGTGTCGAACGCCTCACCGAACAGCTACGGTGCCCGACCTGCCAGGGGCTCTCGGTCGCCGACAGCCCGTCGTCGACGGCCCGGGCCATCAGCGACGACGTGCGACGACGCGTCGAGGACGGCGACACCGACGCCGAGATCAAGACGGCCTACGTCGACCGGTACGGGGAGTGGATCTTGCTGAGGCCGTCGTCGTCGGGGATCGGTGCCGTGGTGTGGGCGCTGCCGGTGGCCGCAGTCGTGCTCGCCGCCGGCGGCCTCGTCCTGGCCTTCCGCAGGTGGCGCGCCAGCCCGACGATGACGGCGACGCCCGACGACGAGCGCCTGGTCGCCGAGGCCCGGCAGGACGTCAATGGGTTGTCCCCCACAGAGCGAGACGAGCAGTGAATCGGGACCGCCACGGGACGGCCACGGCTGGGGCAGGGGCCCCAGCCTGTGGAGGAGGCGACGAGATGTCGCCGGGCAGACGATACGACCCCGACGAGATTGCCCTGCTCGAGGAGGAGCGCAACTTCCTCCTCCGCTCACTCGACGACCTCGAGCGCGAGCGGACCGAGGGCAACATCGATCCCGACGACTACCGGCGCCTCCACGACGATTACACGGCCCGCGCCGCCGCAGTCCTGCGATCCATCCGCGATGGCGTCGATGCCCGCCCCGAGCCGCCTCCGGCTTCGACCCGCCGGCGGGTCTTCACCATCGGCGGGATCGTGGCCTTCGCTCTCGTGGCCGCGGTGCTCCTCGGCGGGACGCTCGGCGAGCGTCTCCCCGGTCAGACCGC
>CAZTOV010000229.1:0-3376 GCA_964615175.1 uncultured Burkholderiales bacterium
GAGGTTCGAGCCCCCGCCGGTCTTGTAGTCACGGGCATCGAGGTACCCGTCGTGGACCCAGAGGGCGTCGATCGAGCCCGACGCGGTGAAGAGCGGGGGTGGATCACGGTGAAAGCGCCCGAGCGGGACTTCGCCGCCGAGATACGTGGCGCCGCGGGGACACCGAGAGGCGTGTCGTTCGATGAAGCCGCGGAGTCGCTCGGCGTCCCCCCCGCCGTACGTCTCGACCACCTCGTCTCGCCAGTCGCGATCGCCGCAGTCTCCGTGGTCGTGGAGCTGTTGGAGCACTGCGTGGACCCGCAGGCCCTCGCTGGTCCACGGACCGGAGTCGACGGTCGGGAGCTGGGCGAGGTTCCGGAGGAGGTAGAGCCGGCGGCAACGACGCCAGCGCCACGCGGTCGTCGGGCTGAGCGGGACGATCGACGGGTGGAGCCGGGCCGGGAGGGCGGCGGCGGTCGAGGGCCGGTCGGCCACGGTGGGATCGCTCACAAGGCCCTCACGAGAACGCGGGGCAGCCGGCCACGTAGGGACAGGCGGTGCAGCTCTCGCCCGGGACGGCATCCGGCTTCTTCGTCCGCAGCTGGATGCGGGCCAGCCGCTGCTCGTAGAGCGCCACGAGGTCGCCGCGTTCGCTCACCAGGTCGACGTCGTGCTCCGCCAGTCGCCCATTCGCAAGGTCCGCGAGGCGGATGCGCAGGCGGCGATCGCCGATCCACTTCGACAGCCGGAGGGAGGCGAGGAGCAGGGTGGCGTTCTCTCGAGGGTCGGCGATCACGTCGCGGCCCCACAGCTCGAACTGCCGCAGCTCCGGGTCGCCGTCAGGGCTCTCACACACCAGGTCGATCCACCCGCCCACGAGCACCCCTCGGCGCTCGACGGGGCGCACGTAGTCGTCGTGGTCGATGGACTGGACCGGGTCGTCACCGAAGAGGTCGAGGTAGTGGTCGACGGCGATCCGCTGGACGGCCTGTTCCTCGGGGAGCAGCTCGGAGCGGATGTGGAACGAGTCGGCGTTGGGTGGCCCCATCTTGGAGTGGGCAGCCCGGGCGTCCTCGACCACCGCGTCCCGCACCCGGCCGCGGAGGAAGGCGCCCTGCTCGCCGCGCTGGTTCTGGAACGCCAGCCGGAGGCGGCGCGGACACAGCTCGGGGGCTCGATCGATCAGGTACGGCGTGACCTTGGGGAGGTCGTCGGTTCGGCTCACCCGGTCACGTCACCCGTTCGCGGAGAGCGGCGGCCGTGGCCACCGCACCGGCGGCGCCTGCCAGTGTCGCGAGGCGCGTGAACCACGGGAGACGCCGACCGGCGACGAGCCCCGCCAAGCCATCGAGTCCGTCGACGAGCATGTTGGCCTCGAGGACGTGGGCCGAGACGTGCTTCTCGTCGAGGGCGTCGAGCGTGATCAACGCCAGGGCGACCTCGCGGCTGGCGAAGATCCGGGCCATGAACGTGGCGCCCGCACTCGGTTCGACACCGCTCAATCGGATCAGGACGCCGGGCGCCACGAGCGTCCCCGCTCCGAGGACGAGGCGGAGGGCGCTCACGACGAACATGCCGTCGCGTTCCTGATTCGATGCCATGGCCCGATTGTGGCGCGATTCGCTGCGCCGGGTGTGGAGGAGCCCTGGTTACACTCCGCGCAGCGGGCGAAACGGCGGCGGCGAGAAGGAGTACGGGGTGCGCATCGCGATCGGGGCCGACCACGCGGGGTACCGGCTCAAGCAGCATCTGATCCAGGCGCTGAAGAGCGACGGGCACGACGTCGATGACCTCGGAACCGATTCCGAGGAGTCGACCGATTACCCCCCCATCGCCGCTGACGTCGGTTGGGCGGTGGTCGAGGGGCGCGCTGACCGCGGCATCATGCTCGGGGGGAGCGGGCAAGGCGAGCAGATTGCCGCGAACAAAGTGCCGGGCGTTCGGGCTGCCTTGTGCAACGACCTCTGGACCGCTCGGATGTCGCGCCTCCACAACGACGCCAACGTGTTGACCATGGGGGCGCGTGCAGTCGCCACCCACCTGGCCGAGGAGATCACCCGTCTGTGGCTCGAAACATCGTTCGAGAGCGGCCGCCACGACCGCCGTATCGAGCAGATCACCGAGATCGAGAACGGGTACCGAAGGGAGCACGGATGACCGACTTCGAGACGCTGACCGCCGCAGATCCCGAGATCGCCGGGATCGTCGAGCGCGAGGTCGAACGCCAGAACACGACCGTCCAGCTCATCGCGTCCGAGAACTTCACCTCGCCCGCCGTCCTCGCCGCCACCGGCACCGTCCTCACGAACAAGTACTCGGAGGGGTATCCGGGCAAGCGGTACTACGGCGGCAACGACGTCGTCGACGAGGCCGAGGACCTCGCCCGGCAGCGCTGCCTCGAGTTGTTCGGTGGCGACCACGCCAACGTCCAGCCCCATGCCGGTGCCAACGCCAACCTCGCCGCCTACCTGGCCGTTCTCGACCCCGGCGACAAGGTGCTGGGGATGCAGCTCGACCAGGGCGGCCACCTCACCCACGGCTCGCCGGTCAATGCCACCGGCAAGCTGTTCGACTTCGTGCCCTACGGCGTCGACGACGACACCGAGGTGCTCGACTACGACGCCGTCCTGGACGTGGCGCTCGCCGAACAGCCCAAGGCCATCGTCTGTGGCTACACGGCGTACCCGCGGCTCATCGATTTCGAGGCCTTCCGCCGGATCGCCGACGAAGTCGGAGCCATCCTCATCGCCGACATCGCCCACATCGCCGGCCTGGTCGCCGGCGGCGCTCACCCCTCGCCGGTGGGACTTGCCGACATCGTCACCTTCACCACCCACAAGACGCTCCGCGGTCCGAGGGGCGCCGCCATCATCTGCTCCGAGGAGTACGCGCAGGCGATCGACAAGTCGGTGTTCCCCGGCCTCCAGGGCGGTCCGCTCATGCACGTGATCGCGGCCAAGGCGGTGGCGTTCCGTGAGGCCTCGGCGCCCGAGTTCTCGGACTACGCCCGCGCCATCGTGAGCAACGCCCGGGCGTTGGCGGCCGGGCTTGCCGACGAGGGGTTCCGAGTCGTGTCGGGCGGCACCGAGAACCACCTGATGCTCGTCGATCTGCGGCCGTTCGGCATCACGGGCAAGGTGGCACAGGAGGCGCTCGACGCCTCCGGGATCACCCTGAACAAGAACACGATCCCCAACGACCCCGAGTCGCCCTTCGTCACCAGTGGGTTGCGCATCGGCACCGCGGCCGTGACCACCGCTGGCATGGGCGAAGAACAGATGGCCGAGATCGCCGCGCTCATGGGCCGGGTCGTCCGCGCCCCCGACGACGAGTCGGTCCACGCCGAAGTCCGCGACGCCGCCGCCACCCTCTGCTCCAAATTCACCCCCTACCCAGG
>CAZTOV010000230.1:0-3374 GCA_964615175.1 uncultured Burkholderiales bacterium
CGGCGCAGCCGAAAGCTCACATAGCTCCACACCGCGGTGAGCAGCATGGCCTGCTTCACCGCGAACCCGAGCGCCGGGCTGGCGAGCTTCTCCTCCTTCGTGCGGTGCCACAGGCCCGCACAGATGGCGGCCTCGGTGCGAATGTTGAGGCTGGCGCAGAGTGAGTTGAGTGCCGCCTCGACCTTGTAGCCCCGGTAGTCCTCGGGATCGAGGGCCGCGAACAGCTCCCGCCAGAGGGCGCGCTGCCCGGAGAGGATCGGCAGCGTGTTGAGGAAGAACCAGTTCTGGATCGGACCGCGGTCGAACAGTCCCATCGCCATACCCGTACGGGCATCGATCGCGCCCACGAGGCCGTCGACGTGGTCGACGGTGAGGTCGATCAGGTCGGCGTCGAGGAAGAGGATGATCTCGGCATCGGTCGCCGCCACACCCGCGGCCATCGCCTGGCCCTTCCCGAGGTCGGCGCATTCGACGATCCGGGCACCGCGCGCCTCGGCGGCGGCGACGGTGGCGGTGGTGGCGTGGTTGTCGACCACCAGGACCTCGTCGACCGTTCCCGCCCCGATCGCGGCGTCGACGACGTCGGCGATGGTGCTGGCTTCGTCGTCGTGGGCCGGGATGATGGCGGCGGTGTGGGCCATGGCGTGTCGTCAGGGCAGCCGGAGCGTGACGATGGCTCCCGGCCCGACCTTCGTGCTCCCTTCGAACGGCTCGACCGGACGTCCACGGAGGTCGATCACGTCGCCTGACGCCGCCATCAGGCCGCCGTCGCCCGGAATCGCGACCCGGGCCGATGTCGGCTCTCCCGTGGGATTGAACAGGCGTACGACCAGCGCCCCCTCTTGGCGGTGCACCGCCGACACCTCCGCCCCCTCGATCCGGAGCAGCTCTCCCGCGAGCGGGCGGCGGTCGGCGCCCGCGGCCGGGGCCGCTTCGAGGGGGACGAGCACTTCGTCGGCACGGCGGTACAGGTCGGCGTCCTGCCAGTCGCCCTCGTGGACCATGACCGCGTACTCGAGACGCTGCCGCCCCTGCATCTGGGCGCCCTCGGTCACGACCGGCGGGCCGGCGGGATTGGGGCGAAGCTGAGGCTCCAGGCGCGAGAGGTAGCCGACCGAGCGGAGCAACGTGAGCGCGAGCTCGCGCCCGTCGACGACCTCGTACTCGAGGAGCCCGTCGTGGATCAGCGCCAGGCCCGACTCCCCGTCGGAGACGTCGACGAACCGGCGGGAGGGGAAGGTGGGCAGGCCGAACTCGTTGGGGCCGCCCTCCGCCTCGAGGCCCCGGTGCACGACGGCGAACGCGCACTCGGCGTCGGATCCGCTGACCGGTCGCGGGAGTGGGAAGTGGGCTCGGAGGCGGTGGTCGCGGCAGCGATTGTCGAACTCGGTCGCGACCCGCACGAACGGTTCGCCGGCACGGAGTTCGAGCGTGGTGACGACGTCGACCTCGACCGTCCGGTCGCTGCGAGCGGTGCACGACCTCTCGTTGCCCTCGGCGGCGCTCGGCCAGCGGTACCGGCTGATGACCTGGAGACGGCCCCGTAGCGGCCCGGTCTCGACCGTGTTCACCTCGACGCGCTCGGGTTCTTCCACGATCAGGTCGTCGGTGGGAGGCGACCAGTTGTAGGTGTCGCCGCCGTCGCCGCCGTCGACGTAGCGGTTGAGACCCGGAGTGCGGACCCCGTCCGGCCCGGTGATGGCGAACGTGCCGTCGCTCTCGTCGACCTCGACCTCGAGGTGCTCGTTGCGGAGGCCGGTCGCGTCTGCGGTGACCCGGGGCTCGGCATCGAGGTGGCCGTCGAGGGCCTCGTAGGTGCGCCACCCGAAGCCGGGCACCGCCTCGGTGGCGACGAGAGCCCGCCGGCGCGGGGCGTGGAGCATCCGGATGAGGAATGCCGCCTTGTCGCCCTCGGCCTCTGCGCTCGCCGCGAGGTCGAGCAGTTGCTCGCGGAGGTCGCCGACGTCTCGACGCGGTTCACCGGGTCCGGCTCCCTCGACCACCACCTCGTGGTGGGAGTCGGTCTCGCGGATCGTGTAGTCGCGCACGGGGGCGCCGGCGAACTCCTCGCCGCGGAGCATGTCGAGCACCCAGCCGAGCTTGGAGCCGACGACGTGGGCGCCGAACCGCTCGCCCGTCTCCTCGTCGACGACCTGGCCGGCGACGAGGCGGCCTTCGTCGTCCCGGAAGTGCACCGGCCCGCGGCCGGGCACGGGGACCTCGACGAGGCCACCCCGGGACCGGCTGGTGGTGTTCACGATGACTGACGCTCCCGGGGACGCCTCGACGTCGGCGGCAAGGCGCCGCACGGCGTCACGGCCGAGGCCGTGGGCGATCTGGCGGGCCTCCCGGTAGCGGACCAGTACCTGGTCGACCACCTCGTCGTCGGAGCAGGCACACGAGCTGTCGTGGGCGCTGTTGAGGATCAGCTGTCGCCAGGCGGTGTCGAGCAGCTCGGCCGGATATGCGGCGGCCGGGAGCGACAGCGCCGCCATCGGTTCGGCCATGCGTTCGAGGGTTCGTTCGGCGAGAGAGCACGCCTGGTGCACGTCGACGCGGTTCGAGGCGACGCCCATGAGGATGTTCGACCGGGCTCCCGAACGCAGTTCCCCCCTCCATTCGAGGAGCCCCTCGGTCGGCTGGCGGGCGAGGTGATCGGCGAGCGAGGTGATCTCGAAGTGGAAGTCGTCCTGGTCGGCGTTGGCCCGGGCGACGACGTCGCCGAGCCAGGTCTGGGGCGTCTGGTGGTCGGTGCCGTTCATGAGGAGCATTCCGTCGAGCCGGGCGTCACCCAACTCGGACTCGTAGCCGCGGGCCCGCTCGACCAGTTGCTCGGGCTCACGGGGGAGGTCGCGGCCGTTCGAATACGACCCGTAGAGGTATTCGGCTCGCACCCGAGAGCCGTCGGGCGCCTCCCAGTGGAATCCGGTGGCGCGGATGGCGGCCGGCACACCGCGCCACACGACGGCGTGCTCGAGGCCGGCGAGGCGGAGGATCTGGGGCATCTGAGCGACGTGGCCGAACATGTCGGGCAGGTACCCCACCGGCATCGGGCTCCCCAGCTCGTCGGCCCGTCGCATTCCCGCCTGGAGGTTCCGGACCGTGGTTTCGGCCGAGACCATGAACTCGTCCATGAGGATCATCCAGGGGCCGAGCGACAGGCGGCCCTCGGCCGCCAGGGAGCGGATCCGCCCTTCGGCGTCGGGCCGGATCTCGAGGTAGTCGTCGACCACCGCGGTCTGGCCGTCGAGGAGGAAGTGGCGGTAGCTCTCGTCGTGCTCGAGGAACGGGAGGAACTCGTCGAGCAGCGTGACCAGCCGGAGGCGGAAGGTCTGGAACGGCGAGTACCACTCCCGGTCCCAGTGGGTATGGGG
>CAZTOV010000231.1:0-3366 GCA_964615175.1 uncultured Burkholderiales bacterium
CCGTACTCGAGGCCGCACTCGTCGCGGAGGAACGGCTCGAGGCGCTCGTCGGCGGCTTCGAGCTCGTCGATCCGCGACTCCAACTCGCCCTGGGCGTCGGCGTCGCCGTCGAGGGCCTCGGCAAACAGGGCCTGCGCCTCGGTGACCGTGGCGAGGTCGGCGGCGATCTCGTCGGGTGGGTCGAGGTCGCGCACACGCTCCACGAGGTCTCGCAGCACGTCGGGGTCGGGTTGTCCGCCCTCGAACGCCGCCTCGCCCTCCTCGTTGATCTCGGCGAAGCCCTCGCAGAACGCGGCCACCTCGCCACCCGCCCCGGCGCCAGCGCCGTCGCCACCGCCGTCGTCGTTGCCGCACGCGGCGGCCCCGGCGAGGACGGCGACCGTGAGTGCGACGGAGAGAAGGCGGCGTCGGAACATGGGCGCAGACCCTACCGCGGTACCCGAACCCCGAGCGGGTGCCGGTGCGTCGTCGCGTCACCGTCACCGTCACCGGGGCGGGAGCGTCAGGAGGTTCGCGGAGGAAGCCACAGGGCCGCGAGCGGGAGGACCTCCAGGCGATCGCCCATGGGGAGGGCCTGGTCACCGGTCGTGAGGACGACACCTCGCACGAACTCCTGGTCGGGCAGCTCGTCGAGGCGGTCGCGAACGCTCGACAGATGACGGAGGTCGCGGGGCCGTACGGAGGTCGCCGCCTTGACCTCGACCGCAGCCACGCGCCCGCCGGGCGTCTCGATGATCACGTCGATCTCCGTGCCCGTGCCGGCGCGGTAGTGAAACAGCCGCGCTCCCAAATCGTCGAAGCGCGCCGTCTGCCTGATGAGCTCGTTGACGGCGAAGGTTTCGACGAGAGGGCCGGTGGAGACCGAGGTCGGCTCCGCCAGCCGCTCCGCGTCGGCTCCGATGAGGTGGGCGGCGAGACCTGTGTCCACGAGGTAGCTCTTCGGGTGCTTTGCGACGCGGGCGACGAGCCGGCGCGACCAGGCGGCGACCTCCACCGTCAGGTAGACGGTGTGAAGCAGGGGCAGGTAGTTGGCCCGCAGCGTTCTCCGGTCGATCTCGAGTTCGCGGGCGAGACGGGCGTCGTACAGTTCCTGCCCGGTCGACCCGGCGAGCAGCTCGAGGATCCGCCGCAGCTCACCGACGTGACGGATCCGGCTGATCTCGGGGACGTCTCGCTGAGTGACGGCTCGCACGTAATCCGCGAAGAACCGTCGCCGCGTGGCCGACGAGACCCCCTGCACTTGGGGGTACCCGCCACGGCACAGCCGCTGGAGGTACTCACGTCGCGAGGGGAGGTCGTGGCCTTCCAGGGCACGCGCGAGGGGTGCGCCGTCGAACAGCCTCGGGAGCAGCGAGTCCGCAGTGGGACCGAGCTGGTCGGCCTCACCCTGGCTGAAGGGCCAGAGGTCGATGATCGCGACCCGTCCGGCGAGCGACTCCGAGATGGTCGGTACGGTCAGGAAGCGGGTGGACCCCGTGAGCAGGAACCGTCCGGGCGTCGGATCTTGGTCGACCGCGACCTTGATGGCCATGAGGAGGTCGTCGCCCGCCCGTTGGAACTCGTCGATGATCACGGGACGGGGACGGTCGACGAACGTCCGTGGATCCTCGCGACAGGCCATGAGCTGGTCGGGGTCGTCGAGCGTGGCGAAGGTCCCCCCGACCTCCGGGTGGAGGAGCCGCGCGAGCGTCGTCTTTCCCGCCTGGCGCGGGCCGTTGACCACGACGACCCGCATCTCGCCGAGCCGCCGGCGCACCTGGCTCAGGGCGTGCCGGGGGAGGAGCGTCGAACGCGATCCTTTGATAGCAGAGTGCATGGGTAAAACATGGCACTTTGCACGCCAGAATACGAGCGTTTTGCATGCACATCAGGAGGCGGAATGCACGCGTGCCGTTGCCACCCCACTCCGGTCGGAGCGGATCCGAACTCAGGCGCAGACCAGGACGCCGAAGCTGCGACGGTCGATCACGGCTCAGGCTGCGGCTTCGCCGGACTGCCACCGGCAGCCGGCCCGACAGCTAGTGTCCCGAGTCAGAAATCCGGTGATGATTTCAGCGAGACAGATTCGTTCCTGGCAGTTCTTCGGGGCCCCCATCGGAACCTTTGGTTCCGATGGGGTTGAAGGACGCAGGACGAAGGAGGTGCCACAGCCCACCTTCGAGGACGAGGACGCAGCCAGGGGCGGAGCTGGCCGATGAAATCGCGGCGGATTTCTGACTCGGGACACTAGGCCGAGTTGACCACCGCGAGGGCGCCGGGATCGAGCGGATCGACACGGCGGAGGCCCTCGACGGTGTCGAATCCCTGGTCGGCGGAGACGATGACGTCGATCTGGGCGAGGTCGCACGTGGCGACATGGAGGCGATCGTTGGGACCCAGCGATTCGGCGTCGAGGTCGAGCGCGAGTCGGAAGGCGTCGTCGCCGACGGGCAGGAGTGGCGCGAACAGCGCGTAGGCGTCGCGGGTGAGCCCGTCGACGGCACCCACTCTCCCCGACCATTCCAGGTACCAGACCTCTTCGAGCGCGGCCGTCGACGTCTTCCCGTCGGCTTCACCCGCCGCCACGGCGGCGAGGATCTCGAGACAGGCATCGCGGTACGGGGACTCGAGGTTGCCGTACACGATCACGTTGGCGTCGACGAAGAAGCTCACGAGGCTCGCGTCGAGTCAGGCTGGGTGCGCTGGAACCTCTCGACAGCCTCCGATTCGGCGATCTCGTCGAGTTCGTCGGCCGGGACGAAACGCCCACGCCTCGATCGCATCGACTCGAGCGCCGTGAGCCGGTCGTCTCTCGTGGGGCCCGGGAACCGTGCGTCGACGGCTTCGCGGATCAGCGCCGCCACCGACTCGCCCCGCCGCGCCGCCTCCCGTTCGAGACGGCGCCGCTGCTCGGTGGACAACAGGATCTGGAAACGCTCCTTCAGCACATTTCCCAGTATACACATGCGTGCTGTATGTGTAGGCTCAGCATGCTGACGAACACAGGGGTACCGAGACCATGACCCGACACGATCAGATCACCGAGTTCGAGTACTGGCAGCGACGCGCCGACGACGAGGAGCGGGTGGCCCGAGCGCACGTCCATGAGGGTGCGTTCGACGCCGCCTGCCGTGCCGCCGGGCGGGCCGCCGAGCACGCCCTCAAAGGGATGATCCGCGGGGTCTGGGTGTGGGTCGAACGCTACGAGATGGAGCGGTGGAGTCCGGCCTTCACCACCGCCATGGAAGCGGCGCACGCTCGGCGGGTTCGGGGACCGATTCACCGCCTGCTCGTCGAAGACTGCACCACAGCCCACGCGCCGCAACACGACGTCATCGACGCCGCCGACGCCCTCGCCGACCTGGCCCGGCTTCGGGTCTTCGCCGA
>CAZTOV010000232.1:0-3362 GCA_964615175.1 uncultured Burkholderiales bacterium
GCGTGGTCGACCGCCTTCGCCACCGCCTCGGGCCCGATGCCCTGGCGGTCCTGCATCTCGATCCCGTCGCGGATGGCCTGGATGTGGTCCGCGTAGAGCTCCCGGGCCTCTTCGGGGAGCTCCTCGTCGAGGCGATCGGCCGTCTGACGGCCCTTGTCCCAGATGGCGGTCTTGATCGCCCCGGGCTCGACGACCGACACGTGGAGATCCCACGGCCGCAGCTCGTGGCGCAGCGCCTCGCCGACCGCCTCGATGGCGAACTTGGATGCGTTGTAGGGGCCCATGAGCGGTGTCGCCACCCGTCCGCCGATCGATCCGATGAACACGACGCGGCCGCGGTCACGGCGCAGCAGCGGCAACATGGCCTTGGTCACGGCGATCTGGCCGATGACGTTGACCTCGAACTGCTCCCGCCATTCGTCAAGCGGCAGGTACTCGAGCGGACCACCCCGGGCGATGCCGGCGTTGTTCACCAGGCCGCCGAGCGAGCCGGCCTCCTCCTCGATCGTCTTGGCCGCGGCCTCGATCTGGGCCTCGTCGGTGACGTCGAGCAGCAGCGGCGTCAGGCGGTCGGAGGCCTGGCCGGCAAGCCGTTCGGCGTCGGCCTCTTTGCGCACTCCGGCGTAGACGGTGTGCCCCGCCCGGTCGAGGTGCAGCGCGCACGCCTCGCCGATGCCGGTGGATGCTCCGGTGATCAAAATGGTTCGTGTCATGTGGTCAGGCTCGCCGCCGTTTGACCGTCTGGTCAAACAGAGCGGACGATGCCGGGATGCGATTCGGCATCTTCCTGGCTCCGTTCCACACCCCGCGCGACAACCCCACCCTCATGCTCCAGGAGAACCTGGAGCTGATCGAGTGGCTCGACCGGCTGGGTTACGACGAGGTCTGGGTGGGTGAGCACCACTCGGCCGGCCACGAGATCGTCGCCAGCCCCGAGGTCTTCATCGCCGCGGCCGCCGAGCGGACGCGGCGCATCCGCCTCGGCACCGATGTGATCTCGGTGCCGTACCACCACCCGCTCAACATCGCCGACCGGGCCATGCTCCTCGACCACCTCACCCGCGGCCGGTTCATGCTCGGCGTGGGCCCCGGTGCGCTCCCCTCCGACGCCTTCATGCTCGGCATCGACCCCGTCGAGCAGCGCCGGATGATGGAGGAGGGCCTCGAAGCCGTGGTGGCGCTGATGACCTCCGACACGCCGGTCACCCGCGAGACCGACTGGTTCACCCTGCGCGAGGGCCGGCTCCAGCTCCGCCCCTACACGCAACCCCATCCCGAGCTGGCGGTGGCGGCCACCTTCTCCCCCGCCGGGCCGAGCACCGCGGGTCGCTTCGGTGCCGGAGTGCTGACGATCAGCGCCACCCGTCCGGAGGTGAAGGAGATCCTGGCCAGCCACTGGAGCACCGCCAGCGAGCGCGCCGACGAGTACGGGAAGACGATCGACCGGAGCCAGTGGCGCCTCGTCGGCCCCATGCATCTGGCCGAGACTCGAGAGCAGGCCCGCCGCGACGTGGAGTTCGGGCTCGCCGAGTGGAACGCCTACTTCCAGGAGGTCGCCGCCTTCGCCATCGCCCCCGGGGCCGGTGAAGACGCCGGCGACGTGGCGGACGCACTCGTCGACATGGGCGCGGCGGTCATCGGCACCCCCGACGACGCCATCGCCCAGATCGAGGCGCTGGTCGAGATCTCGGGAGGCTTCGGCGCCTTCCTGTTTCTCGCCCACAACTGGGCCAACCGCGAAGCCACCCGCCGCTCCTACGACTTGTTCGCCCGCTACGTGATGCCCCACTTCCAGGGCCACCTCGAGCCTCTGGCGAGGTCCCGGGACTTCGCCGCCGAGAACCGGGAACGGTTCATGGGCCGGGCGATGGAGGCGGTGACGAAGGCGTTCGAAGACCGCGCATCGCAGTCCGGCGACGACGACTGACGACGACGAGCGCGGGCCCTACGCAGAGGGGTGATCGGGGTGGTCCGGGTGTTCGGGGGGCACCGCGGCGTCTTCGATCCCGGTCACGGGTGCCGCGTGGTGCACCACCATCTTCCACGTACCGGCGTCACGCACGAAGACGTTGACCGCCTCGGCGGTGGCGTCACCGAGCAGACTCTCGGCCACCCGTCCGCCGTGGGTCTGGTGGGCCTGGAGCACGTTCTCCTCCACGATCACCCACGCCACGTCACCCATCACGTGGACGGCCTCGTCGGTCAGGAAGAACTGGATGAAGGGCGTCTTGTCGAAGATGGACCCGAACGAGGCAACGATCTGGCCCCAGCCCCGCAGCGTCGGCCAGCCCGGATGGGTGCAGGTCGCCCGGTCGGAGTGCTCCCACACCGCCGACAGCGCGTCGAGGTCGCGCGCCTCGAACGCCTCGTAGAACGCCTGATTGACCGCGGCGACGTCCTTCTCATCCTCCGACACGCCCCAATGCTCGCACGTCTCCGGGTGACTCGCGTTCCGGGGTGGGGCATACGATGCCGGTTCATGAGTTCCCGGTGGACCAACTGGTCCGGATACCAGAGCTGTCGCCCGGTGGCGATCGAGGCCCCGTCGACCCAGTCCGAGCTGGCCGAGGTCGTGAAGATGGCGGCGTCGATGGGCCAGACGGTGAAGGTCGTCGGCGCCGGCCACTCGTTCACCGACATCGCCTGCACCGACGGACGGCTCGTCCGCCTCGACCACTACGGGGACGTGGTCGACGTCGACCGCGACTCGGGGCAGGTCACCGTCGAGGCCGGCATCACCATCGCCGAGTTGAACGAACGTCTCGCCGAGCTGGGCCTGGCGATGCCCAATCTCGGTGACATCGCCTACCAGACCATCGCCGGTGCGATCGCGACCGCCACCCACGGCACCGGCGCCACGCTCGGCAACATCGCCACCCAGGTGGTAGGGCTCGAGTTGATCGCCGGCGACGGGTCGGTGATCCGCTGCTCGCTTGACGAGGAGCCCGAGATCTTCCAGGCCGCCCGGGTCGGCCTCGGCGCCATCGGGGTGGTCTCGAAGGTGACCCTCCAGTGCGTCCCCGCCTTCAACCTCTACGCCGTCGAGGAACGGGCGGCGCTCGACGACCTCCTCGACGGCCTCGACACCTTGGTCGACGGCAACGACCACTTCGAGTTCTTCTGGTTCCCGCACACCCCGTGGTGCCAGGTCAAGAGAAACAACCGCACCGACGACCCACCCGACCCCCGGACCCGTTGGAAGGCCTTCCGCGACGACATCGTGTTGTCGAATCTCCTCTACGACGGGCTGTGCCGCATCGGCCGGTGGCGTCCCGAGCGCATCCCCAAGCTCATGGACTTCGTGGGGTCCCAGCTCGGGCGGGTGCGCCTCACCGACCGCAGCGACAAGGTCTTCGCCAGCC
>CAZTOV010000233.1:0-3349 GCA_964615175.1 uncultured Burkholderiales bacterium
ACGACGCGATCGATTCGGTCCGCAACAAGAGTCTTGCCAGCGGCTGAAGTCCAGGGTGGGCGACGGCGTTGAGGGACCGGACGGCGTTCTCGGCGTCGGACACGACACCGGCGAGGGAGCCGCTCATTTCGATGTCGAACAGAGCGACCGGCTCTGGGATGAACGCCTCGTAGCCGCACGCCTTTCGGTACCTTGCGGGCGCGTACGCTGACCCATCGTATTGCCATGTGCGTTTGACCAGACGTCCTCTCATCCTTTACCCCCCGCTCCGTTGGTAAAGGATAGCCGCTAACCTTTACCAAGGGTATCTGGGTGGAAAGGGCACCGGACAGGAAGAGAAGGGCTCTGACGCGAACTCCTTGTCATCCGCTTCGACGGCGTACGGAGGTCGGCCTTTACGACGGACCTGCTGCGGGTCGGATGCGGACGGGGTCGTTGGTTCCGTATCATCCTCTCATGGGGACGAGCGGGCAGAGTGTCCTCGCCGCGGTCCTGTTCACCGACTTGGTGGCCTCGACGGAACTGCGGGCCAAACTCGGCGACACTGCGGCCGAGGAGCTACGACGTTCCCACGACGGTGCACTGAGGCGGGCGATCGAGCGGCACGGGGGCGCAGTGGTCAAGGGCCTCGGCGACGGAGCGATGGCCACCTTCTCGCGGGCCACCGATGGGGCGGCGGCCGCGGAAGCGGTGCAGCGCGCGATGGTGCAACTCTCGAGCAGGGCCGACGTGGACCTCTCGGTGCGAGTCGGCGTTTCCGTCGGCGAGGTGACGTTCGAGGACGGAGACTGTTTTGGCGAGCCGGTCATCGAAGCCTCGCGCCTGTGTGACGCCGCCGTAGGCGGCCAAGTGCTCTGCTCGGACCTTGTCGGGCGACTCAGCCGGGACGGCGATCACGACTTTGTCGGGGTGGGGGACCTCGAGCTGAAGGGCTTGCCCACGGCGGTGTCCACGTTGGAGCTCCGGTGGGCACCCGCAGCCGCAACCGAGCTGCCGTTCCCGCCGGCTCTCAAGGTGCGGCGGCCGTTCCCCTTCGTGGGAAGGAAGGAAGAGCGCGACCGGCTGCTGAGCGCGTTCCGCGAGGCGGCCGCAGGGAACCTCCAGAGCTTCTTCGTGTCCGGCGAACCCGGTGTGGGCAAGACCCGGCTCGTCACCGAGGTCGGCCGGGTCCTCCACGAGGACGGCGCGGTGGTGTTGATGGGCCGATGCGATGAGGACCTCGGAGTGCCCTATCAACCGCTCGTGGAAGCACTGCACCATTTCGTGAACCACTGCGCCGACACGGAGCTGGCCACGTGCCTGGGTCGTTTCGGGGGCGACCTGGTGCGCCTCATTCCGGACCTTCCTTCACGTGCCGGCGAGCTCCCTCCACGACTGCGCTCCGATGAGGAGAGCGAGCGCCTGCGCCTGTTTGAGGCGATCGCCTCCTGGCTCGCAGCCATCTCTACTGATCACCCGGTGTACCTCGTCCTCGAAGATCTCCACTGGGCCGCCAAGCCCACACTGCTGATGCTGCGCCACCTGTTGCGCTCATCCGAGGAGATGGCCGTCCTGATCGTGGGCACCTACCGCGAGACCGACCTCGACCGGACCCATCCGCTCGCCGAGATCCTGGCCGACCTCCGAGGCGCGGGCACGGTGGAGCGGATCGCCGTGCGGGGCCTCAGTGCGGACGAGGTGCGCGACTTCGTCCAGTCTGTCGCTGGCCACGAGCTCGATCCTCCCGGGCAAGCACTCGCCGACGCGCTGTACTCGGAGACCGAGGGGAACGCCTTCTTTCTCGAGGAGGTCCTCCGCCACCTGATCGAGACGGAGGCCATCTACCAGACCGACGACGGACGCTGGACGAGCGATCGGACTTCGATCCGCGACCTGGGCATTCCCGAGGGCATCCGCGAGGTGGTCGGCCTCCGACTGTCCCGCCTGTCGCGGGATGCGAACGACGTGCTCGGGAAAGCCGCGGTCCTCGGTCCCGACTTCGAGGTCTCGGTCCTCGCGGACATGGCCGGCGACACCGACCTGCTCGGTCCGCTCGAGGAGGCCGAGCGAGCGGCCCTCCTCACCGACACCAGCGCCGAGTCCCCCGCGTACAGCTTCACCCACGCTCTGGTGCGCCAGACCCTCACCGAGGAACTGAGCACAGCCCGCCGTCAGCGGTATCACCTGGCCGCGGCGGACGCCCTCGAGGCCCGCGGCGCGAACCCCAGCGCCGTTGTGTTGCACCTGCGCCACGCCGGGGTGGGCGCCGATCCTGAGCGGGTGGTGAACGCAACGCTGGCCGCGGCGGAAGCCGCCCGGTCGCAGTACGCGTGGGAGGAGGCGACGAGCCACTGGGAAGCAGCCCTCGACCTGCTCGAGGTCCAGGGCGGCGCGCCTGAGCAGCACGCCCGTCTCCTCGAGCGCCTGGGCGAGGCGATGTACTTCACCGCGGTCGACTGGGAGCGGGGCGTGGAACAGCTCGAACGGGCGCGGACCACGTACTGCGACCTCGGCGACGTGTACAGCGCCGCCAAAGTCGATTCGAAGATCGGTCAGATGCTCGCAAGCTTCCCCGATCGCGTCGACCTTCCGCGTGCCTTCCGGCATCTCAAAGCGGCCGAGGAGGTCTTGGTCGGTCGGGGTGACTCAGTGCCCCTCGGCTTGACGCTCCTCTCGCTGGCGCAGGCCAACATGTGGGTGGAAAACACACGCGGGCTGGAGGAGGCGAGCCGGCGCGCGCTGGAGATCGGCGGACGCCTCGGCCATGAGGGCGTAGAGGGGAACGCGCGCATCTTCCTTGGTGTCCACGCGTCGCGGCTTGGTCGGTTCGACGAGGGACTCGACCAGATCCGTGCGGGCTACGAGCAAGCCGTCCGGACCGGGCAGGTGTTTACCGCGTGGCTGGGTACGACCTACGGCGCCGCGACGCTGTCCTTGTTGCATGACCCGGCCGCCGCGATCGCGTGGGCCGACGAAGAACTCGACTCTGGAAGGCTCGATGAGGCCCCGCAGCTTGCCGGATTTCTCCTGAGCACCAAAGTCCTCGGCCTGTACCTGGAGGGCCGCGTCGCCGATGCGCATGCCGTGTTGGAACTCACCGCGTACGAGGAGCTCTGGCGGGGGGAGCTGGCATTCCCCGAAGGCGATTGGGAGACCGCACTCTCGGTACTCACGCGGTGGGCCGACCGATTTAGTCAACAGTCTGATTCCCTCAACGAAGCGTTCAGACGCGTTCGGATCGCACGACTCCACCACGTCACTGGGCACCACGAGCGCGCCATCGAAGAGGCCCAGGAGATGCTTCGGGAGCCTCGGTTCCAGCGTTACGCCATCGAGACGGAGGCCGATCTTGCGATCTTCCTCACAGACG
>CAZTOV010000234.1:0-3345 GCA_964615175.1 uncultured Burkholderiales bacterium
GGCGCCATCACCCTGCACCTCGCCGACATGGGGGCCGAGGTGATCAAGGTCGAGCCGCCCCAGGGTGACTATGTGCGGCAGATGACCTGGCCCATCGTCGATGGCGTGTCGCTGATGCACCTCCACATCCACCGGGGGAAGCGCAGCATCGTCCTCGACCTCAAGACCGATGAGAGCATCGAGGTGTATCTCGATCTCGTGCGCGGCGCCGACGCCGTCGTCGAGGCCATGCGCCCCGGAGCGCTCGCCCGTCGAGGGCTCGGCTACGAGCGGCTCCGTGAGGTCAACCCCCGCATCGTGTTCTGCACCATCTCGGGCTACGGCGCCACCGGTCCCTACGCCGAGATGCCCAGCCACGGGATCGCTTACGACACCTGGGCCGGCATCGTGCCGCCCGCCTACGACGACGAGGGGTTCTGCTCCATGCCGGAGCACCCGTCGATCGGCATCCACGCCGGGCCGATCTACGGTGCTCTCGGGATCCTCGCCGGGGTGATCCGCGCCCGCGAAACGGGCGAGGGATGTCAGATGGAGATCGCCCAGTCCGACGCCGCCGCGTCGATGGACTGGTACCGCATCGAGACCTGGAAGGCCTACGAGCGCCCCGAGTCGGAGGTCACCGGCAACCCCAGCGACGGCTACGAGCGCCGGGCCCCCGGAACCGCGGGCATGAGCGAGGGCGTCCGCTACCAGATGTACGAGACCGCCGACGGCCACGTGCTGTTCATGGCGTCGGAGCGGGCGTTCTGGAAGAACTTCTGCGAGGGCGTCGACCGTACGGATCTGTTCGAGCGCTGGCCGGGCGAGGAGTACGCCGACCACGCTCGCAACAACCGGGAGATGCAGACCGAGCTGCGCGACATCTTCAAGACCCGCACCAGCCGTCAGTGGATCGACTTCGGCCGTGAGGTCAATACGCCCATCGCCCCGGTCAACACCTCGAAGACCGCTCCCGACGACCCGCAATTCCAGCATCGGCTCCCGTGGATCCCCGCCGACCGCCTGGTGGCCGATCAGCTGCCGTTCCCCCTCAAGGTCGACGGCGACGTCGAGCTTCCCACCCCCGAGGCTGCGCCCACGGTGGGGCAGCACACCGACGAGGTCCTCGAGCAGGTGTTGGGCTACGACGCCGAGCGGGTGGCCGCGTTGCGGGCGTCAGGCGCCCTCGGCCCCGAACCCGATCAGGAGGCCGGTGGAGCGTAGAGCGGGGTGCCCTCGTGGGGCACCATCAGCTCCTCACGTCGTGACGTGACCCACGACAGCGCCTCGACGTGCCACAGACCGAGCGCCTCGTCAACGGTGCGAGTTTCCATCAGGTCGAGGTGTGAAGCCAGGTCGGTGGCCCACACGCTGACCACTTCGGTGTCGGAGAGCAGGTTGTTGTAGGCCCCGACCAGGGTGTGACCGTGCTCGGCCATGACCGGGACCCGATCGCCGATCACAGCCTGCAGGTAGTCGGTGGCGGCGCCCGGCCGGACCTCGGCGATCTCGTGGACGAACAACTCGCCGGTGACGCCGTCGCGCCGGAGCTCCTCGAGTAGGGGTGAGCCCGCGGCGGCGCCGAGGAGCCGGTCGAAGCCCCCGGTGCGCCACTGAGCCGCCTCGTCCCACCACTCCGACAGCTCCCGGTTCTCCGCTCGCCGGAGGTTGGTGGAGCTGAGCAGGCGTCCCCAACCCTCCCAGCCGTCGACCATCTCCCAGACGTTGACGACCTGGGGCCATCGGCCCGTCGACCCCACCACGTACCAGGTGCCGAGGAGCGTGAGGCCTCGGTCGGCGGCATGCTCGGCCTTGAAGCCCACGGTGTGCTCCATGTAGGGCACGGCACCCTGGCCGGTGATGTCGATGACCTCGTGGAGGTAGAGCCGGTCCGCCACGCCCGCACGTTATCTCCGGGCTCCTCCCTCCGCTGCGCTCCGGATCGTCGCCTGGGTGCAACGTGTCCGGCATCGCCGGGGGTACGGTGCGGCAGCCCGACCACTCGGGTGTGCGGGGAGGGGACCGATGGGCAACGGCGGCGACGAGACCCGGAGCGGATGGATCGGCCACGAGCTCGATCTCCACGGGCACCGGCTGCGGTATCGGACCGTCGGTGAGGGTGCGCCGATGCTGCTGGTGCACGGCATCCTGTCGAGTTCGCACACTTGGTCGCCGCTCGCCGAGCACCTGGGCTCGGGTCACCGACTCATCGCGCCCGACCTGTTCGGGCACGGCGAGTCCGAGAAGCACGATGCCGACTACACGATCGGCGGACAGGCCACGGCGCTTCGCGATCTGCTCGTCGCGTGTGGCCACGAACGGGTCACGGTCGTCGGCCACTCCTACGGCGGCGGCGTCGCACTCCAGTTCGCCTATCAGTTTCCGGAACGGGTCGAGCGGTTGGTGCTCGTCGGCAGCGGAGGTCTGGGGGCCGACGTCAGCCCCCTGCTCCGAGCGACGAGCCTCCCGGGCTCGGAGTTCGTCCTCCGGTTCGTGCCCGCCCGCTGGGTCGAGGCCGCCGGTCTGCGACTCCGGCGCCTCTTGGGTCCCCTGGGGTGGCAGCCGCGGGCCGATCTCGAAGAGATGTGGCGGGCGGTCGTCGCCCTCGGTGATCCGGCGACCCGCCGCGCGTTCCTCCGCACCACGCGGGCGGTGATCGGGTGGGAAGGTCAGCGGGTCAGCGCGGCCGACCGTCTCCACCTCGCCGAGCACATCCCCACGCTGATCGTGTGGGGCGACGACGACCCCATCATCCCCGTCGAGCACGCGCACACCACCCACGCGGCGATCCCCGAGAGCCGGCTCGAGATCGTCGAGGGCGGTGGCCACTGGCCGCATCTCGAAGATCCCCACCGAGTCGCCGAGGCGATGACGGAGTTCGTCGCCACGACGGCGCCGGCCCGGCTCTCGTCGGCGAGCGCCGCCGAGCTGCTCGCAGCAGGCTGAAGCACCCACCTCCGCCGCGTCTATCGTCCTCGCCATGACCTGGACGGTGGAGGGCAAGACGGCGCTGGTGACCGGCGGGAACTCGGGCATCGGCAAGGAGATCGCCGCCGAGCTGGCCGAGCGTGGTGCCGACGTGGTGATCGCGTCGCGGAACGCCGAGAAGGGCGAGTCCGCAGCAGCGGCGCTTCGCGAGCGCACCGGGCGCGACGGCGTCGAGTTCATGTCGCTCGACCTGGCGAACTTCGCCTCGGTGCGGGGATTCGCCAAGCGGTTTCTCGACGAGCGGGAGGCGCTCCACGTGCTCGTGAACAACGCCGGGCTGACGCTCTCGCGACGGGAGGAGACCGAGGACGGCCACGAAGCCACCTTCCAGATCAACCACCTGGGACCGTTCCTGCTCACCAACCTGCTGCTCGACCG
>CAZTOV010000235.1:0-3312 GCA_964615175.1 uncultured Burkholderiales bacterium
TGGTCGAGGGCACGTTCACCCGCTCCATGCTCGCGGCGGCTGCTCGGGGCCTCGGTCTGGTCGGCGCCGCCGTGCTCCTGGGTGTCGTCCTCCTCCAGGTCACCGACGACACCGGGACCCCGTCTCCGGGATCCCAGACGGTGGGGGCGGGCAGCGACGAGACCACCACCACGACCTCCACCCCGGCCGACCTCGATACCGGTCTCCGTCCCCAGGAGCAGGTCCAGGTGCTCGTGCTCAACGCAGCCCGCATCTCGGGGGCAGCCGGCGACGTCACCGCCGACCTCGAGGCCATCGGCCACCCGACACTCACGCCCGGCAACGCCCCCACGCAGGAAGAGACGGTCGTCTTCTACAAGCCGGGCTTCGAACGTGAGGCTGAGGCCCTCGCCCCTGAGGTGAGCGAGGTCGCCATCACCGAGCCGCTGCCCGATCCGTCGCCGTTCGCCGGCACCGAGGATGCCGACGTCGTCGTGGTCCTCGGTACGAGCTTCGCCGGCGGTGGTGGCGGGGGAGCCGACGCGTCCGGCTAACCGACGCCGATGGGCTCGGTGCGGCTTTCCACCCGCACCTCGAGTTCGCCCGCGAGCGGTCCTGCACCCGTACCGGGTGGGGGCGTGACCACCAGGTCGAAGACGCCGGTCGTTACCGACCGCGCGCCTCTCACGGTGCCGTCTGCCACGAGGTAGTCGAGCTGCGCCCGGGTCCGCTCCTCACCCGAGAGTCGTACGCGGCCCTGCTCGAGGTTCATGACCCGGTCGATCGGGAGGGCGGTGTCGGCCCTCACCCTCGCGACCGGAACCTCGCCCTCGTGGGTCAGCCCCTCGAGTCGGCCCCGGCCCCGGAGCGTCTCCGAGCCCTCGGGAAGTTCGAGCGCGCGCTCGATCACCCAGCTACCGCCCGGCGCCAAAGCGTGGTCGGGAGGAAGCCCGTTGGCGAGGAAGACGAGGCGGGCCGGCCCCAGTTCACCCAGGGCTTCGACCGGGAGCCCTTGTACGGCGTCGACCGACGCCAGGCCGCGGTCGCGGTCGAGTCGCACCTCGAACACGCGCGGCCGCTCCCTCTCTCTCGTCATCGTGATCGCGAGGTCGACGACGCCATCTTCGCTGACCGCCACGACCTCCTGTACCGCTCGGAGGTGGATCTCCTCCTTGGTCACTTCCGGCGCACCGCCGAGCCGAGTCACCACCCGTGACGTGACGGTGATTTCGTACTCGAGTTCGGAGCCGGGTTCGGCGGCGAAGACCAGATCGATGCGTTCGGAGTCGTTGCATCCGCCGACGAGGGCGCTGATGAGGACCAGGGAGACGAGGCAGCGGCGGAGCGGTCGGCGCACCGGCACGAAGCTACTCTCCCTGTTCCCGGGTCCTCACCCCGCGTCGCTCCGCATCGTCACCTTCGCCGACACGCCGCGTTCGTGCCGTCAGTCGCGTGCTGCGCACCGTCCCGTGACTCGGCGGCCGATCTGTGCCCCGTTTAGGGTGCGATCATGATCTCTCCCGACCCCTGGGCCCCCCTGCTCGAAGCACCGCACCGCGCCGCGGTCCTGCTCGACTTCGACGGCTCACTCGCCCCCATCGTCGACAACCCACCCGATTCCCGCCCGCTCCCCGAATCCGTCGACGCGCTCGCGGCCCTGGTGCCCGTGATGGGTCGCGTGGGGGTGGTGAGCGGTCGGCCGGTGTCGTTCCTGCGACGGGTGCTCCCGGTCGACGGGATCGTGCTGGCCGGGCTGTATGGCATGGAACGCCTCGTCGAGGGCGAGGTGGTGATCGATCCCTCGGTCGAGCCGTACCGGGGGCGCGCCGAGCAGGCCGCCGCCGACGCTGAGCGGGCGCTGCCCGGTCTCTACGTGGAACGCAAGGGCGAGATCGCCTGCGTGATCCACTGGCGGCGGCGTCCCGAACACGAGGCGGACGCGCTCGCCCTGGGCCGTCAGATCGCCGAGCACCACGGCATGGCCGCGCACCCGGGCCGGATGTCGCTCGAGATCCGGCCGCCGGTCGCCATCGACAAGGGCACGACCGTCGAGGCGCTCGCCCAAGGTATGGACACGGCGTGCTTCGCCGGAGACGACGCCGGCGATCTCGCCGCGTTCGACGCCCTCGACCGCATGGAGGAGTCGGGTGCTCTGCGCTACGCGGTTCGGATCGCCGTGCAGTCCGCCGAGGCGCCCGCCGAGTTGTCGGCCCGCGCCGACGAGCGCGTCGCCGGTCCTACCGAGCTCGCTCGCGTGCTCCAAGCCCTGGCCGACGCTGCCGGTCGCCGTTGATTGCCCTCACTCTCCGGCCCGGGCCACGAGGTCGTCGAGCCAGTCCCGGCACGAGCGGGCGGAGGCGAGCGCGCGCAGGCGCTCCGAGCGCTCGCGCCGCTCGTCGGGAGCCATCGACAGTCCCTGGTGCAGCGCCTCGGCGGTCTGGACGACGTCGTACGGGTGCACGGGCAGCGCGGCGTCACCCAACTCGGTGAATGCCCCGGCCTCGCGGGACAGCGCCAGCACGCCGTCATTGGCGTTGAGGTAGCAGCCTTCCTTGGCCACGAGGTTGAGGCCGTCCCTGACCGGATTGACCAGCAGCACGTCGAAACGCTGCAGGCCGGCCAGGGAGCGGGGATAGGTGTCGTGGGTGTCGAGCACGATCGGCTTCCAATCGTCGGTCGCCCACCGGTCGTTCACCCGCTCGGCCACCTGTTCGACCTCCTGGCGGTAGGCGAGATACTCGGCCAGGCCCTCGCGGGAGGGGTAGACGAGCGCCATGAACACCACCTGCTCGCGCCATTCGGGATGACGGTCGAGGAGGCGGTCGTAGGCGAGGAAGCCCCGCACGATGTTCTTCGACGGTTCGATGCGGTCGACCCGCACGATGGCCTTGCGGTCGCCGATCAACTCGTCGAGGGCTCGTCCCTCCGAGCGGGCGTCGTCGGACGAGGCGTTGGCGTCGAGGGCATCGGTGTCGATGCCCAGCGACGCGGCGAACGAGGGAGCGGGTTCCGCGTTGGCGCCCCGCACCTCGCGAGACGATGCCTGGTAGGCCGCGGCCCAGCGGTCGGTGTGGAAGCCCGTCGGCACGCCCGCCGTCGCCTCCATCATCTCGGCGGCGACGGACTCGGGGAGAACACGGATCGAGTTGGGGCCGCAGAACGGCGTGTGCTGGAAGAACACCACGGCGAGGTCCGGTCGGGTCTCCCGAAGCATCCCGGGTACCAGGCAGAGGTGGTAGTCCTGCACCAGCACGGTGTCGGCGTCGGGTGCGGCCTCGGCGATCTCGTCGGCGAAGTGGCGGTTGACCGACCGGTAGGCGTCCCAGGCCTCGG
>CAZTOV010000236.1:0-3303 GCA_964615175.1 uncultured Burkholderiales bacterium
CGCCCTCGACCATCGTCGCCCGGGTGAGCATGGGGGCGTTGGCGGCCATCGCCACCTGGCCCCACGACAGGTCCTGGGCCGCGCGCATGGCCCGCCCCTCCTCGAGCAGCGCCCGCATGCTCGTGCCGGTGAGCTTCCGGAACCGCCACGCGTTCCAGACCGCGCGCGGGAGGCCGGTGATCCGGCCACCCCGGGCGATCTTCTCCACGACCGCGGTGCGGATCACCCGTTGGGGCGCGCCGTCGACGGCGTCGGTGACCACCGTGCCGGTGAGGGGCGTGCCCAGGTACACCTGCTTCACGTCGTCGGGAACCGTGGACTCCTGCGTGAGGAGGAACCGGGTGCCCATGGCGATGCCGGCCGCCCCGTAGGCCAGGGCGGCGATCAGACCCCGCCCGTCGAAGAAGCCGCCGGCGGCGATCACGGGCACGTCGACGGCGTCGACCACCGACGGCACCAGGAGCGTCGTCGGGATGGGCCCGGTGTGGCCGCCGCCCTCGTGGCCCTGGGCGACCACGGCGTCGGCACCCCAGGCCTGGCACTTCTGGGCGTGACGCGCCGCGCCCACGGTGGGGATGACCAGGAGGCCCGCGTCCTTGCAGCGTTTGGTCAGCGCTTCACCCGGAGCGTCGGCGAAGCTGGCGACCCTCACGCCCGCGCGGGCCATGAGGTCGATGCGCTCCCCCACGTCGTCCTGGTCGGAGCGGAGGTTGACCCCGAACGGCGCCGCGGTGCGTTCCTGCACCTCGTGGACCGCACGTTCCAGCTCCGGGAACGTCATGGTGGCGCTGGCGAGGATCCCCAACCCGCCGGCCTCGGCGGTGGCGGCGGTGAGCCGGGCGCCGCTCACCCACCCCATGCCGGTCTGCACGATCGGGTACTCCACGCCGACCAGCTCGCACAGCGCGGTGCGGAGCGCCGTTCGGGTCATCCGTCCGGGACCTCTCGGTACCGGAGGCCGGTGGGGTCGATCTCGTCGAGCAGCGCGAGCTCCTCACCCGTCGCAACCCGGGTCTCGGGCACATCGTCGGGAATCACCGGGTCGAAGCCGGTGGCCTCGACGACGTCGTCGACCGACACCCCCGGGTGCACCGACCGCAGCCGCATCACCCGGTCGTCGGTCTGGAAATCGAACACGCAGAGGTTGGTGACCACGGCCGGGATGCCGTGCCACCGACCGGATGCACCGAGACCCGCAGCCCGGTCGTAGCCGAGCCCGACCACGACGTCGACCTCCTCGACGAACACCCGGGGCGAGTGGTTCGGCACCCAGTAGGAAGTGTGGTGGCTGATGGTGTTGCCCGGTCCGCCCCGAAACCCGAGGAGTTGGACCTTGGGCTGCGACTGGTCGCTCCCGAGCCAGGCGATGTTGGCGTTGCCGTGCCGGTCCATCTGGACGGGCCCCATCACGATGTGGCGCCGGCCCGACCACACGACGTCGAACATCCTCCGGTAGGGGTTCCACGTCTCGATGACCTTGGGGGCGTCGCCCCCTCCGGGTAGAGGGCCCACCGGCATGGGGTTCTGTACCAGGAGCGCCTCGCCGTCGGTCATCACCAGGTCGGGCTCGAACGTCTCGCGAGCCAGGCGCCCGCCGATCATGGGCAGGTTCCCGATGGGGTTGGCGAGGATCTCGCCGTCGCCCCGGAACACCTCGGCCAGGGCGACGGCGCACACGTCGGCTCGCCGCGCCTCGCTCACGACGCGCTCCGTTCTGCGACGGCCCGCTGGTAGTCGGCCTCCGCCACGTCGACGTAGGCAGCGTGGAACGCGGCCCAGGCGTCGTCGTCCTTGGCCGTAGCGGCGTACTCGGCCTGGAAGGCCTCGTCGCGCTCGTAGTCGGGCGCGCACGAGGTGAAGTGGGCGCCGTTGGGCGCCTCGACCACGCCGTCGACCAGGAGCCGGTTGACGATCATCGACTGGACCGGGCCCAGCTTGGCGAGATCGTCGGTCTCCACCACCTGCTCCACCGAGAGAAACCGCCGGTCGGCCGCCCCGAGAAAGAGGTCGTCGAAGTAGGGGTCGACACCGAGGTACTGGGCGTTGCCGTGGGCGTCGCCCCGGTTCAGGTGCACGAGGGCGGCGTCGAGGCGCAATGCCGGCATGGCGATCAACTCCTCCTGATCGGGATAGGGGGAGACGACCGTCCGCAGGTCGGGGTTCAGCTTCAGCAGGTCGGTGCCCATCCCCACGCGGGTGGGGAGGAAGGGCACCCGCCACGCCGCGGCCTGGAGCCCGAGGAGGAACATGCCCTCGTCGTACTCCTCCACCTCGACTTCACCGGCCTGCCGGCGCTTCCGGAACCAGGGCTCGAGCGGGATGGTGTCGAGCGACACGAACGAGTACACGACCTTGCTCACCTTGCCGGTGGCGCACAGCAGGCCGACGTCGGGGCCGCCGTAGCTGACGAGCGTGAGGTCGGACAGGTCGCTGCGGGCGATGGCCCGCACGATCGACATCGGCTTGCGCCTCGAGCCCCACCCGCCGATGCCGATGGTCATCCCCGAGTCGAGCTCGGCGACGACCTCGTCCTCCGTCATGCGCTTGTCGCGGGGCGGCATGCTCTCAGTCGTTGCTCTCGGGCCGGCCGACGAACTCGTCGCGGGCATGGTCGCCCTCGCCGCGGAGGTTCAGCTCGAAGGTGAAGCCCTGCTCGTAGCGGTAGGAGCGGTTGACGTCGACGGGATCGATGCCGTTGAGCGACTCCTTGGCCGCCCGGATCACCACCCCGCTCTTGTCGGCGATCTTGCGAGCCACCGCGAGGACGGCGTCGCGAAGCCTCTCCGGCGGCACGACCTCGTAGACCGACCCGTAGTGGTGCAACTCCTGGGCGGTGGCGGGCTCGGCCGTGTAGACCATCGCCCGCATCCGGTGCTGCGGCACCAGACGGGCGAGGTGGGTGGCGGCGCCGAGCGCCCCGCGGTCGACCTCGGGGAGGCCGAAGGTGGCGTCGTCGGTGGCCACGATGACGTCGGCATTCCCGACCAGGCCGATGCCGCCCCCGAGGCAGTATCCGTGCACCGCCGCGACCACCGGCACCTCGCACTCGTACACGGCCCGGAACGCCGTGTAGCAGCCCCGGTTGGCACCGACGAGGGCGTCGAAGCCGGAGGAACGCTGCATCTCCTTGATGTCGACGCCGGCGTTGAAGCCCTTGCCCTCGGCCCGCAGCACCACGACGTTCACCGCCGGGTTCGCCCCTGCCGACGAGATCTCGCTCGCCAGGTCGTACCAACCCTGGACGGTGAGAGCGTTCACCGGAGGGGCGTCGACCACGACCTCGGCGATGCCGGCGTCGTCGCC
>CAZTOV010000237.1:0-3271 GCA_964615175.1 uncultured Burkholderiales bacterium
GTGCGGATGCCCTCGGCGGCGTACTTCGCCACCGTCGCCGCCCCCTTCGACGCCTCGTCGTCGGGATGGGCGTGGACGGTCAGCAGGCAGAGGTCGCGGGTCTCGGTCATGGGCCCTTCACCGGCGGTCGAGGATCTCCCACGCATGGGGAGCTTCGGGGAGCTTGCCACCCCGACGCAACCACCGTGCCACTCCGACGCCCCCGGCGAGACCGACCACCGCTCCGGCGACAACCGCCCACCGCACACCCGACGAGAACCACGCCCGTCCGGTGCCGTGGACCGGCTCGGTGAACCACGCCAGGGCGAACAGCGGCATCGTCAGCAGCGCGGCCGCGACCAGGGAAAGAGCGACCCCGGCTGCTGCGCCGAGAAGGACGGAGCGACCGAGCGGACGTGCTTCAGCGGGCTCCCCGCCGCGTGAACTCACCCTCCGATCTTGCCACGCCCCGCGTGTCGCATCGCCCGCGGGCATCCCTGAGAATCCGGGCCGCGGTTTCAATGGCGGGCCCTGCGACCGCTAATCTCGTCGGACCGTGACCCGACTGCTGCGCGCGCTGCGCTTCTTCTCGTACGGGTTGGCAGGTCTGCTGTTCCTTCTCCTCGTCGCCACCGCCGCCGAGCGCGTCGTGTGGCGCGGCAAGGTGCTCCCCGGTGTCGATCTGATCGGCGCCTCGGTGGAGGGCAAGTCTGCCGATACCGTCGACGACCTCGTCGCCCGCTCCGCGACGAGGCTCGAACGCGAGACGCTCACCGCGACGGCCGGGTCTCACACCCTCACCCTCGACCCCCGCTCCATCGACCTCCGCATCGACGTCGACGCCACCGCCGAAGCTCTCGAATCCGCCGGCCGCAGTGGCAACCCGGTCGATCAACTGCTCGGCACCGTCCTGCGCATGGCCCGCTCCGACGAGGTGCCGTGGAAGATCTCCTACGACCAGGAGGCGCTCCGCGACGTCCTCGAGGATTGGGAGGCCGACGTGGCCTCCAGTGCCACCGACGGCACCCTGCGCTTCCAGGGGATGCGGGTCATCCCGGTCGAGCCCCGTGCGGGGCGGGCACTCGACCGTCCGGCGGCCGACCGGGTGGTCGTCGACGCCCTCCGCTCGGGCCGCCGTGACGGCGTGGCCCTGCCCGTCGTGCAGAAGACACCGGAGATCACGAGCGCCGAGGTGGCGGCCGCGGCCGAGAAGGCCCGCGCCCTCCTCACCACATCGGTAACGGTGACCTTCGACGACCTGACCGTGCGGCTGAGCCCCCGCCAGATCGCCGGCTTCCTCGAACCGATGCCCACGGACGGGAAACTCGAGATCGGCACCGACGATGAAGATCTCAAGGAGGCGCTCGGCAAAGACGTGGCCAAACTCGAGGGTCCCCCTGAAGACGCCCGGTTCGAGGTGTCGGGCACGCAGGTCGAGATCGTCGCCCACACCATCGGCAAGACGATCGACCTCGACCATCTCGAAGCGGCCATCGTCGACGGCGAGCCGGTGATCGAGGGACGCTTCGAAGAGGAGGAGCCCGAGACCACGACCGAGGATCTCGAGGCGCTCGGCGTGGAAGAGCTGGTTTCGAGCTTCACCACCCACCACCCCGCGGGGCAGCCACGGGTGCAGAACATCCACAAGGCGGCCGACGTGGTGAACGACACCATCGTCCGACCCGACCACGTCTTCTCACTCAACGACACCCTGGGGAGACGCACCCTCGAAAACGGCTACGTGGTAGCGCCGGTGATCTACGGCGGCGAATACACCGAAGACGTCGGCGGCGGCATCTCGCAGTTCGCCACCACGTTCTTCAACGCCGTCTTCTTCGGTGGCTACCCGTTGGTGGAGTTCCAGGCCCACACCTTCTACATCTCCCGCTACCCGATGGGCCGCGAGGCGACCGTCTCGTTCCCCAGCCCCGACCTCAGCTTCAAGAACGACACCGACCACGCCATCTGGGTCCGCACATCGGTCACCGCCACCTCGGTGACGGTGAACTTCTACAGCACCAAGCTGCGGTCGGTGGACGCCGAGGGGCCGGTCGTCCTCGACACATTCGACATCCCCGAGGAATTCGAGCCCGATGGCTCGATCGAGCGGGGTCAGCGGGTCGTGCGGGAGAGCGGCTCGGAAGGTCGACTCGTTCGGGTGACCCGGGTGATCAACGACCTCGAGGGCAACGAGCTGTCCCGCAAGACCTTCACCACCCGGTATCGACCCGAGACCCGGCTCGTGGCGGTGCACCCCTGCGACCTCCCCGACGACCACGACGCCAAGCCACCCGAGGAGGAGTGCAAGGAGGAAGAGGAAGAGCCGGAAGAGCCTCCCCCCGACGAGACCACCACCACGACCTCACCCGACGCCGGCGCCCCGTAGCGAGTGAGTGTGAGCATTTGGTGGGGTCATGACCCCACCAAATGCTCACACTCCCTGGAGTCGTTCCAGACCGCCGGCCCCGAATCACGCACTCGAAGGAGCGAGTTCTCTCATCATGCGATAGGCGTCGGCGGGGTCGAGGGCCATGGGGTTGAGGGCGGCGACGTCGAGGCCGGCGTCGAAGTACTCGTCGAGACGCTCCCGACACTCGTCAGCGGTCCCGACCACCGCCATGGCCCGCACCATGTCGTCGCTCACGGCACCCGCCAGGCCCTCCCGGTCCTTCTCCGACCACGCCTTGGCCACGGCCGCGGCCTCCTCCTCGAAGCCGATCCACGAGAAGAACTTGTTGTAGACGCTGGTGGCGGCGTAGGGACCGAACACGCTCCGCACGATCCCGGCCCCGTCTTCGAAGGGAACGTCGTAGGCCATGTGGATGCGGGCCACCGACTCGATCTCGGAGGGGTCGCGGCCGGCCTCGTCCGCGCCGGCGGCGACCTCGGCGAGCACCTGCTTCACATGGTCGGGGGCGAGCATGTTGAGGATGACCCCGTCGGCCTTGGCGCCGGCGAGGCGCAGCATCCGCTTGTTCAGGGCCCCGATGTAGACCTTCGGTTCGCCGGAGAAGGCGATCTGCATGCGGAAGCCGTCGACGCGGAGCGTCTCGCCCTCGTAGGTGACCTTTTCGCCCGCGAGCATCGGTCGCAGCACCTCGAGCGTCTCGCGCATCCGCGTGTAGGGCCGCTCGAACGGCGTGCCGCTCCACCGCTCGACGATGTTCTCGCTCGACGTGCCGATCCCGAGCACGAACCGGTCGGGCGCCAGTTGCGACATCGAGGCCGCGGTCATCCCCAGCACCATCGGCGTCCGCGTGTAGATCGGCACCACCGCGGTGCCGATCCGCAG
>CAZTOV010000238.1:0-1308 GCA_964615175.1 uncultured Burkholderiales bacterium
CTCGCCTCCGCCGGCGCCTCGCCATCGCCGTCACCGGCGCCGTCGTCGCCGTCATCACCATCGTCGTTGCCGCATGCCGCCGCCAACACGAACATGGCAGCCAGTACGGCCAGCAATCGCAACCAGCGAGCTCTCGGCCGTCGATCCATTGGGTTCCTCCCCGCAGTCGTGTATCCGTCTGTCCGGTGTCGCCCCACGCTGCACCCGGAACACGAACCAATGGTGCGTGCGGCACCGGGGCGGCGTCAGGCGTCTGATTGTCGGACCCGAACCCACTCCGGCATGGGCCGCACGCCGGCGGCTCGGCCGGGACGGACCATGCTGCGAAGCGAGCACGGGCTGTCCACGAGGGGACCCTATGGGTTCGGAGCGCGCTCGACAACCATTTCGCCGTTGGGCGTGCGCGATGGACACGGAAGCCCGACATTCCCCACCATGGGGGGCATGAGCCCAACCGCCACCGCCCTCGGGTTCCTGTATCCCGGTTTCGCCGCCGAAGACGACTACCCGCTGATGGCCGAACGCGTCGACGCCGACGTCACCGTCGAGCTGGTCAACACCTCGGTGGGCGTCGACGCCCACCGAGTCGACGACCTCCTCGACCTCGGCGGCACGGAGCGGTTGTTGGACGGCGCGCGAGAACTCGAAGGGCGCGGCGTGGACGTCGTGCTGTGGGCGTGCACGTCGGGGAGTTTCGTCTTCGGCTGGGACGGCGCCGAGCAGCAGGCTCGCGAGGTCGGCGACGCCCTCGGCGTCCCGGCCTCGAGCACGTCGTTCGCCTTCGTCAACGCGGCCCAGTCCCTGGATCTGAAGCGGGTCACGGTGGCGGCCACCTATCCGGACGACGTGGCGCAGCTCTTCGCCCAGTTCCTCGGCCACGTCGGCATCGAGACCGTGTCGGTCGGCGCCGAGGACGTCCTCGAGGCCGCCGAGGTGGGGACATTCGGGAAGGAGCGCGTGATGGAGTTCGTCACCGCCGGCGACCATCCCGACGCCGAGGCCGTGCTCGTCCCAGACACCGCCCTGCACTCCGCGGCGTGGATCGACGACCTCGAGGACGCGCTCGACAAACCCGTGCTCACCGCCAACCAGGTGACGATGTGGGAGGCGCTCCGCCTCGCCGACCTCCCCCGCACCGCGAAGGACCTGGGCCGTCTCTTCACCTGACACGACCCTGTGTGTGCATGGCGTCGCGCTGCAGCGCGACGCCATGCACACACAGGGTTCAAGCGGTGTCGGCCTGCTGGTCGGCCTCGGCCTGGGCCAGTTCGATGAGCATCTCGGTGGAACGGGCCATGGGCTGGCCAC
>CAZTOV010000238.1:1408-3270 GCA_964615175.1 uncultured Burkholderiales bacterium
TCGGCCTGGGCCAGTTCGATGAGCATCTCGGTGGAACGGGCCATGGGCTGGCCACCACCGATCACCCAACCGGGGCGCTCGGGGTCGAGGACCTCGGCCCGGGCGTGCTTCAGCACCGCCCACAACGAGACCTGGTTGGAGGTGAAGACCGGGGTTTCGATCTCCTGCTCCATGTCGGCGACGAGGCCATAGGTGCGCAGCGCCGTACAACTCACGAACACCGCGTCGACCCCCGGGTGGTGCGACTCTCGGACCAGGTCGCAGATCGTGCGCTGGCTCACCGCCTGCATGTTCTCGGCGATCCCCAGGTAGTGGGTCGACACGACACGGAACCCGTCGTCCTCGAGGTAGTCGACGAGGCGCTGGGTGAGCTTCTTCGAGTAGGGGGTGGCGACGGCGAGCCGCTTGGCGTTGATGCCCTTGAGGGCCTCGGCCATGGCGCTCGACGTCGTGACGGCGCGGCGCATCCCGGCGTCGAGGATGGCCTGGCGGATGGCTGCCTCACCCTCGAGCCCGCCGACGAAGCTGCCCGATGAACATGCGTAGAGGACCGACGCCGGGTTGAGCGCGCGCAGCGTCTTGGCCGCCCGGTGGATCATCTTCGGATTGCCGATCGCCCGGGCGAGCTGGATTCCCACGGTCTTGGTCACGTGGGGGGTCCGGGTGAAGTAGAGCGAGACGCCCTCGGGGAGGTAACGCCAGTACTCCCAGTCGAGGCCGAAGTCGAACGGAACGACGACCCCCACCCTCACGTCGTCGAGCAGCAGCTCGTCGTACTCGATGGGCGCCGAGTACCGCTCGGGCGGGTGCGGCGCGATCGTCTCGACCAGTTCATCCCCGTTGAAGTGGACCTCCGCGACCGGCTCGAGGGGGTCGTGGTGGTGATGCTCGGTCACTTCCCCTCCTCGATACGCGTGTAGGCGAGGGTCTCGCCGACGGCACCCGACCGCCAGACGTCGTTCCCCGCGTCGGCCATCTCGTCGAGGCTCTCCTCGATGGTGGCGAAGACGTTCGCAGGCACGAAGCCAACGTCGCCGTTGAGGAGGAGGTTGTTGCGGCCGTAGAAGATCGCCAGGTCGACCACCCGATCGAGGTCTCCCGCTCCCTCACCCGCGTCTTCGTCGTAGCCGTAGGAGGCCGCGGGGAGCTGGCCGGCGGTGAAGTCGAAGTAGCAGACGTCGCCGGGGATCGGGGTCACCGTGGGGTTCTCGAGGAGGCCGGGCGGCCCTCCCAGCGGCGGCGTCATGATGTACAGCTCGTTGCGGGCGTACTTGGCGTGAAAGACGTCGCCGCGCTGCGGAAGCGAGTTCCAGACAATCTCGCAGGTGCGAGGGGCGAGGTCGTCGAGGAGTCGCGCTCGGCACCGGACGCCTCGCTTCTCGAGGGCGATCTCGATGTACCTCGCCATGGAACCCTCCCGAAGAACGTTACGCGCACCCTACCCAGATGCCCAGGGGCGACACCCGACCCAGATCGGTGGGGCCTGCGCACGGGCTCGCGGTGTCGCCGGGATCCTAAGATTGTAGACAATCGACAATCGAGAGGATCGGCATGCTCTCTCCACTGCTCAAGCAGGCCACCGACGTTCTCGCCGCCCGCGGCGAAGGTGTGCACCTTTTCGACGAGAATGGGAACCGCTACCTCGACTTCACCGCGGGAATCGGCGTCACCAGCACCGGCCACTGCCACCCCAAGGTGGTCGAGGCCGCGCAGCAGCAGGCGGCCACGCTGATCCACGGTCAGTACACGACGGTGATGCACCCCAAGCTGCTCGAGCTGAGTGAGCGTCTCGCCGACCTGGCTCCCGGCGGCATCGACGCCTTCTTCTACGCCAGCGCCGGGACCGAGGCGGTCGAGGCGTC
>CAZTOV010000239.1:0-3254 GCA_964615175.1 uncultured Burkholderiales bacterium
GGGCGGCATGTGGTCGCCGCTCACGCGTGTAGAGGTGGGCGGCGAGGTCGTGGGTGGTCCAGCCCTCGCAGAGCGTCGGGGCTTCGGGCCCCAGCTCGGCGAAACGGTCGCAGAGGTGGCGGCGCTCCTGTCCGGCCGGTCCATTCCTCGACATGGCGGTCAGCCCTCCGACGTCAGGACGTAGTCGTCGTGTTCCTCATCCCACTTGAGGTCGATGACCCCGCGCTGGGCGGCGGCCTTGACGAACTGGAGGAAGCCCCCGTAGCCGAACCGCTTCTCGGTGAACTCGGGTTCCTTGTGGCGGATGCGGTCCTTGAGCCCCGAAAGCACGGCCGGACCGTCCTTGCCGGCGCTGTCGGCCACTACCTCGGCGAGCAGCTCGAAGGCCTGGGTCTCGCCGCTCTGCTTCCCTTCGGGGAAGTCGACCTCGGGGTCGCCCCGGGAGGGTCCCTCGCTCAGTTCGACCACACCCTGCTCCTCGAGGTGGCGCAGTAGCTCGACGAACCCCCGAAAGCCGTGGTCGGCCTCGCTGAATGTGGGGTCCTTGCGCAGCACGGTCCGCTTGAGGTGGGACGCGGTGACGCTGTCGCCGCTGGTCCGCTTGACACCCGAGAGGGTCTGGGTGATGAGCACGTCGAGCTCGGGCGTCTCCTCGGTTTCGTCGTCGACCTCCTCGGCGTGGTCGAGCTCGTCGCCGTCGTCGGCCGCGCTCGCCTTCGCGGGCTCGTCCTTCTTCCCACCGCGGCGGCGACCCCGGCGACGGGAGCGGCGCCCCGAACCGGCGTCGACACCCTCGAGCAGGTCGTAGAAGAGGAACTCGTCGCAGGCCGGTGGGAGCAGCTTGGAAGTGGAGTCCTTGACGCCGATGCCGATCACCTTCTTGTTGCGAGCCCGGAG
This sequence comes from uncultured Burkholderiales bacterium, assembly GCA_964615175.1. Lineage (GTDB taxonomy): Bacteria > Actinomycetota > Acidimicrobiia > IMCC26256 > JACPCJ01 > CAZTOV01. Next base: position 898 of record CAZTOV010000239.1, read on the forward strand.
GGCGTGCACCAAGGGGGTGAAGTCGCTGTCGCCGGTGGCGATGACGAACGTGGTCACGTACTCGCGCTCGAAGCTCAGCTCCATGGCGTCGACGGCCAACTTGATGTCGGCAGAGTTCTTGCGGGCGCCGTATCCCATGCGCTGGGGGATCTCGATCAGCTCGACGTGGTGCCGGGTCAGGTCGCGGCGGTCGTCACCGAACAGCGACCAGTCGGCATACGCGCGACGCACCACGACCCTTCCCCGCTCGGCCAGGGCGTCGGCCACCGGCTTGAGGCTGAAGCTCATGCCCCCGAGGTGGTCGCGGGCGCCGATGGCGAGGTTCTCGTAGTCGAGGAACAGGGCGATGCGTTCTTCGGAGCTTTCGGGAGTCACGCCCGCAGCGTAACCGCATCGACGTCGGCGTCAGGGAGAGGCACCGTCTGGAACGCCGCGACGACGCCAGGTACGGTTCCATCTCGTCGGGCCGCCCGTCGCGGCGGCCCGCGGGTTCGGAGCCGGCCCGCAAGTGCTCCCTCGGAAGTTCCACGACCGAAGGAGCACGACATGTCCCCGTCCACCGAATCCTGGCGCGCCTGCCGAGCGCCCGATCGCCCGCTCGCCTGGGGCGCCGTCTTCTGTGAATGCCGCCCTTGTCGCGATCGCCTCGACGCGTTGGCCGCGGCCGAGCCCGACCGGCTGTTGGGGGTGAAGTTCGGCGTCGCCCGGCGCCTGCTCGTCGCCGCTGGCGTCCTCGCTTCGACCGGCTTCGACGGTGAGAAGATCGCCCGCCGGTTCGGCGAGGGAGACGACTGGGTGCGTGAGCTGTGGGTCGCCGACGGCGCCAGCGGCTATCCCGAGGCGATGAGCCCGGGCGAGGCCGGGATCCTCGAGTTGATGCACGAGCACGACATCCCGGCTCCGGAGTGGAACGTCGAGGTCGACGCGGCGACCGGCGAGTGCCGCCCGGCCGGGGTCCGGAGGGTGCGTCTCTGAGCCTCGATGCGGTTCGGGGCCCCGCTGCCGGGGCCCCGAACCTTCCGACCGATTCGCTCGACGTCAGGCTTCAGAACTTGTCGCCGTGCCGTCCCTTGCTCGGCTGGCCGCCGACGCCCTTGGGGTTGTTGTCGCTGTCCTGACACCACGACAGGACGGCGTCGGCTCCGGAGACGTCGTTCTCCTCGTCATCGTCGTTGTTCTCGTCGGCTTCCTCCTCAGCGCGTCGCTCGAGCTCGGCAAACGGCGGCGGACTGTCCTTGTCGTGCTTGTCGTGCCCCTGCTTCTGGCCGTTGAAGTAGGCGGTGCAGAGGCCGTGGTTGTTGTGGCCGTTGGGGCCGGGCCCGCGGTTGCCTTCATGGCCGGCGAGGGCCGTCCCGGCGCCTCCGAATGCCATGAGGAGAGCGATGACGGTGACGATCAGTTTGCGCATACGGCGGATCCTCCAAGAGCGCGCGCGGATGGTTGCCTTCCGACAGCTCCACACGCGAGCGGCGGCGAGGTCGCGCTCGGTAGCGTGCGGCCGGTGCACGTACCCCTGACCCCGCTCGACTTCCTCGACCGTGCCGATCGACTCTTCCCCGATCGCGTCGGCGTGGTCGACGGCGAGGCGCGCTGGACCTACCGGGAGTACGCGGATCGGTGCCACCGGCTCGCCGGGGCGCTGCGCGAGCTCGGGGTCGAGCGCGGTGACCGGGTGGCGTGGCTGGGCCCCAACACCCACGAACTGCTCGAGGCCTACTACGGCGTGCTGCTGGCCGGTGGCGTGCTCATGCCGCTCAACATCCGCCTCAGTGCGGGCGAGCTTCGCGGCATCGTGGCCGATGGTACGCCGACCGTGCTCGTGCGGCATCCCTCGCAGGCCGATCCCGGTGTCGACGTCCCTCAGGTGGTGCTGGGCGACGACTACGAGGCGCGCCTCGACGCCCAGCCCGCAGACCGAGTGGCGCCCCCGGTCGTCGACGAGAACGACCCCGCGGAGATCTTCTACACGTCGGGGTCGACGGGATCGCCCAAGGGAGCGGTGCTCACCCACCGCACGCTCTACCTCCATGCCGTCCACGCGGCCCTGACCATGCGCATCGGTGGCGACGACGTGGTGCTGCACACGATTCCGCTCTTCCACGTCAACGGATGGGGCACGCCGCATTACCTCACCGCGCTGGGCGGGGTGCACGTGATGTTGGAACGGTTCGACGCCGCCGAAGTCCTGGCGCTGGTGGAGCGCGAGCGCGTGACCCGGCTGTTCCTCGTGCCGACGATGGTGCGGGCGGTCCTCGCCGAGGCCGAGCTGTCGCCCCGTGACCTGAGCAGCCTCGAGCAGGTGTCGATCGGCGGCGCGCCCGCCCCGGCCGAGATGGTCGCGGCCGTCGAGCGCGAGC
>CAZTOV010000240.1:0-3249 GCA_964615175.1 uncultured Burkholderiales bacterium
CCAGGAGCCGGAGGAGCTCGGCCCCCGTGTACCCTGACCCGCCGATCACCGCTGCCTTCGTCATGCGGGGATTATACACAGTTCTGAATACCCATGCACAATACTTCTTCCTCTCCCTTCCCCGAACCCGGTACCGACCTCGGTGTCCTCGACCTCGACGTCTCGGCCGAGGCCAACGACCGCTATTGGCGAGGCGCCGGCATCGACCACGCGGCCCGGGCCGCCGGGCTGCTGTTCCCGCCGATGGGCGTCAACTTCACCATGCTGCTCATCCAGCGCACCGTCCCGACCGGGGTGCTCCACACGTGGGGACGGATCCGGTCGCACACGAGTGTCGCCGCACCGGCCGCGGTGACCATCTCCGGGCAGGTGACCGAACGCTGGGTCCGCCACTCCCGCGACTACTTCACCGTCGCGTCCGAGGTGCGTGACGCCGACGGCGCGCCGCTGTGGAGCCTCGAGGCGGATTTCGCCGCGTCCCTGCCGCGCGAAGGGGCCGAGGACACGGACGGCGTGTCGCGGCCGCTCGAGGTCGCCGCAGATGAACATGCCGAGACCCGCTCGCTCCACCTCACGGGCGACCTGCTGCGGACGTACTCCCGGGCCGGCAACTTCCACTCCGACGACGACGCCGCCCGAGAGATGGGGCTCCCGGGCAAGGTTGCCATGGGCATGCAGACGCTCGGGCCGGCCTACGGATTGCTGCTCGAACGGTGGGGCGACGGCGTGGTCCGTGCCGGCGAAATCGAGTGCCGCTTCGTGGGCATCGTCACCGAGAACCAGACCGCCGAGGCCCGGGTCTCGATCGCCGACGACTCCGCCGCCGTCGAGATCACCAACGCCGACACCGGCGCCACCACCGGCCTCGCCCGCTTCACACTCTGACCCTGTGTGTGCATGGCGTCGCGCTAAACCGCGACGCCATGCACACACAGGGTCTGGCTCACAGGACTCGGAGGGTGTCGGGAACTGCTCGTTCGGCGCGGGTGAACGCTCGGATGACCGCGACGTCGCCGGCTCGGTCGCGGGCCAGCTCGGTGAAGGCGCCGATGGCCTCGGTCGCCACCTCGGGCGGGAGGTCGAGGGGCGGGAGGTCGACGCTGGCGGCGATGTCATCGGCATGGACCACCAGCTCGATGATCCGGGTTCTGAGGTAGGTCTCCAGCCGGGTGGCGCCGTCTTCGACCGTCCAGACCGTGACCAGCCGATCGCCGGATTCTCCGGGCAGGCGCTTCCGCAGCCGTTCGACCAGATCGACGAATCGGCTCGCGACCGCCTGGGGCCCGTACGACGCCCGCTTCTCACCGTCCTCCCGGATGAGCAGGTGCGCCCCCTCGTCGAGATCGCCCGGCGCATCGACCCGGTTTCTCCCGTAGAAGTCGGCCAGCTCACCCATCTGCGGCGGATCGGGGATGGGTTCGTCCAACGCCTTCTCGAAACGCCGGATGGCGCCATAGAGGTGGCCGGCGATCCCTCCGACCGTGAAGCCGTGCAGCGCCCCCGGCTCGGCCCAGCGATCGAAAACCGCCGGTTCGGTCATGACGCCGTGCGCGATGCCGCAGGCCTGGAAAAAGGTTGGCAAGTTGCGGGCGGGAGCCACCGCTTGATCCTTACACTTGCGCCGATGTCACATCTCACGGGATCCGAACTCGAAGCCGGCCTCCCCCACATCCAGGAGGCCCCAACCGACCACGGCACGGTCGAGCTGATCGTGCGCCGGCCCGATGTCGCACAGCGCGAGGTGGTCGAACAGGTCAAGCTGGACCCCGAGGTGGGGTTGGTCGGCGACAACTGGAGAACCCGCGGAAGCTCGAGCACGCCCGACGGGTCGGCCCACCCCGAGAAGCAGATCACGGTCATGAACGCGCGGGTCGCCGGATTGCTCGCCGGCGATCCCGACCGGCGCCCCCTCGCCGGCGACCAGCTCTACCTCGACCTCGACATCAGCATCGGGAACCTGCCGCCCGGCACGCGGCTGCAGGTCGGTGCCGCGGTCATCGAGGTGACCGAACCGCCCCACACCGGCTGCGCCAAATTCTCCCGCCGCTTCGGGGTCGACGCGCTCCGGTTCGTGAACTCACCCGAAGGCACGCGGCTCCGCCTCCGCGGCCTCAACGCCCGGGTCGTCGAGGGCGGCACCGTCCGGCTCGGCGACCCCGTCTCCAAGGCCTGACCGCTGGAGGGTGTGTGAGCATTTGGTGGGGTGATCACCCCACCAAATGCTCACACACCCTCGGTGTCGGGTTGGCGGGCCTCGAGCTTGGAGCGGATGGGGTCGGGGATGGGACGCGACTCGGTGCGGCCCCGGGTGATCGACACGTAGGTGAGGGTGCCGGAGCACACCGACCGCTCCCCGACCGTGGCCTCATAGCGGATGTCGAACGAGGCGTTTCCGAGCCGCGTCGGGGCGACCGCGATGTCGACGGGATCTTCCCATCCGGCTCCGCTCGCCCAGTCAAGGTCGGCGTGGACGAGCATGCAGTCCCAGTCTGCGAGGAACGTCGCCTTCGGGTCGAGGTCGAGCGACTCGAAGAACCGGGTCATGGCGAGGTCGAAGTAGGCGAGCCAGTGGGCGTTGAAGACGACGCCCTGCATGTCGACCTCGCCATAACGGGGTCGGACACGATGGACGAACGGCTGGGGCGCGCCCGCCGCCACGTCAGCCGCGCAACTCTGCACCGACCGCACCCGTCACGGCGTCGATGCAGGCCTGCCGTATCTCTCCGACTTCGTCGTCGGTGAGCGTGCGGTCGGGGGCCCGGAACCGCAGCCGGTAGGCGAGGCTCACCCGTCCCTCCCCCAACTCCGCGCCCGCGAACCGGTCGAACAGCCGCAGCTCCTCGAGCAGGTCACCGCCGGCGTTGCGGAGGGTGGCCTCGAGCCGCGCCGCCGGCACCGACTCGTCGACCACGAACGCGAGGTCGATTCCCGACGGGGGGAACCGCGACACGGTCTCGTACTGTCGGTCGCTCCGCGCGCCCAACAGAAGCCGGCTGAGGTCGAGCTCCATCGCCACCGTGGGCTCCGGGAGCTCCAGGCGCGGCACCACGTCGGGAGCGACTTCACCGAACGCCCCCACCTCGCCACCGTCGACGAAGACCGCCGCACCGCGCGACGGGTGGAATCCGGGCCGCTCGGCCGCCTCGACCACCACGTCGGTCAACTGGAGCGCCTCGGCGAGGTTCTCCCACAGACCCTTGACGTCGTGGACGTCGACGGGCCGATCGCCTTCGTGGGGTCCCCGCCGGA
>CAZTOV010000241.1:0-3244 GCA_964615175.1 uncultured Burkholderiales bacterium
CGGTCATCGCCAAGGTCACGCGCGACCGCCTCATGCGCGCCGAGGCCGAGCACTTTCCGGCCTACGGCTTCGAGAGCAACGTCGGCTACCCGTCGCCGGTGCACAAGGCGGCGCTGGCGGCCTTCGGCCCCACCGTCGTGCACCGACGCTCGTGGGTGTTCAACGAAGGCCTGCCCTGGTTCCAGCTCGGGCCCGACCAGCGCACGCTGTTCTGAGCCTCGCTACCGGGTCGGCAGCGGCTTCAGCTCGACGTCGTAGCCCATCCGCTCGTAGAAGCCGGCGTGCAGCGCCTTCTCGAACGCGTGCTGCTCCAGTTCCTCGGGGATCTGCTCCTCGACCTCATCGACGGCGTCGTGGATGATGCCGTCGACGAAGGTGCCCTCCAACTCCTCGCCCTCGCACGGCGCCGAGGTGACCGGCACCTCGGGCAGGAGCGGGAGGTCGGCCTCCGCGCCCGTGGGCGCCTCGCGCAGGGACGCGCCGATGTTGTTGGCGAACCGATCGCGTGCGGTCAGCCACCAATGCTCGCCGTTGGCGCCCGGCTCCGGTCCTTCGGGGGGCGCGCCGAGGAAGCGCCACTCGATGAAGCGCAGGATCGACGTGTGGTCGTAGAGCCGGCCGTCGACGAAGCCGGGCAGGGCGTAGGGCGAGGCCATGAGGGTCGGGGTGCGGAAGCCGGTCTGCCCGAAGTTCTCGTCGTCGTTCGTGCTCGCCCGGTCGTCGGGCAGGATCGGGGGGTCGACGTGGTCGAAGAAGCCGCCCCACTCGTCGTAGTTGATGAACAAGGCGCCCCGATCCCATTGCGGGGAGTTCACGAACGCCTGGACGATGTCGAGGGCCAGCTTCTGGCCGGCCCGGATGTCGGCGTAGGGATGGTCGTCGGTGCGCAACCCCGTGGTGAATCCGGGGTCGACGAAGGTGATCTTGGGAAGGGTCCCTGAGGCCGCGCGGGCGAAGTACTCCTCGATGTGCTGCATGAAGGGCAGCATCCGAGCGCCCCACAGCAGAATCGCCGGCAGGTCGACGAAGAAGTACCCGGCGTCGACGCCGGGGATCATCCCGGCCGCCTGGAGGCGGTCCCAGATGGTGTCCCAGGTGAACCCGGTCTCGTGGCCCGGCACCTCGGGGGGAAGTGCGTTGCCCTTCAGCCCGCCCGACTGAGCGGAGTGCATGTACTCGCGGTTGGGGAAGGTCGGCGCCAGGAGCGAGCAGTGGTAGCGATCGAAGGTCGTGAAGTGTCGTGCGAGCTGGGAGTACAGCTCGAGATCGGAGCCCTGGTAGTAGCCGAGGGCGTAGATGTCGTTGCGGCTTCCCTCGGCGAGGAACCCGCCATCACGCTGGGCGCGACCGTGGTCCCAGCCGTGTCCGGGGTCGGGGTGGCCGCAGCCCCGATAGTGGTGCTCGACCGGCGAACCGGGCCCGGCGAGGTAATACGTGTCGACCTCGTCGCCGGTCTCGTGGTCGAGGTAGGTCTGGTCGGAGTTGGCCCGGAACTTGAAGCTCGGGCCGTAGGTGTCCTGGCCGAACTCGTTGAACGGACCGTCGTCGGCGAGCCAGCCGAAATAGTGGTCGGTGGAGCGGTTTTCCATCATGAGCACCACGATGGTGTCGATGGGGGCGTCCTTGGCGTTGCCGTCGAGGATGCTGGTGCCCGGGACGACCTTGCCCTGACCGCTTCCGCCGCCCTGCGCGAACGCCCACGGCATCCGGCTGCCCAGGGCGGCCGCGCCGCCCAGCATCGCGCCCGTCTTGAGGAACTCCCGTCGATCCATCGATACCCCCCGATGGTGCCTGCCTGAGTGACCCTCCGACCAGGGTTTCGGCGCGCTGGCTCCGAATCCTCCCCTTCGTCAGGAACTCCGCCCGAACGGGGGGTGAATTCTCGGAGACCGATCGTTGGGCGGAAGTCGTCGCTTTCTCAATCGCTCTCCGAGACCTGCCGATATCCACGGGATGAGGCAGGGGAGGGCTGACGTGCGCGCCGACGGCGGCTTCACGATCGTCGAGCTGGTCGTCTCGATGACGGTGTTGGCCGTCCTCGTCGGCATCGCCATCCCCACATTCATGGCCGCGTCGAGCCGTGCGTCCGAGACTCGGGCCACCATGAACCTGAGGACGGCCTCCAAGGCCGCCTGGGTGTACGTCGTGCAGCATCCGGAGGGCTTCGCCGACGATGTCGCCGCGCTCGCCGAGCTGGCCGACGTCGAACCCGTGCTCGATTGGGTGGCTGGCACGGTCTCGTCCGATGGTGTCGCCACGGTTTCGGTGGCCGCAGACGCGGACGGTGCCGAACTCGCTTTTGCGGTGCGCTCGACGACCGGCACCTGCACCTACCTGCGGCTTTCACTCGTCACGGTCGAGTCGCAACACACCGACGCATCGGTGACCGACTGTCGCGCCGTCGACTACGTCGACGGTCCCAACACCGGTTGGTGAGCGCGCCACCACCAGGTGTGTACTCCTGAAACTTGTCCGGTTCTGCTTCAATGGCTCCGATGTGGAGATCGTGCTGGAGCGTCGCATTGGGCGTCGCCGGGATGCTGGCGTGGTCGACTCCCGCAGCCGCGGCGAGCACCGACGCCGTCGCCCGCGATGACCTCGCTACCGCATCGCTGTTCCTCGCGGCCGCCGGATGGCTGGCCTTCTTCGGTATCCGCGAACGGTGGGGTCGTGAAGACGGCGGCGCGCGACCCGGGGACGACGGCGACGAGCCGATCCCACCGCCCGACGACCCCCCGGCGCTCGTCGACGCCCTGCGGCACCGAGGCGACATGCGCCCCGCCACGGTGGGCGCGATCGTCTTGGACCTCGCGAGTCGTGGATACTTGACCATCGTCGAAGATCGTCGCGGGGGCTTCCTCGGCGGCGAGACCGAGTGGCGTTTCCGACGGGAGGAGCCGCCCGAGGGCTCGCTCCGTCCGTACGAGAACGCCGTCTACACCCGCCTCTTCGCCACGGGGAGCGACGTATGGCTCTCCGATCTCGCCGGATGGGTGCGCACCAACCGTCAGCAGGCGAAGGTCTTCGTCGATCGGATCGAACGCTACGTGGCGGCTGATCTGAGGGAGCGCGGATACCTCGAGCGCGGTCGGCGTCTCCCGTCGATCCTGAGCCTCTCGGTGGCGGCGGTGATCGCGCTCGTGGGCCTGGTGGCGCTGTTCTCGGGCGCGGTGCTCGGGTTGGTCGGCCTCGGCTCCGGCGCTGCCCAGGTGGCACTCACCCGGCGGCTCCGTCGTCGGACCGC
>CAZTOV010000242.1:0-3243 GCA_964615175.1 uncultured Burkholderiales bacterium
AGGAGTCGATCTTCGCCCGGAAGAACTACTTCTACCCCGACATGCCGAAGGACTATCAGATCTCGCAATACGAGGAACCCATCCTCGTGAACGGGACCCTCGAGGTCGACGGGGTGGCGGTCGGGATCCACCGCGCGCACCTCGAGGAGGACACCGGCAAGACCACCCACGTCGGGGGCGGCGGACGCATCCACGACGCCGAGTACTCGCTCGTCGACTACAACCGGGCCGGCGTCCCTCTGATGGAGATCGTCAGCGAGCCCGAGATCACCTCGGCCGAGCAGGCCCGGGCCTACGCTGCCGAGCTGCGGGCGACCCTCGAGACCCTCGGTGTGTCCGACGTCAAGATGGAGGAGGGGTCGCTGCGGGTCGACGCCAACGTGTCGCTTCGGGCCGAGGGTGCGAGCGAGTTCGGCACCAAGGTCGAGGTCAAGAACATGAACTCGCTGCGGTCGCTGGGGCGGGCGCTGGAGTACGAGATCGAGCGGCAGGCCGCGCTTCTCGACGCCGGCGAAACCGTGGTGCAGGAGACCCGGCACTGGGACGAGGACGACGGCCGCACCCACGGGATGCGCTCTAAGGAGGAGGCGTTCGACTACCGCTACTTTCCCGAGCCCGACTTGGTGCCGGTGGCGCCCGAGCCCGAGTGGTTCGAGCGGGTTCGAGACGACCTCCCGGAGCTTCCGGCTGCCAAGCGAGCCCGCTACGCGGCGGACTGGGGCCTGTCGGCCGACGACGCCCGCACGCTCGTGGGCAGTCCGCTGCGAGCGGCGCTGGTCGAGGGCGCCGCGGCCCTCGGGGCCGACGCCGTGCGGGTCACCAACATCGTGCTGAACGACCTGGCGGCCGACGCCGACGTGGGCGCTCTCGCTTCGGGCCACCTCGCCGAGCTGTGGCGGCTCGAGGACGAGGGGACCATCTCCAAGAACATCTCGAAGGACGTGCTGGACAAGGTCATGGCAGGGGAGGGGTCGCCCAACGAGATCGTCGAGCGTGAGGGCCTCGCCCAGGAGTCCGACGAGGGCGCCCTCGCCGAGATCGTCGACCGGGTCCTCGCCGACCACCCCGACGAGGTCGAGTCGTACCGCGAGGGCGACGAGAAGAAGCAGAAGAAGCTGCGGGGCTTCCTCATGGGCCAGCTCATGAAGGAGTCGAAGGGCCAGGGCAACCCCCAGATCTTTAACCGCCTCCTCGACGCCCGCCTGACCTGACCCCCCCAGCCCCTGTGTGTGCATGGCGTCGCGCTACAGCGCGACGCCATGCACACACAGGGTCTGGTAACGGCCCGAGGGGAGGGGCGATCGAGAAGTACGCTTCGCAGGCATGGCTGACGAAGAGCACGAGCGGCGGGTGAAGATCCGGAGTCACGAGGTCACCGAGGGGATGAACCGGGCGCCGGCCCGGGCCATGCTCCGGGCGGTCGGGATGACCGACGACGACTGGGACAAGCCTCAGGTCGGCGTCGCCTCGAGCTGGAACGAGGTCACCCCCTGCAACATGCCCCTCGACCGGCTCGCCAAGGTGAGCAAGGAGGGCATCAAGGACGCCGGCGGGTTCCCCATCGAGTTCGTCACCATCGCCGTCTCCGACGGCATCTCGATGGGTCACGAGGGCATGCGGGCCAGCCTGGTGAGCCGCGAGATCATCGCCGACTCGGTCGAGTGCGTGATGCACGCCGAGCGCCTCGACGCCATGGTCACCTTCGCCGGCTGCGACAAGAGCCTCCCCGGCATGCTCATGGCCGCCGCCCGCACGAACCTGCCCAGCGTCTTTCTCTACGGCGGTTCGATCCTCCCGGGCGTCGGTCCCAACGGCGAGGCACTCGACATCGTCAGCGTCTTCGAGGCGGTCGGGGCCTGCGCGGCCGGCACCATCACCGAGGACGAACTCGGCCAGATCGAGCGCAACGCCTGCCCCGGCGAGGGGGCGTGCGCCGGCATGTTCACCGCCAACACCATGGCCAGCGTCGCCGAGGCGCTCGGCATGAGCCTCCCGGGCTCGTCGAGCCCGCCCGCCCCCGACTCCCGACGCGACGACTTCGCCCGCCAGACCGGTGAGGCCGTGGTCCGCCTCGCCAACGAGGGCATCCGGCCCCGCCAGATCATGACCAAGGAGGCGTTCGAGAACGCCATCGCCGTGACGATGGCCGTGGGTGGCTCCACCAACGCCGTACTCCATCTCCTCGCCATCGCCAACGAGGCCCGGGTCGCCCTCGAACTCGACGACTTCAACAAGGTCGCCGACCAGGTTCCCCACATCTGCGACATGAAGCCCCACGGGAAGTACCACATGGTCGACCTCGACCGGGTCGGCGGCGTCCCCGTGGTCATGAAGGAGCTGCTCGACGCCGGCCTCCTCCACGGCGACTGCCTCACCGTCACGGGCAAGACCGTGGCCGAGAACCTCGCCGAGATCGACCCGCCCGCGCCCGACGGCGACGTGGTGCACCCGGTCACCGATCCCATCCATGCCGGTGGGGGGATCGTGATCCTCCAGGGCACCCTCGCCCCCAACGGCGCCGTGGTGAAGGTGGCCGGCATCGACTTCGACCAGTTCGACGGCACCGCCCGGGTCTTCGACGGCGAGGACGCCGCCATGGAGGCCATCCTCGCCGGTGGCATCAACCCCGGCGACGTGGTGGTGATCCGCCACGAGGGCCCCAAGGGCGGGCCGGGCATGCGTGAGATGCTCGCCGTCACCGGCGCCATGAAGGGGGCCGGTCGGGGCGCCGACGCGGCGCTGGTCACCGACGGACGATTCTCGGGCGGCACCCACGGCTTCTGTATCGGCCACGTGGCGCCCGAGTCGGTCGACGGCGGACCCATCGCCTACGTGGAGGACGGCGACCGCATCGTCATCGACGTGAACGAGCGGCGCATCGACCTCGACGTCGACGCCGCCACGCTCGCCGAGCGGGCCGCCGACTGGAAACCGCCCGAGCCCCGCTACACCACCGGCTTCCTGGCCAAGTACGCCAAGCTTGCCCAAGGGGCCGAGCGGGGAGCCATCACCAACCTCTGACCCGCGCGAGGCGTTCCGACCCAAACGGGTCACCCATCCGCACCCGATTCGGGCAAGCCCGCGTACCGTGAGGCAGGATTCTCGCAGTAACGTGACGAACACCACACGCAGGAGACCGTAGAGCCGGGCGGGGGCTCGCGGTATTTGCCAGGTTCGCACACATATCGCAGCACACACGCAGCATCCGATCACAGGCAGACCTCCAGGAGCAGGTGGACATGA
>CAZTOV010000243.1:0-1463 GCA_964615175.1 uncultured Burkholderiales bacterium
CGAGGCCAAAGTGTCAGGAATGTCCCCGGGCTACACATGGGGTCATGACCCCACCAAATGCTCACACTCTCGGGAGTGGTTCCAGACCGCTGGCCTTACTGCGTCGCGCGCTCGCGCGACTCTCGGGCGGCGGCGCCGAAGACGCCCTTCGACATGAGGGCGGGCTCGGCCTCGGTGCGGGCTTCGTAGACCTCGGCCCGCACCCGGTGGACTCCGGGGTCGTCCGGCGCGGCGAAGGCGGCCAGCTCGGCCAGGTGCGCGGCGACTCGCAGCCGTCCCTCGGCGGCCAGCTCTGACGCCCGGGCGGCGAGGGCGCCGGCGCCCCCGGCGAGTTGCGCCACCTCGGTCCCCAGTTCGGCGTCGCGAGCGGGCTTGAGGTGGGCCGGGTTGAAGTCGTACCAACCGCCGTAGAGCCGCCACACGTTCCGCACCACGAACTCCGGGTCGTCGTAGATGGGCCGCAGGTAGGGCTTCTCGAGGAGGTGCGCGGGTGCCCGGACCTCGTGGAGGATCTCGTTCAGAGAGGCCCCCTCGTTCATCAGCCGCACCGTCTCGTCGTGCAGATGGTCGAGGAGGTCGGCGCTGTCGGTGAGCAGCATGCGGATCCGGTCCGCTCCGATCACCGGGAGGCCGTGGCCGGGGAGCAGCGTCTCGGCGCCCAACTCGGCCATCTCGCGGAGCGCCACCGACCACTCCTTGGCGTAGCGCTGCACCTTCTGGGGGTTGCCCGCGTTGGGCACGCACCACATCACCAGGTCGCCGGTGCAGAGCGTCCTGCGAGCCGGGACCCACGTCCAGGTGTGGTCGTCGGTCTCGCCACGGGCGTGGTGCAGCTCGAAGCACTCGCCACCCACCTCGACGTCGACGCGGTCGCGGTACGTCTCGTCGGGGTAGCGGTACTCGGTCGGCCAGTCGATGTCGGCGTCGAACTGCCGCCGGTTGATGTGGCCGTTGTATCCGGCGGTCATCACGTAGCGGTCGAAGCGCGGGGGCAGCGCCTCGTGGGCCACGACCCGGGGCGCCGCCCAACCCTCCTTCTCGGCCTCCTCCTCGAACACCGGAACGCCGAAGACGTGGTCGATGTGCCCGTGGGAGTAGACGGCCGTGTGGAGCGGGTCACCAGACCACGAGCGGACCAGCTCGTGCGCGTGCCGGGCGGTGAAGGGTGAGCCCGTGTCGACGCACACCAGGCCGTCGTCGGTCGAGAACGCGCTCACGTTCGCGAACGAGCTGACGAAGGCGGTGCCGTCGCCCACCTCGGTGATCGACATGGCCGGTGTCATGGGGTTCGTCGCGTCGGCCACGATGCCGTGGGGCGTCAGCGACCCCGGGGCTTCACGTTCGCCGGTGAACAACTGCTCCGAGATCTCGAGAACGTCGGTCATGGGCCTCCCTCCGCGGCGCGAATCCCCCGCACGCTACCGGCGGTGGACCGGACGTTCCTCCGCGAACCGCCCACATCT
>CAZTOV010000243.1:1563-3232 GCA_964615175.1 uncultured Burkholderiales bacterium
CCGGCGGGCGACCTCGAGGTGGCTTCGACCGACGGCGGCGCCTTCTTCGTCCACACCGAGGACCCTCGTGATCGGGTCGAGGGTTCGGCGACCGTGATCGTGCGCGACGCAGGTGAGGTCCGCCTCACCGTCGGCGGCGTGCCCGAAGACGGTCGCGCCACCATCAGTGCCACGGTCGAGAACGACACCGGCGACGCGATCATCTTCGAAGACGGACTCAGCGTCGCCGTCCACCTCGACTACGAAGGCACCCCGTGGCGGACCGTCGAGCCCGCCGACCGCTCGATCACCGAGCTGCGACCCGGCGAACGAGCCACCGTCACCACCGAGGTCGTCCTCGACGGCTTCGGGCACTACGACCTCACGGGGGACGTGTTCTACGCGCGGCGGTAGGGTCCGGAGGATGGAACTCCTTCGAACGCCCGACGATCGCTTCGGCGACCTCCCCGGCTACCCCTTCGACCCCCACTACGTGGACGTGCGAGGCGACACCGACGTCGACATCCGCGTTCATTACGTCGACGAGGGGCCGCGTGACGCCACCGAGACCGTCCTGCTCCTCCACGGTGAGCCCACGTGGTCGTACCTCTACCGGAAGATGATCCCGGTGCTCGCCGACGCCGGTCACCGAGTCGTTGCCCCCGACCTCGTCGGCTTCGGTCGTTCCGACAAGCCTGCCGACCGCACCGACCACACCTACGCCCGCCACGTGGCGTGGATGTCCGAAGCCCTCGACGCCATCGGACTCGACGGCCTCACGGTGTTCGGCCAGGACTGGGGGGCGCTGACCGGCCTGCGGCTCGTCGCGGACAACCCCGAGCGGTTCCGGCGCGTGGTCATCGGCAACGGAGGACTTCCCACCGGCGATCAGCGCATGAGTGAGGCGTTCCTCAGCTGGCAGAAGTTCTCGCAGGAGACGCCCGAGTTCCCGGTGGGGGGCATCATCAACGGTGGCTGTACGAGCGATCTTGCCCCCGAGGTCGTCGCCGCCTACGACGCGCCCTTCCCCGACGAGAGCTACAAGGAGGCGGCGCGCCAGATGCCGGCGCTGGTGCCCACGTCGCCGGACGACCCGGCAGCCGACGCCAACCGGCGGGCGTGGGAGGTGCTCGAGGCGTTCGACAAGCCGTTCCTCACGGCCTTCTCCGACTCCGACCCGGTGACCGCGGGTGCCGACCGCCCGTTCAGGGAGCGGGTCCCGGGAGCGAAGGGTGTCGACCACACGACGATCGAGGGTGCCGGCCATTTCCTCCAGGAGGACCAGGGCGAAGACCTCGCGCGGGTGATCGCCAATTTCATCGACGCCACGAAGGCCTGAGGATTCCCCGCTTCCCCGATCTGTTCCCTACTCGACCGGCTTCCCGGCCTCCTTCCACGCCGTGAAGCCGCCGTCGAGGTGGGCCACGTTCTCGTACCCCAGCTCCTTCAGCGCGAGCACTCCGAGGGCCGAGCGTCCGCCGGCTGCGCAGCTGAGGACGATGCGTTGCGACGGGTCGAGCTGACCCGCCTGGAACTCCAGCAACCCCCGGGGGATGTGCATCGCGCCGGGGATGCGCCCGTGTTGGGCCAGCTCCTCCGATTCGCGGATGTCGACGACCAGCGCGCCCTGCTCGATCTCCGCGGCGGTCTGTTCGACGTCGAGGTTCTCGATCTGGCTCTTGGCCTCGGT
>CAZTOV010000244.1:0-3232 GCA_964615175.1 uncultured Burkholderiales bacterium
AGATCGCCGCGGTGCCGTTCCACATGTGGACCCCCGACGTCTACGAGGGCGCACCCACACCGGTGACGGGATTCATGGCTGCCGGTGCGAAGGTGGCCGGGTTCGCCGCGCTCCTCCGGGTGCTCAACACCGGCTTCGAGACCTACCGCCTCGACTGGGAACCGGTCCTCTGGGCGTTGGCGATCCTCACCCTGGTGGTCGGCAGCATGCTCGCCATCGTGCAGACCAACGTCAAGCGGATGCTCGCCTACTCGTCGATCAGCCACGCCGGCTTCATCCTGCTCGGCGTGCAGGTGGGCACGGACGAGGGCGTGTCGGCGGCGCTCGTCTACCTGTTCGCCTACACCTTCATCGTCCTCGGCACCTTCGCGGTGGTCACCCTCATGTCGCGCAGCGGCGACGTCGGTCACGACCTCGATGACTACGCGGGGCTCGGGCGCCGACGACCGTGGCTGGCGGCGATCCTCACGTTCCTCCTGCTCGGCCAGGCCGGGATTCCGCTCACGTCGGGGTTCGTCGCCAAGCTCGCCGTGTTCCGCGCCGCAGTGAACGGCGAGCAGTACGCGCTGGCGATCGTCGGTGTGCTTGCCGCGGTGGTGGCAGCGTTCGTCTACCTCCGGCTGCTCGTCGTCGCCTACCTCGCCGACGAAGGAGGGGCCGAGGAGGAGGCCGATGAGGGGGCCGAGGTCGCAGTGGCCGGGGTCGGGGGCGGTCTGCGGGTCGACGCCGCGTCGGGCATCGCGCTGGCGGTGACCGCGCTGGTCACCCTGGTGGTCGGGGTCGCTCCCAACGCCATCTTCGACATCGCCGACCGCGCCACCCTCCTGTTCTGACCCGTTCCGTGTCTGTGGCGCGTTAGGGGTATCCAGTACCCCTAACGCGCCACAGACACGACGTCAGGGTCCGGCCGTGATCTCCTCGAGCAGCGCCCGGACGGCGTTCTCGTCGCCGGCGTCCGTGTAGGCGCGGGCCGCCACCAGCCCCAGGAGCGAGCGGCGGCGCACGCCGGGCGTGGCGAGGAGCGACTCGTAGGCGGCCGCCGCCTCGTGGTGCCGCCCCAGGCAGTGCAGGGCCAGGGCCTGGTTGGCCTGGAGGGAGATGTTGTCGGGGGAGTAGTCGAGTCCGGTGGAGAACAGCGAGAGGGCGGTGGCGTGATCGCTGGCCCGCCCTCGAGCGACGCCGCCGACGTGGGCGAGCAGCGCGATCGTGTCGCCGTAGCTCCGCTGGGCCCAGGGATGCGCCCTCAGGTAGGCGTCGATTTCACCGACGAGGCCCGGGAGGTCGATCGGGTTGCCGAGGACGGCCGCGGCCTGATCGGCGCGGATGGGAAGGGGCAGGTCGGGGAGCCCGAGCTGTTCCCGCAGGGCGGGGCTCAGCTCGTGGGTCGTCCATCCGGAGTTCGGATCGGCGTCGCGGTCGCGATCCGTGCTCTGGCCGGACCGGGTCGCGGCGGCCCGTTGTGCCCCGCCGAGCCCCCGATCCTCGACCACGTCGCCGACGACTTCCGCGCTGTCCTCGGCGATGTCACCCATCAGCTCGGTGGTGTCGCCGACTGGAGGTGGGTCGGTCGGAGGCGGGCCGGTCGGGGCCGTCAGGGAGTCGGCCTCCGTCGCTCCCACGTCGATGGGGAAGAGCCGCGAGCCGACACTCTCACCGAGGGGACGACTCGTGTCGCCGAGTGCCTCCATGCCCGCGTCGCCCAAGAGCGAGCGGGCGAACGCCGCCGGGTCGGAGGCGAACTCGCCGGCCGCGGGGTCGATGCCGGCCAAGGGATCGAACGAGTTCGTGGGGGGCGAAGCTCCGCTCGCGATCACCGCCTCGTCGATGCTGATGGTCGCCGGGGTGAGGCTGGCGCGGTCAGCCAACGCCAGCGTGACGCGATCGACGGCCGGGCCGATCCCCGCATCGGCCTCCTCCGCGGCCAGGTTGAGACCGGGTCCCGACGGCGCGACGTCGTTGAGGAGGGTTCCCAGGCCGGAACCGGGTGGAGCCTCCGTCCCGGTTGCCCGAAGAGCCTCGCGGAGTGCGGAGCCCGCGGTCCTGGTCGCCGAGTCGACGTCGGGTGGGGGGGCGGTGGGGATGTCCGCCGCGGGGCCGGAAGTCACGGGTGCGGGCGGAGGTGGTGGCGCGTCAGGGGTCACCTCGGGCGCGACCTCGACGGACGGCACCGGCGGTGGAGGCGGTGGCGTGTCGGGGATCACGTCGGCGGCCACGTCCGACGACACGTCCGAGGTGCGGAACTCCAGCGTGACCGACTCGGGCTCGGGGGCCGGAGGCGGCTCCATGACGGCAGTGTCGGCCGCCGTGTCCGGCGCGGACGGCGGGGGTGGGGGAGGCGGTGGAGCGCCGCCCGGGTCGTCGGGCGGGTCCGGGGGCCAGTCGTCGTCGCGCCGGCGCGCCCGAAGTGCGTCACCTCCCGACATCCCGGCCTCGGACAGGGTCGATCCGAGGAGCCCGACCACGCCGGCGACGCCGACGAGCGCGGCCCCGGCGGCCTCGCCAGGCTCGGCGTCACTGCTGAGGCTGAGAGCGTCGGCGATCTCGCCGTCGAGGTCGTCGACCGCGCCCAAGTCGATGGGGTCGTCGCCACCGTCGAAGCCGGATGAGACGTCGTCCCCGAACGAGTCGTCCTCCAAGGTGTCGTCCTCGAAGCTGTCGTCCTCGGGATCGTCCGGGATCGTGGGCCGGGTCGTCGGCGGGAGCGTGGTGGTGGTCGGGGGCGCGACCTCCTCGATCGACGCCTCACCGCTGTAGGCGGCGCCCCCCAAGGTCGCGGACACGTCGGTCGTCGCGCCGTCGGCGTCCTCGATGGTGAAGGTGAGCGAGCCGGTCCCGATGGCGTCGAGGACGGCCTGGGTTTGCGCCTCGCATTCGGCGTTCGGTGGATCCACGTTGATGAAGGTGTTGCCGAGTCCGGTGCCGATGACCTCGATCTCGAACACCGACCCCTCGATGTCGTCGGTTCCCGGCGCTCCGACCACGTCGAAGGTGAACGACCCTCCCGAAGAGATGTTGCCCGTGTCGCCGCAGAGCGCCGAATCGTCGATCGTGCCCTCGCCGTTGCCCACCAGCTCCCCCCCGACGGCCTCAACCGTCCCCGAGTAGGTGGCGCTCGTCGTCGCCTGCTCGCCGGTGTCACTCGACGAGATTGAGATCGACAGTTCGAACTCCCCCGCGGCCTGCGCGTGAGCGGGCGCGGTGAACGAGAAGAGGGGAGCGGCGGCGAGTGCAA
>CAZTOV010000245.1:0-3224 GCA_964615175.1 uncultured Burkholderiales bacterium
GCAGCCGCCCAAGCTCGAGACCGACGACCCGGTCGACCGGCGGGCGGAGGAGCTGTACGACATCGTGCCCACCGCCCCGAGGCGCGCCTACGACATGTACAAGGTGATCGAGGCCGTCGTCGACGAGGACTCCCTGTTCCCGATGAAGCCCGACTGGGCCCGGAACGTGATCACCACGCTCGCCCGCGTCGGCGGTCACCCGGTGGGGATCGTCGCCAACCAACCCAAGGTGCTCGGCGGCGCCCTCGACGTCGACGCCGCCGACAAGTGCGCACGCTTCGTGTGGCTGTGCGACGCCTTCAACATCCCGCTGGTGTTCCTCCACGACGTGCCCGGGTTCATCGTCGGGTCGTCGGTGGAGAAGCAGGGCATCATCCGCCACGGCGCCAAGATGCTGTTCGCGGTGTCGGAGGCGACGGTGCCGAAGATCTCCGTGGTGCTACGGAAGAGTTACGGCGCGGGCTACTTCGTCATGAACGGCCTCGCGTACGAGGCCGACTACATCGTCGCCTGGCCCACCGCCGAGATCTCGGTGATGGGCCCCGACGGGGCCGTGAACATCATCTTCCGCAAGGAGATCGAGGCCGTGCCCGAGGAGCAGCGGGCGCAGAAGAAGCTCGACCTCGCCGAGGAGATCCGCCAGACGATCGACCCCTACATCGCCGCCGGCCACGCTCGTATCGACGACGTCATCGACCCGGCCGAGACCCGCCACGCCATCTGGCAGGGCCTCCACGCTTCGGCCGACAAGCAGATGCTCCGCCCCTGGCGCAAGCACGGAGTGCTGCCCGTCTAGCAGCGAGACGTAGGACATCGACTGTGCCACCGGTGACCAGGACCGAACTCAGCGTGGCGTAGTCTGCCGCACACCAACCACCGGTCGGGAGGACAGATGGCGAATCACGAGGTGAGGGCCGAGATCACCGCCAACGTTTGGCAGGTGGTGGCCGAGGTCGGATCGATGATCGCGGAGGGCGACGAGATCGTGATCCTCGAGTCGATGAAGATGGAGATCCCCGTCGAGGCGCCCGTCGCAGGAACGCTGCGCGAGCTGCACGTCCAGCCGGAGCAGCAGATCGCGGAGGGCGACCTCATCGCCACCATCGACGACGCGTGATCGATTGGGAAGTCCGTGGCCCCGTCGGGGTGGCCACGATCAACCGGCCCGAGCGGCGCAATGCCCTCGACGCCACCCACTGCGACGAGCTGCGCGAGCGCCTGGAGGCGGCGGCCGACGCCGACCTACGCGTGATCGTGATCACCGGCGAAGGCACTGCCTTCTGCGCGGGGGCCGACCTCGGGACGCGGTTCGAGGACGACGACGGCGAGCCAGGGGACGGTGCCGGCGACCCGTTCCACGACGTGCTCCAACGTCTCCTCGACACGATCGCCGACCACCCGCTTCCCGTGATCGCCGCCGTCAACGGCCCCGCTCTCGGGGCGGGCACCCAGCTGGCGTCCGTGTGTGACCTGCGGGTGGCTGCTCGCGGGGCGCTGTTCGGCATCCCGGCCGCTCGGCTCGGGATCATGATCAGCGCCGCCAGCACGGCGCGGATCGTCCGGCTCATCGGGCACGCCGACGCCACCGAGATGCTCGTCACCGGTCGCCGCTACGACGCCGACGACGCCCTGCGGATCGGCCTCACCCACCGGGTCGTCGAGGATGCACTCACCGACGCCCTGGAGTGGGCCGAGGAGATCGCGCAGCTCGCGCCGCTCTCGGTCCAGGGGCACAAGCGATCACTCGCTCTGGTTGCCGAGAGCGCAGCCCTCGACGACATCGCTCGCGCAGAGATCGCCGGTCTCATCGACCGGGCCGTGAACAGCGACGACCTCCGCGAGGGTGTGCAGGCCTTCTCCGAGAAGCGCACCCCGCGTTTCGAAGGCCGCTGACCGACCCACCCGCCGGAGTGCTCCGCGGAGCACGGTTACTCCCCGTGCACTTTCAAGCCACGGAAGCGGGGTGATTCGTCGAGATCCGGCCCCGATCCCACCGCTTCGGCGGCATGAAACGCGGGTGAGCCAATGCCCGGAGTGCTGCGCGGCGAGGGACGTGTCAGAAGTTGGCGGGGAGGAGGCTCTCCACTTCGCCGAAGAAGAAGAAGAGCGCCAGGAGGAACGGGAGCGCGCCGCCGAGGCGGCTGTACCAGCGGGGACGCGTCCGGACGAGCAGCCACCAGCCCAGGCTGACGGCGGCGAGCGCCAAGGTCCACAGGATCGTCCCTCGGTCGATCGCCGAGAGCCCGGAGTCGGATTGGCCGTCGAGCGTGGCGACCGACACGTCCTCCGAGGGCAACTCGATGGGGGCTGACCGAGGAGCCTCGCCTTCATCTTCGTCCCCACGGTCGTCTTCCGCGCTCACCGCCGCGTCGAGGGGTTCGCCGTCGAGGTGGGCGACGACGATCAGTCGCTCCTGAGCCGAGTACTTGGGATGACAGGTGGTGAGGGTCAGACGGGCGTCGTCGGTCGGCTCGATCACGGACACGTCGCTCGGCTCCACGATGAGTTGATCGGTGACGATGTAGGTGAACCGGCCGTCGTCGGTCGTCACCGTGATCTCGTCGCCGTTCTCGAGGGCGTCGAGGTCGCCGAAGGGCGATCCGTAGGTCGTGCGGTGCCCGGCGACCGACACGTTCCCGGACCGGCCGGGGAGCGGTGAGTGCGGGTAATGGCCCGGTCCCTTCTGGAGCTCGTCGCGGCCGACGCCTTCGACCATGGCCTGTTCGACGCCGATGGACGGGATCTCGATGAGCCCGAGGGCGTCGCCGAGGGGAGGTGGCTCGATCAGATCGGGCTGCGGCGGGGCTTCCCGGTCGTCGGTGGGCGGGGTCTCTGGCACCGATCGGGGCCGTTCGCGGTCGGACCGTTCGGTGTCGGCGAAGCGCTCGCGGATCTCGGTCTTGAGCACCCGTTGCTCGCGAGCGTTGACCCAGTCGGTGCCCCACACCTGGTAGCCCGCGAACAGGAGCACCACGGCGCCGAGCGCGATGAATGCACGCCCGATTCGCTCCAGCCACCCACGCATGATCTGACGGTACGGACAACGGCCAACCGATTGAGGGCGCCGGGGAGGGGTCCTCCCCCCTTGGGCGATTCGCGCCGACGCCGGCATCGGAAACGCACCGTTCGTACCTGTGCAGGGGCGTTGCGGAGGGTGCTGGTTCGCCCGCATCGCGACCCCGTTCGTACACTGTCACGACCCGCTCGGGTGGCGCTGCGAGACC
>CAZTOV010000246.1:0-3220 GCA_964615175.1 uncultured Burkholderiales bacterium
ACCAGCACCCGGTCGCCGATCTGGAGCGTCGGGGTCATCGACTCCGACGGGATGTAGAACGATTGGACGACGAAGCTTCGCAGCACGAATGCCACGCCGAGGGCGAGGACGACGAGCGCCACCCACTCGATGCTGCGGCGAGTGGAACGGTCGGCGAGGAGACGGCGGATGCCCCGCTGACGGGGCTCGTCGGCCGCGACGCCACCATCGGTCTCGTGATGTGTTTCGGCGTCGTCAGGGTGATCCACCACGGCGCCCCATCCTCGCAGATGGGTGGTGCGTGTTCTGTACGCGCGGTGAGGGTTCTGCCGCGGTGCTCGACTCAGTACCGGTTCAGGATCCGGCGGGCGGCGTCGGCGGCGACACCGCGCCACTCCTCCGGCGCCTTCACCTCGGCCTGTGGGCCGACCCGCAGGAGGATTCGTTCCAGCCAGGGTCGCTCGGCGACGACCAGTTCGACGCGCAGCCGGCCTCGCTTCTCCTCGACCGATTCGACCGGATAGCTCTCGACGACCCAACGGGCGGTCTCTGGGAGGTCGAGCACGATACGGGTGTCCTCGGGTGACGGCGAGAAGTTGTCGGCGGGTGGTCCCTGTTCCCGTGGCTCGAAGGTCTCACCGGTGTGGCGGAGCCCGCGGATCCGGTCGACCCGGAACATACGGTCGTCCTGGGCTTGGTGGCAGTAGGCCGCGAGGTACCACTGCCCGGTGAGAGACACCACCGAGTAGGGCTCGATGACGCGGGTGGTCATGGCGTCGCGCCCGAACGAGTAGTAGTCGAGTTCGATCCGCTCACGACCGTCGGCGGCGATTCGCAGCTCGTCGACCAACGCGGGGGTGCCCATGTCGATGTCGACGACCTCGTGGGCGCCGAGGGCGTCTTCGAGCTTGTCGAGCGCGCTGGCGAGCGGACCGCGCACCTCGGTGCCGGGGACCTCGAGCAGGGCCCGGCCGGCCGCGAGGAGCGCGAAGCCCTCCGATGCCGTGAGGCGGAGTGGACGTTCGAAATACTCGGCGAAGCGGATGCTGACGTGGTCGCCGATGAGGGCCACGTCGATGAGACGGTCGGGCGTGTAGGGGGCGAGCCCGCAAAAGGGAAGGACGTGGAGGTCCCCCTCGATTTCCTTCTCGGGAACGCCGAACACCTCGGACAGCTCGCCGATGGTCGCCTCCCCGTGCTCGAGGATGTAGGGCACGATGGCCAGGACCCGGCGAAGACGGTCAGCCGCCTGGGGTCGCGGGTTCACGCCGACCCCCCGGCAACCGCTTCGAGCCACGTGA
This sequence comes from uncultured Burkholderiales bacterium, assembly GCA_964615175.1. Classification (GTDB taxonomy): domain Bacteria; phylum Actinomycetota; class Acidimicrobiia; order IMCC26256; family JACPCJ01; genus CAZTOV01. The sequence continues at coordinate 1,281 of CAZTOV010000246.1, forward strand.
CGAGGTCGTCGCGAAGCTCGTCGGGCTCGACGATCTCGGCGTGGTCGAGCAGTCCGAGAACGAACGCGCGGAAGGCCTCGCGGTTGGTGACGGTGAGCGAGATGACGACCGAGCCGTCAGCCGTTCGTTCGCGAACCGCCGCATCGCCGACGCGGCGAACGACCCACGGGGCCACCGTCGCGTCGACGTGCACGACGCCCTCGAGCGGTTCCTCGTCGCCGTAGCGCCACGGCTCGTCGTGGAGGAGCTGATCCGGGTCGAAGTCGTCGGGGCGGTCGAACACGCCCGGCTCGCCCACCTCCACGTCGCCCTCGATGCGGTCGGCACGGAACGACCGGGGTTCGCCCCGATCGAGGTCGTGACCGACGACATACCAGTTGCCGCTGCGGAAGGTCACGCCCCAGGGTTCGATGGTGCGCGGCCGGCTCCGGTGCGTGAAGGTGATCCGGGCCCGCTGCTGTGAGGCATCGACGAGGGCCGGAAGCGCAGGAACGGCCGGGAGCGCGCCGAGGACCGGGGCGTCGGCGCCGTGGAGACCGCCGAGCTTCCACAGGGCCTGGTGGCCTTCGCCGCCCTCGAGGCGCATGGCGGTGACCGCGGTGTGGAGGGCGGCCCGCTCGTCGGGGGCCAGGTCGAGATCGGGCAGCTCGTACTGGTCGCGGTCCACGCGGTACGCGGAGGTACCGGCTTCAGGGCTCTCCTCCACCTCGATCGGAACGCCGAGGCCCCGCAATGTGTCCTTGTCGCGCTCGAACTGCCGCCGGTACGAGGCCTTCTCCTCCGGATAGCCGGGTACCCGCTCGATGATCTCGTCGAGGGTGAGGGGCCGGTGGGCGTCGAGGAACGTGGCGAGCAGGTTCGTGAGGCGTTCGAAACGGTCAGCCACCGCTCGACCCTCCGCGATCGAGGCGATCAGCCGCGAGGAGGCCGGCCGCGGCGGCACACGCATGGAGCACCGGATCGTCGGCGGCGGCCCGCCCCATCGACGAGACCGAGAGGCCCCGCTGGGCGAAGCGTTCGAGGACGGCACCCGGGTCGACCGCGACGAGGTCGTGGCGCTCGTCGACGTGGGCGGTCTTGAGGTCGGCTCGGATGCAGTCCTCCTCGGCTCCACCGACCGCGGGCACGACCACCGTCGTCCGGCTGCGGCAGGTGACGCCCAGGGCGGTCTGGCTGTGGTGCGACACCCCCTGGTGGCGCTCGCGCCCGTCGGCGAACGAGACCCGCAGGGTGGCGATCGGGTCGCCGTCGAGAGCCGCCGCGGCGTCGAGGACCACTCCTGCGTCGAGGCCGGTGTGGCCGAGGGCGGTGTTGGTGCCCACGATGCCCGGCCCCACCGCGGCCACGACGGCGTCGGCTCCGGCCACGTGGCGTGCCACCGCCAGACCCGAGTGCACGTTGATGGCTTCGTAGTCACCGCCGAAGGCGTGGCCACACGTGACGGTCAGGTCGAGGAGCCCCTGGTCGCGCAGGTCGGCGACGAGGTTGGAGAGGGCCAGCGGCAGGGCGGCGCCGTCGGTCATCACGTACACCAACCGGGCGTCGGGAGCGCGTTCCTTGAATGCGGTGGTGAAGGCGGCGAGCTGGCTGTGGAGCGCGCAGTGGGCGACCGGGATGCGGTCGAGTGAGGTGACCTCACGCAGCGCCGTCTCGTGCTCCTCCGCGCAACCGGTGTCGGCCTGGAGGCTCGTGTAGCGGAGCTTCATGATGTGACCCGGGCCCGGCGACGACCACGACTCGCGACTGAGGTTCCAGTGCACGAAGTGCCACCCACCGGTGCCGAGGCCCAGGTCGACGGCGGTCGTGTTGACCACGACCTCGTCGTCTTCGACCACCGGGCCGGTGAGGTCGGTGAGGACGTAGCTCGGCTCGGGGCTCGCGCCGCCCGAGACCGACACCCGGACACGCTGGAGCCCCCGGCGCTCGTCGATGATCTCGGT
>CAZTOV010000247.1:0-1682 GCA_964615175.1 uncultured Burkholderiales bacterium
ACGACCGGCCACTCGAGCCCCTTGGCGCGGTGGAACGTGAGCACGTCGACCGCGTCCACCGAGCCGACGGGGTCTTCGTCGCGCACCGAGGCGGCGACGAACTCACGGAATCCCGGGGCGCCGGCGTCGTCTCCCTCGAGCGCCGCGAACTCTTCGCCGAGTTCCCGGAGCACCCTCAGCGCAGGAGCTTCGGGATCGGATTCGGCCGCGACGGCGTCACGGAGCGCAGCCTCGAAGAGCTGTCCGTCCGACCCCGCCGAACGTTCGATGTCGACGAGTACACGTTCGACGACCGGATCGTCGAGGAAGCGGGTGGTCCCTCGGCGCCGCACCGGCACCCTTCGCGCGGTCAGGACCTCGTCGATCGTCGCGCATTGCGCGTTCGTGCGAGCGAGCACGGCCACGTCGCGGTAGCCGATGCCCTCCGTGCGGAGTTGCTCGATGGAGGCGGCAACGGATTCGGCTTCGACGAGATCGTTCTCGTAGGCGGTGAGCGAGGGGAGCGGCCCCTCGCTGGTGGTGGCGCGGAGGCGGCGCTCGTCGTCGGGCGACGGCCGGTTGATGGCGTTGGCGAGAGCGAGGATCTCGGGCGTCGACCGGAAGTTGGCCGTGAGCCGCACGATGTTCGCATCGGGTCCGAAGTGGTCGGTGAACGCGGTGAGGTAGTGGGCGTCGGCGCCACCGAATCCGTAGATCGCCTGGTCGTCGTCGCCGACTGCGAACAGGTCGCGCTGATCGCCGAGCCAGGCCTCGAGGAGGCGGAACTGGGCGGGGTTGACGTCTTGAAACTCGTCGACGAAGACGTGGCGGTAGCGCCATCGCATGGCCGCCGCGAGCTCGGCGTCGCCTTCGATCAGCTGGGCGCACTCGTTCAGCAGGTCGTCGAAGTCGATGAGCCCACGACGCCGTTTTTCGTCGGCATACCGCCCGTAGAGATCGGCCATCTCGGCCGGTGGCAGTGGTGGGGTGCGGCGCGCCTGCCGGGCGATCGACTCGTAGTCGTCGGGGCCGACCAGGCGGGCCTGGGCCCATTCGATCTCGCGCGCGGCGGCGCCCGTGAGGGCACCCCGACTTTCGCCGTGAGCGCGTGAGAGCAGCCGCGCGAGCAACCTCGTCTTGCGGTCGAGGAGCTTGGGGACGCGTCGGCCCCGGTCGGTCCAGTACCGGCGCAGTTGGGCAAACGCCAGAGCATGAAACGTGCCGGCGGTGACTTCTTCCGCGAAGCCGAGGGCCGAGAGGCGCTGGCGGAGCTCGGACGCGGCCTTGCGGGTGAAGGTGACGGCCAGCACCCGGCGGGGGTCGAGGTTGGTGGCCGCTGCCTGCCACGCGATGCGCCGGGTGAGGACACGCGTCTTCCCCGATCCGGCTCCGGCGACGACCAACAAGGGCGTGGCATCTGCGGTGACGGCTTCGCGTTGTTCGTCGGTGAGGCCGGCGAGCAGCAGGTCGTGGTCGCGCGCCGTCGCCCCGTCCTCGGACCGGTGTTCCTCGGACATGGACTCGCGCATGGCATCCGCCATGGAGGAACCGTACCGACGTCGAGGGGCGGGGGGAAGCGCGACGCGAACGTCGCGGGGGAACCCAGACGCGAAAAGGCCCCGAGTAGCCTTTGCCGGTTTCCCGGCTCCGGTCTCCTCGGGGCGGCTCTCCGCCGAACACCCGTTCCTGGCCGCCGGAATTCC
>CAZTOV010000247.1:1782-3209 GCA_964615175.1 uncultured Burkholderiales bacterium
CGGCCGAGGGCGAAGTCGAGGTTCTCGCCCGACCGGCGCCACACCTCGGCGTCGGGTGACGCCAGGTTCACCAGGTACGGCACGTGGAGATAGAGGGGCCAGCCCCGCTCGTCGAGCGCTCCCCGCATCGCATCTTCTTGGTCGCGGTCGACCTTCGGGAGCGCCCATCCGCGGGGGTTCGACGGGAAGATCTGGAGCGCGTCACAACCGCGCTCTTCGGCCCGGTCGACGGCACGCACCAGGCCGCCGCCGATCGAGACATGGGCTCCCACGGTCCGCGTGTCTTCCATGGACGGCGACGCTACCGACCGCGTGGGATAGGTTCGGGTCCGTGGCCGACGACCGCCCCGAACACGACGCCGCTGCCGACGAGGTCCCTGAGGACCGCCCGCCGCACGAGCACGTCGACGGCGCCCTGATGCTCAGCTTCGGCGCGGTCTACCCGGGCCGGGAGCGCCTCGCGGTGACCATGTTCGAAGAGGTGTCACGCAAGGTCGGCGAGTTGTACAGCGAAGGAAGGATCAGCAGCTTCAAGCCCTTCTTCTTCGCCGACGGGATGCTCAGCGATGTCGCCGGCTTCTTCGTCCTCGAGGGCCGCCGCCAAACCCTCGACGAGGTGCGCCGGGAGGAATGGTTCCAGCGCATGCTGCTGCGGGCGGGATCGGCGGTCGGCAACGTTCGGGTGCACACCCTCATCGCCGGATCCGAAGCCGGCCGCCTCGTGAACATGTATCGCGAGGTCCGCAGCGAACTGGGGTTCGTGGAGTGAACACGCCCGACACCTGGAAGGCCGTGAACATGATGCCGCTCCCGGCGGAGATCGTGCGCGGCTTCTTTCCCGACGACGCCGACATCGAGGTCGTCGATGTCGAACCGCGTACCGAGGAGGCGGCGGCCGCCGCCGTCGGCGATGCCGACATCGTCGTCGGCGACTACGAGTTCAAGCTGCCGGTTTCGGCGAAGGTGATCGACGCCATGACCCGGTGCCGGCTCATCCAGCAGCCCTCGGCCGGGTACCAGCAGATCGACGTCGACGCCGCCCGCGCCAAGGGGATTCCGGTGGCGAGCGTCGGTGGCGCCAACGCGGTGGCGGTGGCCGAGCACACGATCATGTCGGCGCTCGCCCTCATGAAGCAGATGGTCTGGGTCGACGCCGAAGTGCGCGGGGGCCGCTGGCCTCAGATGGACGTCGCCGCCCGGGGCCACTTCGAACTCGCGGGCAAGACGTGGGGGATCGTGGGCTTCGGCCGTATCGGCAAGGAGGTGGCCCACCGCCTCCACGGATGGGACGTGAACATCCTCTACTTCGACGTGGTCAAGGCCGATGCCGAGGTCGAAGAGACCCTCGGTGTCACCTTCGCCGGGGTCGACGACCTCCTCGAGGCCTCCGACGTCGTGTCGCTCCACGCGCCGCTCACCGACCAGAC
>CAZTOV010000248.1:0-1268 GCA_964615175.1 uncultured Burkholderiales bacterium
ACCGCGTGTACCGTTTGCGCCGTGGCCGTGAAGGTGTTCGTGATCGATGACGCCGACCAGGTGCGCGAGATGCTCGTGCAGATGCTCGAGCTGTCGGACTTCGAGATCGTCGGCTCCGCCGCGAGCGGGCAGGAGGCCGTCGACACCGTCGAGGAAGCCGACCCCGACGTGGTGGTCACCGACTACAAGATGCCCGAGATGGACGGCATCGCCACGGCCCGGGCCATCCGTGAGAAACGCCCCGACCAGGCGATCATCCTCTACACCGCCTACCTCGACGGCGCCCTCGAACGCGAGGCCAAGTCGGCCGGCGTGGCCATCTGCGTGTCGAAGATCGAGGGCCTCGAGACCCTCGAGCAGGACATCCGCCGCATGGCCGGCGACGCCTTCGACTGATCCTGCGAACTTGGGACCTTGACTGCTGTCATGCCGCAGTCGAGAGGCCAAGAACGCGAAGAGGAGGCGCCGCGCTGGCGATCCTCGAGGGTCGGAGCTCCTCCTGACAGGGCGCTAACGCCCGAGGATCACGAACTGCACGAAGGAGGCTCCGAAGATCAGGAGCAGCAGCACGGCGATGGTGATGGTGGTGCCGCGGCGCATCGCTACTCCTCCACCGGCGCGACGGTGACGGCGGAGGCGGCGCCGAGCCCGGTCTCATCGGCGGCCGAACCCTGGTTCAGCGCCACCGACACCAGCCCGTAGGAGTCGACCAGGAGCACCAGCTCGTCGGTGCGTGCTTGACCGTAGGCCTCGACCCAACGCACGACGCGTTGGGTGTCGCCGAAGCGCAACCCGGCCACGCCGCCGCGCTGGATCCCCAGACCGGCGAGTTCCTCGGGGCCCACGTTGAGTTGGACGTTGCCGAAGCGGTCGACCCACAGCACCTCGCCGTCGATGGCGCGGTCGCCGATGTCGGGCAGCGGCATGAGGCCCGGCTGGAGGGTCATCGGGTCGACCGGGTCTCCGAGATCGCCGAGGGCCGTCCCCGAGGCGAGATGGGCCGCCGCCGGGGCGAACACGTCGCGGCCGTCGAAGGTCGGCCCCGGTGCCGGCAGCCGATGGTCGTCGCTCGTCAACTCGACGGCGCCGATGGCACCTCCGGCCATCGCCACCGCGGGCGCGAGGAGCCCGTTGTCGGGGCCCACGAAGAACCCCCCTTCGGTCTCGACCGCCACGGCGCGGCGCTCGGTGCCCACCCCCGGGTCGACGACGCCGAGCACGACGCCCCCCGGCAGATACTGCACGGCCCGGGCGAGACACAGCGCCCC
>CAZTOV010000248.1:1368-3206 GCA_964615175.1 uncultured Burkholderiales bacterium
TCGTCTCGGATACCGCGAGCCGGGAACTAACCGGCTTGCGTGTAACTCTGCTCCAGGTACTCGTTGACGTCTTCCTCGCGGACGCGGAACGAACGGCCCACACGGGCCGCGCGCATCTCACCCGACTTGATGAGCCGATACACGGTCATCGAAGACACGCGCATGAGGTCGGCGACCTCCTGCACGGTGAGGAAACGTGACTCAGACAGCTTCGCCACGGTGGATCACCCCTTTTGAAACTCCGCCGTGGATCAGGCTACCTGGCGTGACCACTGTTGTCTAGTGATCGGTTCGGTGACTGACGAGATCGATGAGTGCCTGATAGGCCAGTGGCGGTCGCTGATCGTCGAGTGGCACCACCACCGCCTGCCCGGCCCCCACGTGCGTGGCCGCCACCGCCAGCGCGATCGTGTCGAAATCGACAAACGCCGCGATCCTTCCCCCGGAGCGCAGCGCCGCGCCGGCGAAGCCGTGATCGCACAGCCACAAGTCGGCCCGCCCCACCTGGAACACCCAGTCGTCGCCGGCCGCGACCCCAGCCGTCGACAGCAGCGCCGCGCCGTCGGTGAGGACGGCGACCCCGTCGACCCATCGCAGGAAGCGACCGGCCCGGCCGTCGCGCACCGATGGAGCGGTGTCGTGCTGCTCGATGACCGACGCACCCCGGGCGCGGGCCTCCCTGACCAGAGCCGTGTACAGGGAGAGGAGCGATGCCGGACGACCGGTCGCGACCGCGACCGTGCCTCCGGACTCCGCGACCTCGACGACGTGACCGACCATCGTCGTGAACGCTCGGAGCGTCGCTTCGGGATTCGTCGAGGCCACCACCTGGCGGTGTGACCATCCCCAGACCGTCGCCATCGCCGCCACGACGTCGTCGGTCATGGCACCGTAGAACGGCTTGAGGCCGCTCAGCGCAGCGGCTTCGCCGGCGACGACGGCGCGTATCCGGTCACGGATCTGCGACTCGGTCCAGCGGGCGTGCGACCCCGCCACGCCGAGGCGGGAGAGATCGCGCAGCGTCGAGCGGTCGTCGGGGGATGAAGGGCGGCTCAACCGCCACCCAGTTCACGCGAACGATCGGTGGCGGCGGCCACGGCGTCGACGAAGGCCTGCCGGGTTGCCCGATCCTCGAGCAGGGCCACCGCCTTCTCGGTGGTTCCGCCGGGCGAAGTGACAGCGGCGCGGAGTTCCTCCGGCCGCTCCCCGCTCTCGAGCAGCAACGTCGCCGCGCCGAGGAGTGTCTGCCCGACCAGGCGGTCGACGACCTCGCCGGGAAGACCCTGCGCCCGCCCCGCCTCGGCGAGGGCCTCGGCCAGGTAGAAGACGTACGCGGGTCCCGAGCCCGACAGGCCGGTCACGGCGTCGAGGTCCTCCTCGTCGAGGCGCACCACGGTGCCGACCGCCCCCAGGATCTCCTCGGCGGTGTCGAGGTGTTCGCCCGATGCGTGCGTCCCCGGAGCGATCGCCGACGCTCCCTTCCCCACCAGGGCAGGGGTGTTGGGCATCACCCGCACCACGGGATTGCCCGGAACGAGGTCCTCGAGGGTGGCGATCCGGACTCCCGCAGCGATCGACAGCACCAACGCATCGGGCTCGATGTGGTCCGCCGCGCCGCCGAGGGCTTCGGGTACGACGTCGGGCTTCACGGCCACCAACACGATCGCGGCGCCGGACACGGCCTCGGAGGGCTCGCCGACCGTGACGATGTCGGGAAACCGATCGGCGAAGTGCTTCCGCCGTTCCGCGGCCACCTCGGCCACCGCGATGTCGGCGGCGGCCCAGCCACCGGCGACGAGACCCCCGACGAGGGCCTCGCCCATCTTCCCGCCACCGAG
>CAZTOV010000249.1:0-1982 GCA_964615175.1 uncultured Burkholderiales bacterium
CCGGTCGTGCGCCGGGCTCTTCCCGAACCGGGGTCCCTTCGGGGGCTTCGGCATCGTCGCTCCTCCGCGATCTCGTCGTGCTCGGTCAGTCGCGTACGGCCAGCGACAGGCCGCGCTCGTCGAGTTTCTGAGCGACCTCCTCGAGGCTCTTCATCCCGAAGTTGGTGATGGCCAGGAGGTCTTCCTCGGTCTTCTCGACCAACTGGCCGATGGTGTCGACCTGGGCCCGCTTCAGGCAATTGCGGGGACGCTCGGAGAGATCGAGGACCTCGATGCCGAGGTCGAGATCGGGGGAGGCGGACGTCGTCGCCGCCGTGTCGCCCAACTCGAGGCCCTGGGGCTCCTCGGCCAGCTCGGAGATGAGGCCCATGAGGTTCTTCAGTGTCTCACCGGCCGACGCCAGCGCTTCGCGCGGCGTGAGGGACCCGTCGGTCTCGATGTCGAGGACCAGCCGGTCGTAGTTGGTGGCCTGCTCGACCCGGGTCGGCTCGACCCCGTAGCTCACACGGCGCACCGGCGAGAACAGGGCGTCGACCGGAATCACTCCGATGGTCGACGACCGCCGGCTGGTGTCGGCGGGGAGGTACCCGCGCCCCGGCTCGGCGGTGATGTCGACCGCGAGGTGTCCCTTGGTGTTGAGCGAGGCGATGAGCAGGTCGGGGTTGACGATCTCGACGTCGGCCGTGACCTGGATGTCGCCCGCGGTCACGTCACCGGGACCCTTCTTGTCGAGCCGCAGCGTCACCGGCTCCTCGCTGGTGCAGGTGAGCACCAGGTCCTTGAGGTTGAGGAGGATCTCGGTGACGTCCTGCTTGACGCCGTCGATGGTGTCGAACTCGTGCAGCGCCTCGTCGAACTTCACCTGGGTGACCGCGGCCCCGGGGATCGACGACAGCAGCGTACGGCGCATCGAGTTGCCCAGCGTGTGGCCGAACCCGGGCTCGAGCGGAGCCACGGCGAACTGCTGTCGGTTGTCTTCTTCTTCGCCGAGGGCCTCGACGGTGGGTCGCTGGATGATCAGCATGAGTTGGTCACCTCTGGTCTGTTCCCGGCTGCCGCTGTGTGACGACGGCAGTGCCGCCGGGGGCAGCGAGCCCACCGGCAGTCATGGTCGTGGCTACTTCGAATACAGCTCGACGATGAGCTGCTCGCGAACGGGCACGTCGATGTGCTCCCGGAGCGGGAGGTCGCGGACGAGCGCCTTCGTGGCCGACGTGTCGACGTCGAGCCACGGCGGGGCGTCACGGTCGATCGTGTCGAGGTTGTGCCGCAGCACGAGCATCTCGCGCGACTTGGGCACGATCTCGACGATGTCACCCTGCTGGAGCCGGTAGCTGGGAATCGTGACCCGCTTGCCGTTCACCTGCACATGACCGTGGCGGACGAACTGGCGGGCCTGACTCCGACTGGCCCCGAAGTTGGCGCGGTAGACGACATTGTCGAGGCGCAGCTCGAGCATCCGCAGCAGATTCTCGCCGGTGATCCCCGAGTGGCTCGCCGCCTCCGCGTAAAGGTTGCGGAACTGCTGCTCGAGCACCCCGTAGATGCGGCGGGCCTTCTGCTTCTCGCGGAGCTGGAGCAGGTACTCGGACTCGCGCACGCGGCCACGGCCGCTCCCTCCCGGAGGGTAGGGCCGGCGCTCGACCGGGCACTTCATCGAGTCGCACTTGGGACCCTTGAGGAAGAGCTTCATCTTCTCCCGCCGGCACAGGCGGCAGACGGGGCCGGTGTATCTCGCCATTGCTTCAGACCCTCCGGCGCTTCTTGGGGCGGCAACCGTTGTGGGGCACCGGCGTCACGTCCTTGATGGAGTTGACCTCGATGCCGGTGTTCTGGATCGATCGGATGGCGGTCTCGCGCCCGGAGCCGGGGCCCTTGACCTCGACGTCGACCTTGCGCACGCCGTGCTCCATCGCCCTCCGGGCCGCGGTCTCGGCGGCCGTCTGAGCGGCGAAGGGCGTCGACTTGCGCGAGCCCTTGAA
>CAZTOV010000249.1:2082-3206 GCA_964615175.1 uncultured Burkholderiales bacterium
CGGACGCCCTGGTAGCTGCCGATCTCCATCTTCCGCTTGATGCTCTGCGACACGTCGCGGCGCAGGTCACCCTCGACCTGGTACTCGGAATCGATGTGGTTTCGGAGCTTGGCGACCTCGTCGTCGGTCAGGTCGTAGACCCGGGCGTCGGGATCGACCCCGACGGCGTTGCACAGCTCGCGCGCCCGGCTCGGACCGATGCCGTAGATGTAGGTGAGGGCGATCTCGGTGCGCTTCTCTCGGGGAATGTCGACTCCGGCGATGCGGGCCATCTCGCGTTCTCCTCTATCCCTGACGTTGTTTGTGGCGGGGGTTGTCGCAGATCACCATCACGCGGCCGCGGCGCTGGATGATCCGGCACTTCTCACACATCTTTTTGACACTGGGGCGAACCTTCACGGGGATTCCTCGACCTCGGCCGGCAGGCGGTAGCGCCGGACGCCGGGTGGATGTGACGACGGGTAGCGGTTACTTGTAGCGGTAGGTGATGCGACCCCGGCTGAGGTCGTAGGGAGTGAGCTCCACCTGGACGCGGTCACCCGGGAGGATCCGGATGTAGTGCATCCGCATCTTGCCCGAGATGTGGGCGAGGATCTCGTGGCCGTTCTCGAGCTCCACCTTGAACTGCGCGTTCGGCAGAGCCTCCGCCACGGTGCCCTCGACCAGGATGGCGTCCTTCTGCTTCGCCAGGGGTCTCCCCTCCTACGATCTGTTCCGGATAGCGTGCGTCTCATGGTCACGCGCGTTTCGGGTGCGCGTAGGCGCGCGCGTGCAACCACGTGAACCAACGTTTCAGGCTACACGTTTCTGCCTGGCGCATCCCAACGCAGGCGTCAACGCCGGACCACCAGGACCGGATGGTCCGGATCGTTGTTCACGAATCGGACATCGGCCCGGCCGGCGGGATCCACCTGATCGACGTACAGGCGCTGCGCGGGCAGATATTGCTCCCGGTACCGTGCGTCGATCTCCGGGCCCCACGTGCCTCGATCGCGTGACACGGCGCGGGCCCGGGCGGTCTCCTCCTCGCATTCGACCCACACGACGAAGTCCCAGAAGTCGACCAGCTCGGGGCGTTGGAGGAACATCCCGTCCAGCACGAGCACCGCCCGGCGGTCGGCCTG
>CAZTOV010000250.1:0-3195 GCA_964615175.1 uncultured Burkholderiales bacterium
GGGCCGACCTTGCCCTTCAGGCCCTGCTGCTGCTCGGTGAGCGCCCGGAAGTCCTCCCGCGTGAGGTCGTTGCCGAAGGTCTGCTCGTAGCGTTTGAACATCTCGTGCTGGGCCTCGGCGATGCTCCAGAGCGCGAGACCGAGGTCGTCGGCCTCCGTACCGCCGCCGTGCTTCTCGGCGGCCTCGAAATACTCGTCCACATTCTCGCGGGCCCAGTCGAGACCGGGGAAGGGTGAGAAGTAAATCCCTCCGTGAACGTCGGGACATCCGGTGGGCAGGATGGCGTTGAGCCCCTCGGTGATCCCCACACCCACGTACTGGAACCCGGGGTTGTCGCCGTCGGAGTTCTGCTGGGCGAACTGGATGTAGTCGACCGGCGCCGTGAGCATGTACACGACCTCGACGCCGGCGTCCTTCAGCTCGCTCCCGAACGAGTTGTACCAAGACTGGCTCTGCTTCGAATGTTTGAGTGTGTCGTGGTAGTCGATGCCGTATTTCTCGACGGCGGCTTGCCAGCCCTCGACGGCGTCGTCGAAGTTCGGCGTGTCGGTGACGATCATCGCCGCCTTCTTGTCGGGGAAGTTCTTGGCCACGTACTGGCCGAGCAGGTCGCCCTGGGCCTTGTACGACATCGACGTGGCGAAGTACCAGTCGAGGCCCCGGATGCCCCGCTCGGTGACCCCGGCCGACAGGTACGGGATCTGCGAGGCGTTGGAGAAGTCGGCGCAGGCCTGGATCTGGTCGGTGCCCCCGCCGCCCACGAGCAGGAAGGCCTTGTCACCCAGCTCGCGGCAGACCTGGCGGGCCGACGACGGTGAGTACTTGTCGTCGCGGAAGAGCACCTCGACCTCGGTGCGACCCAGCACATCGCCCTCGGTCTCGATCACGTGCTTCCAGTAGAGGTCACGGAGGTTCTCGAACGACGTGGTCGGGAGCGGCGCGGCGCCGGTCACGGGAGCGTGGATGGCGAGGGTGATCTTGCTGTCGGTGACCCCGGTGCGGTCGCTGCCCTGGGCAGTGAGACCCCCGCCGCCTCCGCCGCCACCGCCGGTGCCGCCGCCTCCGGTGGTCCCTCCGCCGCCGTTGCCGCCCACCGTGCGGGTGACGGTGCGGGTCTCGGAGCCGTCTCCGCCGCCGGTGGTGGTCTCACCGAGGTCGTCGGTCGTACCGCCGCCACCGCCGCCGGTGGTCGTCTGGAGGTCCTGCTGGTTGCCCGTCGCCTGGCCGGCGGCGACGTGCACCCCTTCCTTCTGGCCGCACGCGGCGGCCACGAGGGTGAGCACGAAGACGAAGGCGATGAGCTTGTGGGGGGTCGAGATCTTCATCGATCAGGGGCTCCTGGTGATGTCCGCGGTCGTGTACGGCCGGGGGGCCAACCAGTACCTCAACATAGCGCCACCCATCCCCGCGTACAGGTCGGCGCCTCCCGCCCGTCGAAGCTGTCCGTGGTTCGCGTCCGCTCGGTACGCGAACCGTTCGGTGCGTCCTCAGTCGTCAGGGGGCGGTCATGACCCCAGGTCGGTGGCGCGACGGGCCTCGATGAGCCGGGTCATGGCGCCCGAGCGCTCGGCGGCGACGATGGGCTCGGCGGTGAGGCCCTGGGCCGTGAGGTAGGCCCCGGCGAGCAGGAGCGGCAGGAGCAGCCACACCCACCACTCGGTGACGGGGTTACCGCTCAGCACCGCGGGGGCCGCCTGCTGGACCTGCGGCGCCGGCTCGGGCTCGGGTGCCGGGCGATCGACCGGCTGCTGCTGGGTCTCGGCACCGCCGAGAACCTCGGTGAAGGTCTCGGCCTGCGAACCCTGCACCTGCGTGCCGGAGTCGAAGTCGCCGAAGCTGATCGGCTCGGGCTTCTCGGACGTGGCGATGCTGAACTCGGGTGCCCCTTCCTCGGCCTCGCCGCCGACCAACGTGACCTGCTCGCTGGTGGAGAAGTCGGGGTCGCCGTGGGCGAGGTTGGGGGCGCCGATGGGACGGATGAGAATCCCCTCGTTCGCCAGGTCGCCCTCCACCCAGGCGTTGGCGGCCAGCGTGAGGTCGAACGCCCACACCACGCCCTCGTCACCGACGGCGATGGGAGTCCCGTTGGCGCCGAAGCCGCACTCGAGCGTCGGGTCGTCGGATTCGGTGCTGTCCTTCGGAGCCTCGGTGCCGGCCTGGTTCTCACCCTCCTCGAACGCCGTGCTGATCGGGCACACCTCGAGCCCGTTGAACAGCTCGGGGTCGGGGAACGGCCCGGCGAGGGGGTCGCGGTCGGCGAGCTTGGGGGTCTCGCTCGGATCCTGACGCACCAGCAGTTGGAGCGCGGCCACCATCGACTGGCGGAACATCGGCGAGTCGGTGTGGAACGTGGGATCGGTCTGGGTGAAGAACACCCGGAACTCGTCGACCTGATCGCCCTCGGCCACGTCGGGCAGGGTGAACTTCACCGCCGACTCGTGGCGCTTGGCGCCGGCCACGACCGAGAGCGGGAGGTCACCTTCCTGGGCGAAGTGGCTCGGGGCCACCTGCGGCACGGTGTCCTCGGGCTGGTTCTCCTCGACGGTGTCCCGCAGCGACAGGTCCTCGTTGTTCGTGATCTCCTGGGCATCCTCGCCACAGGCGTCGGGGAACACGAGACAGACCGCCTGGGACGGGAAGGTGTTGCTCACCGACGGGGGCACGGCGTTGCCCAGGTTGTGCGTGTAGGTGGCCTGCTTGTCGATGGCCAGCGCCTGGGCGTCGTCGGGGACGCCGTCGCCCTCCTGGGCACGGGCGGCGCCGATGGGGCCGGCCACGAGCGCCCCCGCGACCGCGAAGGCCATCAGGGCGATTCCGGTGCGCAGGCGCGCCGAACGGGCACGGCTGCCGATCGTCGAAAGGTGCGTGCTGCGATTCACTGGTTTACCTCTCGTGTGCTGCGACGGAGTTCTGCGGTGGTGCGGTGTTGTGCCTGTACTTCGACACCGCACCCCCGAATGCCTGCCTGACCCCTCGATCGTTGTGGTGTTGACGAACCGGACATTCGCTGCGATTCACCACCGAATCTAACCGATCACGACGAGGTGGGGACTACTCCCCCACCTCCCACACCGCCCCCGAGTGGAGGAGCTGATCGAGCTCGCCCTCACCGCGCTGGGCGACGGCGGCCTCGAGCTGAGCGCCCATGGCGCTGCCGTACTCCTCACGTTGCACGGCCCGGAACACCCCGATCGG
>CAZTOV010000251.1:0-3183 GCA_964615175.1 uncultured Burkholderiales bacterium
GCCGCCGGGCTCTCGAGCGTGTTCGGGATGGTCCCGAACGTCGTGGGCCAGCTCGTCTTCACCGGCACCTTCCAGAAGTTCCCCGACCTCCACGTGTCGATGATCGAGGTGTCGACGGGGTGGATCCCGCACTTCCTCGAGCAGATGGACGATCGCTACTGGCGGAACCGCTCGTGGACCAAGGTGCCGATCACCGAGCCGCCCAGCCACTACTGGTACCGGAACATGTCGGCCACGTTCGTGTGGGACCCGGCGGGCATCCGCCAGCGCCACCAGGTGGGGGTCGACAACATGATGTGGTCGACCGACTACCCGCACCACGGGAACGACTGGCCCTACTCCCGTAAGGTCATCAACGAGACCATGGCCGAGTGCACTCCCGAGGAGAAGCGCAAGATCCTCGCCGAGAACGCCATCCGCATCTGGCACCTGGACGACGAGACCCGCACGGGAACTGACAAGGAGGCGTCATGAACGTCGAAGACCTGATTCTCGTCTCGGTCGACGACCACGTCGTCGAGCCGCCCGACATGTACGAGAAGCACGTCCCCGACGCCTCCAAGGACGAGGCGCCGAAGCTCGTCACCAAGGACGACGGCACCGAGGCCTGGATGTGGCAGGGCCAGGAGGCCACCAACATCGGTCTCAACGCAGTCGCGGGGCGCCCGCCCGAGGAGTACGGCACCGAGCCGGCCACCTTCGCCGAGATCCGCGACGGCTGCTTCGACATCCACGCCCGTGTGAAGGACATGGACGCCAACGGCGTGCTCGGGTCGATGTGCTTCCCGAGCCACGCCCAGTTCTGCGGCCAGTTCTTCGCCAAGCCGGTGCAGGCCGAGACGGTCGAACCCGACCTCGCCCTCACGATGCTCAAGGCCTACAACGACTGGCACATCGACGAATGGTGCGGCACCTACCCCGGCCGGTTCATCCCCCTCCAGCTCCCGCCCATGTGGGACCCCGAGGAGATGGCCAGGGAGGTGCGCCGCAATGCCGAGAAGGGCTGCCACGCGGTCACCTTCTCCGAGAACCCGGGCAAGCTCGGCTGGCCTTCCATCCACGACCCCCACTGGGACCCGTTCTGGAAGGCCTGCGCCGACACCGAGACCGTGATCTGTCTGCACATCGGCTCGTCGAGTGAGGTCGTCATCACCGCGATGGACGCCCCGATCAACGTGATGATCACCCTCCAGCCCATGAACATCGTGCAGGCCGCGGCCGACCTCGTGTGGTCGCGGGTGCTCAAGGAGTTCCCGGTGAAGTTCGCCCTCTCCGAGGGCGGGATCGGGTGGATCCCGTACTTCCTCGAGCGCGTCGACTACGTCTACGAGCACCACAAGGCGTGGACGGGCTCGACGTTCCCCGACGGGAAGCGGCCGTCCGACATCTTCAACGAACAGATCATCACCTGCTTCATCGACGACGCCTTCGGCGTCGAGAACCGGCACCACCTGAACATGGACCACATCACCTGGGAGTGCGACTACCCCCACTCCGACTCCACCTGGCCCCACGCCCCCGAGGCGGCGATGAAGTACATGGCCGACCTGCCCGACGACGAGATCAACCGGATCACCCACGAGAACGCCATGCGGCTGTTCTCCTACGACCCCTACGAGCACATCCCCAAGGAGCAGTGCACGGTGGGGGCGCTGCGGGCCAAGGCCGCCGACGTCGACGTGTCGATCAGCGAGCCCAGCCCCGACACCAAGCCTCCCGAGAAGGAGGTCACTGTTCTCTCGCTCATGGAGGCCATGGGCGGCGGCGGCGGCGAGTAGGCCGGTGACGATCCTCGGAAACCTGTCGATGATGGCGACGTCGCTGTACGTCGCCGACCTCGATGCCGCCATCGACTGGTACCGCGACGTGCTCGGTTTCGAGCCGCTCGCCCAGGGGAAGGACGGGCATCCGTATGCCACGTACTCGGTGGGCTCGGCGTTGTTCGTGCTCGAGCCCACCGATGCGCTCTGGCGGGGGAAGGGCATGACCGGCAGCGGCGCGGCGACCGTCAACCTGGTGACCGACCGCGATCCCCGCGAGGCGCTCGACGACCTGCGGGCCAAGGGCGCCGAGTGCTCCGACATCGTCGACTCGCCCGGGTTCAGCTCGTTCCTCGTCACCGACCCCGACGGGAACCGCTTCTACGTCACCAAGCCCATCACCGACGACGCCGCCTCCGAGGTCGCCACCGCAATCGAGACCACCGGCTGACCGGCGCCGGATCAGGCCCGCTTCCACCTCGGGAGCGTCACCGTCTCGCCCTCGCCGGCGTCGATCTCGACGAACACGACTTCGACGGGCTCGCCGATCTCGATCGAGTCGGGATCCACCGCCGACAGCGCCTCGAGGCTGCCCTCGTCGGACTCCACGAGGTTGCCCACCAGACGGATCGACGGGTCCTCGTCGAGTTCCACGACGATCACGTTGTAGGGGGCCACCTCGGCGTAGGCGGGGAGCAGCGGCGGGTGGGGCTTCACCCACGACCACACCTTCCCCTTGCCCGACATCAGCGCCCACTCGTGCTCGAAGCTCTGGCAGTCGGGACACATGGGCCGCGGCGGGAACCGGAGCCGCCCACACTCCGAGCACTTCTGAATGCGCAACTCGCCCTGGGTGGTGGCCTCCCAGAACGGCGCCGAGTCGTCGTCGGCCTGTGGGAGCAGGATCCCCTCGATCATCGCCGACCCCCCGTTCGCTTACTGCCGGTAACGGGCGGCCGATGGCGAGTCGGTGGCAGAGAGCGACGACGGTCGACCCTCACGACGGACCCCTGGTGAAGAGCAGGGCACCCGTCGGCACGCCCTCGCCCGAGGTCACGAGCGACACCTCGGCGTTCTCGACCTGGTTCACCGACTCCCCCCGGATCTGGCGAGCGGCTTCGACGATGAGGTTGAACCCGTGCACGTAGGCCTCCGACATACCCCCGCCGGAGGTGTTGGTGGGAAGACGTCCGGCGGGCCACTCGAGGGCCCCGTCGTCGGTGAACGGCCCACCTTCGCCCTTCTCGCAGAACCCGTAGCCCTGGAGCGACAGCGGGATGAGGGGTGAGAAGGCGTCGTAGAGCTGGGCCACGTCGACGTCGGACGGCCCCACGTCGGCCATCGACCACAGTTGGCGGGCGCACGCCCACGCCGGGCCCTCGAGGGGGTCGTCGCGGAAGTAGTTGGTCATCACCTGGTGCTG
>CAZTOV010000252.1:0-1525 GCA_964615175.1 uncultured Burkholderiales bacterium
GACGGACCGGGACCACCTCCGGCCCCGGCCGCCGCTCAGCACCGGCCGCACGCTCCTGATCAAGTACACCTACACCCTCGGCTGGTAGGGCCATTGCGAGCGATGTGCTCGAATCCCCCCGCTACGCCTGAAACGCCCTCCACTTCTCCTCCACCCTGGCCAGGATCTCCTGGAAGCGCCGCTCTCCCCGTACGTCCTGGAGGGTGGGAGCGACGCGGGCGACGTACGGGTGGTTGGCCAGCCCGAGCTCCACGGCCCGCTCCAGCGAATCCAGGGCACCCTCCACGTCGCCCGCCATGGCGTAGCACTCGGCGAGGAACCGGGAGAACATCTCGGTGTGACGGGCCGCCTCTCTCAGGACGGGTGAGATCGCTTCCAGGGCCGCGCCTCTCTCTCCCCTGAATCCGTGGAAAAGGGAGCGCGCCGTGGAGGTGAAGGGGGTCGCGGCGTGGTCCTCCTCCATCGCGGCGACGACCCCGGGCGCCTCCTCGATCCGACCGTTCAGGCCCAGGATCCAGACCCAGTTCATCCTCGAGAACGCTCCGTCGTCGTCCATCCGCAGAAACGTCCGGTACGGCTCGACGGCGTCGGCGAAACGCCCCTGCATCACCGCCGCGAACCCCGGCATGGCATGGTTCAGGGGGGTCAGGGGGTCGACCACCAGGAGCCGCTCGAAAAGGGGGAGGGCCTGCTCCTCCCGGCCGGCCAGGCAGTACACGTATCCCAGGGTCGCCAGCGCGTCGGGATCGTCGGCGGTCCGTTCGAGGGAGGTCCGAAGAGGGGGGCTCGCCCCCTTCAGGTTGCCCCGCTGGAACTCGACGAACCCGCGGAGCCGGTGCCCGTGTCCGGAATCCGGAGTGAGCCGGAAGATCGCATCCGCACATTCGCTGGCTCGATCGAGGTGCTCCGGCTCGGGAGCGGCTCCGGCCTGGAGGAACCACACATGGATCTGGCCCAGGGTCGCCAACAGGAGCTCGTTGTCCCCCACGCGCTCCAGGGCCTCGAGGATGTGGCGACGCGCCCGCCGCAGCCCATCCCCCGAAAAGCTCCACATCTCGTGCCGGGCCCGCAGATACGACTCGAGCGCCACCGGATCCTCGATGTCGCGCCGGCCCAGCGCTCGCTCCTCCGAGGGCGTGAGCTCGATGCGCAGCGCTCGGGCGACCGCACCTGCCACCCGCTCCTGGATCTCGAGGACCTCCGCGACGGTGCCTTCGTAGGTCTCCACCCACAGGTGCTCGTCGGTGGCGGCGTCGAGGAGCTGGATCGAGATCCTCAGGTCGTCGCCGCTCTTGCGAACGCTCCCCTCCAGGGCGTACCCGACGCCCAGCTCCCGCCCGATCGTGGGAATGTCCTTGTCGGTGCCCTTCAGGCGCATGGCCGAGGTCCGCGAGATCACCCGCAGGGCGCGGATGTGCGCCAGGTGCGCGATCACCTCCTCCGTCAGTCCGTCGCTGAAGTACTCGTTGTCCGGATCCGGGCTGATGTTGACGATCGGAAGCACGACGATCCCCTGCCGCTCGGC
>CAZTOV010000252.1:1625-3145 GCA_964615175.1 uncultured Burkholderiales bacterium
CCGGATCCGGGCTGATGTTGACGATCGGAAGCACGACGATCCCCTGCCGCTCGGCGGCTCCCGGGGACCGCCGACCGCTCGCTCCCCGGTCCACGGCCCGAAGCTCGGCGTGCAGCACCTCGGCCGTCGGGTATCGCGCGGCGGGTTCCTTCGCGAGGCACCGGTGCACGATCCGCCCGAGGTCCGGCGGCACCTCCGGGCGCAGGCTTTCCAGGGAAGGCGGCTCGTCCCGCCGGATTCCGTACACGACGGCCTCCTCGGCCTCGCCACGGAAGGGCCGCACCCCCGTCAGCATCTCGTAGAGCACGACCCCCAGCGACCAGACGTCGGTCCGGGGATCCACCACCCCGCCCATCGTCTGCTCCGGGCTCATGTAGGTAACCGTGCCGAGCCTCGCTCCTTCACCGGTCAGCTCCAGGCCCGCCACCTTCGCCACGCCGAAGTCCAGGATCTTGGCCTGGCCGCGGTCGGTCACGAGCACGTTCGCCGGCTTGATGTCGCGGTGGACGATTCCGGCTTCGTGGGCCCGGGAGAGGCCGCTCGCCACCTGAGTGCCCCAGTCCAGGGCCTGCGGGACCGGGATCGGCCCGCGAGCGAGCTTCTCCTCCAGGGTCTTCCCCGGGTAATAGGCCATGGCGATGAAGAGCCGGCTCCCGCCGGGATCGTCCGGACCGACTTCTGTCGCCCCGATCTCGTAGATCGTCGCGATGTTGGGGTGGTCCAGCGCCGACGCCGCCCGGGCCTCGGCCATCAAGCGGGCCCGGGCGCGGGAGTCGGTCGTCCTGTGGGGCGAGAGGAACTTCAGCGCGACCAGGCGATCCAGCGCGGGGTCACGAGCCCTGCAGACCACCCCCATCCCGCCGCGGCCGATGGTGTCCAGGACTTCGTAGCGGCCGACCATGGTCCCCCGTGGAGCGGTCCAGGCCGGCAGGGCCCGGAGGGCGGCGGGAAGAACGTCACCGGCCAGGCTTTCGAGGTAGTCGGGCGCCGCGACCCAGGAGGCGACCAGCGAAGCCAGCTCGTCCCCCAGCGCCGGATCCTCCCGGCAGACCGAATCGACGAACGCGCCGCGCTCCTCCAGCGACAGCGCCAGCGCCTTCTCGAACAACGCCCCGAGGCGGCGGCTCCCGTCGGGGGTGTGCGGCGAGGTCATTCCCGCACCTCCATCTCCCGGTGCAACCACGCCTGCGCCACCGCCCAGTCCCGCTTGACCGTCCGTGGCGAGATCCCCAGGGCCGCGGCGGTCTCCTCGACCGTCATGCCCCCGAAGAAGCGGCATTCCACGACCCGGCCCCGCCGCGGATCCACCTGTTCGAGACGCTCCAGCGCATCGCCCAGCGCCGATAGCGTGTCCGACCCCTCGTCGCCGGCCCCCATGTGCCCGGCCGGCACCTTCAATTCGTCGAAGGTGACCCGATCGAGCGCGCCTCCCCGCTTCCGCGTCCGTCGATCCCGGGCATAGTTGCACAGGATGTGGCGCATCGACCGCGCCGCGAGCGCGAAGAAGTGGGCGCGGTTTT
>CAZTOV010000253.1:0-3141 GCA_964615175.1 uncultured Burkholderiales bacterium
CCGCCGCCGCCTCCGCCCGGCGGTTGACTTCATGACGCGAAGGAGCCCCCGCACACTTGCGGGGGCTCCCCTGACGTTCGGCGCGTGAGTCCTCGACTCAGCTGCCCACCAGCTCGTCGAGCTTCTTCTCGATCTCGTCGGCGGACTGGCCGGTCTTCTGCTTGATGGCACCGACCACCTGGTCCCACTTGCCTTCGGTTTGGTCCAGGTCGTCGTCGGTGACGACGCCCCAGGCCTCCTTGATCCGACCCTTGACGTCGTCGAACTTGCCTTCGAGTCTGAGCTTGAGATCCTCGTCCATGGCGGGTTGCCTCCCTGAGCGTGCGCGGATGTGACTCACGCGGTTCGATGCCCGGATCGTGAGAAGGCCAAACGTGACCTGACTCACACGGAGGGTTCTCGAGGAACGGTCAGGCGCTGACGACGGTGACCGAGGCGTTGGCGCCCCGACCGACGGTGTGCGCGAGGCCCACGCGGGCGCCCTCCACCTGACGCGCGCCAGCCTCGCCCCGGAGCTGCCGCACCAGCTCGACCACCTGCCCCAGCGCCGAGGCGCCGAGCGGTTCGCCCTTCGACAGGAGCCCGCCCGACGGGTTGACGGGCAGGCGTCCACCGAGGGTGAACTCGCCGGCCTCGAGGATCTTCGCCTGTTCTCCGGGCCGACACAGGCCCAGCTCCTGCCACGACTGCAGCTCGCGGGCGGCGTCGGTGTCCTGGCACTCGACGAGGTCGAGGTCGCGAGGCCCGAGGCCCGACTCTTCGTAGGCGTCGGCTGCCGCCAGCGCGGTGGGTGGAGTCACCGACTCGTCGTCGCCCGACATCGGCGTGCCCTCCGACAGCACGCTCCCGGGGAGGTGCGAGCGCAGGACGGCCGAGCGGAGTCGGGGCCCCGACCCGTCGGCCTCGAGCACGAGGGCGGCGGCCCCCTCGTTGGGTGAACACAGCATGAACAGGTGGAGCGGTTCGCAGATGAGGCGCGACCCGAGCACCTCATCCTCGGTCACCGCCTTGCGGAACATGGCGTCGGGGTTTTCGACGCCGTGGCCGCGGTTCTTCACCACCAGGCGGGCGAGGTCGGACTTGGTCAGCCCTGCTTCCGCCATCAGCCGCTGCGCCCTGAGTGCGAAGTACGCGGGGGCCGGGGTGAGGCCGGCCTGTTCCTGCCACGGATCGAAGAACGACGAGCGGATCAGGCCCTTGACCATCTTCTCGATGCCGAACACGAGGACGCGTTCGAACAGCCCCGCCCGGATGGCCGCGGTGGCCATCTGGAGGGCGGCGCCGCCGCTGGCGCAGCCCGCCTCGACGTCGACGATCGGAGGCCCGGTGAGGCCCAGCGCCCCGAGCACCTTGTGGCCCGAGGCGACCCCGGCGTAGGCGGTGCCACAGAAGGCCGCGTCGAATTCCCGCGTGCCGGCCTCTTCGAGCGCTCGCCGGACGGCGACCACACCCATGTCGGTGACGCTGGTGCCGTCGAAGCGCCCGAAGGGATGCATCCCCACACCGGTGATGCCGACGGTCTCGGTCATGCGACGCCCTCATCCGGGGCGAACGCCCAGGTCACCAGCTCGGCCCCGTCGTCGTCGGTGGCGACCACGTCGGGCACGAGGCGCATGGGTTGCCCGGCCTCGAGGCGCGAGGGATCGGTCTCGGTGAGACGCGCGACCACCCGGAGGCCTTCGGGCAGCTCCACCACCCCGAACCCGTAGGGCACCTCGCCGTCGTATCCGGGAGGGGGGATGGTCACTGCCGTCCACGCCCACAGGGTGCCGAGGTCCGACAGCTCGACCGTCTCGATGTCATCGGCCCCGGTGTAGGGGCACGCAGCCGCGCGGGGGAAGTGATACCGGCCGCTCGACGGGGAGTGGCCGCCGATGAGGCGGATGGTGTCGCCGTCGAGGGTGAACAGCCCTTCGGCGATGGGGCGGGCGGGGGTCACGGGACGCCAGCGTACCGAGCGATCCGGCGGCACCCGAGGTCCGGCTCAGCGCCGCGGCATGAGTCCCCGGCCGGTGACGAGCGGGAGATCGAGGGGCGTCAGCAGTCCGGGTTCGGCGTCGCACACGGCGGGGATGGCGTTCACCAGCCGCATGGCCGTGCCCTGGACACCGGCGGTGTTGTGGTCGCCGTCCTCGCCCATCATCTGGAGATCGAGCGTCCAGGTCGGCGACCCCTCGACGATCACGCGGTAGCCGCCGGCACCGGTGGGCTGGGGCCAGTCGGGAGCGAGGTCGTCGCGCAGGCGGGTGACGTGCTCGACCACGATCCGGGGCTCCCCGTCGATCATCCCCCGGATCTCGAAGTGCAGCGCCGCCATCGTGCCCTTCTCGACGGTGCCCGGGGCGATCTCGAAGGTCTCGGGAGCGGGCTCCCGTTCGTGCCACTCTTCGACATCATCGAGCTCGACGCCGAGGCCGGCGGCGATCATGTGCACGACCGGGCCCCAGGCCAACGAGAGGGATCCGGGGGCGAGGAGCAGCGGTGTGTGGTCGAGCGGTTTGCCGAACCCCATGGTCTCGAACAGCACCGTGGGCTGGTCGTAGGTGGCGTAGTTCACGACCTCCATCATCCGGACAGTGTCGACGCGCTGGGAGAACCCCGTGAGCGTGAGGGGCAGGAGGTCGTTGGCGAAGCCGGGGTCGATGCCGGAGGTGAAGCACGAGACGTCGTTCGTCGCACAGGCCTTCTCCAGCGGCTCGACCCAGCCGGCGGGGGCGGCGGGTGGAAAGACGAGGAACACCGCCGACGACGAGACCACGTTCTTGCCCGACTCGAGGATGCGGGTGAGGTCGTCGATCGCTTCCTGGGGGCGGAGGTCGGCGGTCGCCGTGTAGGCGACGCAGTCGGCGTCGGTGGCGAGCAGAGCGTCGGCGTCGTTGGTGGCGGTGACCCCGACGGGATCGAGCCCGGCCAACTCACCGGCGTCGCGCCCGGCCTTGTCGTCGCTGTGCACCCACAACCCGGCCAGCTCCAGCTCGGGATGGGTGATGATGCCGCGCAGCGAGTGCAGGCCCACGTTCCCCGTTGCCCACTGGATCACCCGGTGCGCCATGCCGTTCCTCCTCGGATCGGTCTCAGATCAGGGTCCTGCCGGTGTGCAGCTTCTCACATGAACTCGGCACGGACTGAGGGAGGAATGTG
>CAZTOV010000254.1:0-594 GCA_964615175.1 uncultured Burkholderiales bacterium
CCGTGGAAGCCGATGGCGAGCGTGCGGCCGTGGGCGAAGCGGGTCATGTAGTCGAGCCGCAGGGTGCCGCTGACGTCGGTGGAGACCCGCGACTTCGAGAACACCGAGTAGTTCCCGGGAGCGGGCACGCCCGCGCGGCCCGACACCTGGTAGCTGCGGGCGATCACGCCGTTGGCCTCGACCAGCCACACCCGCTGGCACGAGTTGCAGTAGACGACTCGCCGACCCGAGCCCGAGTTGGCGGGCAGGGGCGGCGCCGCGACCCCTTGGGCCATCGACACCCAGTAGCCGTCGCCCGAGGCGGCCACCCCGGTCGCCTGGCCGGGACGATCCGCCGCCGAGCCGTGGAACTCGGCGTCGCCCAACGCGAATACCCCGCCGCTGCCGTCGAGGATCCAATACCCCTCACCCGACGGCGTCGCCGCCAACGCCACCGCATCCACCGGACCCGACGCCCGACCATCACGAATCAACCCCGGCAACGACCCGAAGAACCCCGCATCACCGAACGCGAACACCCCGCCGTTCCCGTCCAGGACCCAATACCCCTCACCCGACGGCGTCGCCGCCAACGCCACCGCATCCACCGGACCC
>CAZTOV010000254.1:694-3132 GCA_964615175.1 uncultured Burkholderiales bacterium
CCCGACCATCACGAATCAACCCCGGCAACGACCCGAAGAACCCCGCATCACCGAAGGCGAAGATGCCGCCGTCGTCGAAGAGGAGCCAGTAGCCACCGCTGCCCGACGGAGCGATGTCGACCACCTCGGCGCCGGGTGATCCCAGGTCGGTGGTGTCGCCGTGGTGGGCGGCGCCCGCGTAGGCGCCGACCTCGCCCGAGGCGTTGACCAGCCAGTAGCCGTCACCGCCCGGGACCGCGGCGATGTCGACAGGAGCACCGCCGAACGACACGTCGACGTCGGGGGCGTCGCCGAAGGCGGCCACGACCTCTGGGGACTCGGTGACGGCGGCCTCTGCCGGGCTCACCGGCACGAGCGTGAGCAGGCCGGTGCACAGCGCCGCAATCGCGGCGAGCGAGGGGAAACGGGTGGGTCGTCCCATGGTGGAAGGCTACGCCACGAGCCGCCCTCATCCGTCCGGACACGACTAACGTCAGACCCGCGTGAGTTCCCCTCCTCCCAGCGTCGTCGAGCGCCTGCGCGCCCGGAATCCCCTTCCGGCCGGCACCGTCGTCGCGGGCATCGGCTTCGCCATCGCGGGCATCACCATCTACGTGTTCCTCGCCATCTCGGCGCGCACGCTGGGGGCCGAGCGTTACGCGCCCCTCTCGGCGATGTGGGCGATCACCTTCCTCGCCGCGCCCGGGTTCTTCTTCCCCCTCGAGCAGGAGGTGGCGCGGGCGCTCTCGGCCCGACGCGTGCGCGGCGAGGGCGGGCGGCCGGTGGTGATCCGCGCCGTGCTCCTCGCGCTGGCCTTCATCGGCGTGCTCGGCGTCGGGGCCGCCGCCGGCGCCGGGCCCCTGATCAACGACTTCTTCGAGGGCGAGACGCTCCTCTTCGTCGGGTTCCTCGCCGCCCTCGTCGCCTACGCCGTGGAGCACATCACCCGCGGCACCCTCGCCGGCAGCGGCCGCTTCGTCCCCTACGGCGTACTGCTGAGCACCGAGGGTGTAATCCGCATGCTGGGGGCGATCGCCCTCGCCGTCGGCGGGATCGCCACCGCCGGCCCCTACGGCCTCGTGGTCGGTCTCGCGCCGCTCATCGCCGTGGCCCTGGTCGTCCCCAAGGAACGCGACGTCCTCGAGCCGGGGCCGGAGGCCCCGTGGTCGGAGTTCTCCCGCGCCTTCGTCTACCTGCTCATCGGCAACGTGATGGCCCTCGCCATGATCAACATCGCCCCGCTGATCGTCACCGCGCTCGGCAACCAGGAGGAGAAGGCGCTAGCGGGAGCGGTGCTCATCGGGCTGATCGTGGCCCGCATCCCGGTGTTCATGTTCCAGGCGGTGCAGGCCACCCTCATCCCCCAGCTCGCCGGGTTCGCCACCGCCGGCGAATGGGGCGAGTTCCGCTCCCACCTCCTCCGGCTCCTCGCGGCGCTGGCCGCGGCGGGCGGGCTCTTCACCGCGGGGGCGGCCGCCGTGGGGCCGTGGGTGATCGGCACGTTCTTCGGCGAGGAGTTCAGGCTGGGCAACGCCGACATGGCCTACCTGGCCGCGGCCAGCGCGACCTTCATGCTCGCCATGGCCCTCGCCCAGGCCCTCATCGCCATCAGCGGCTACCGCCGCGCCGCGGCCGGCTGGGTGTTCGGCATGGGGGTGCTGTTCCTCGCCATCGCGGTCCCCGGAGACCTGCTCTTCCGCACCGAGCGGGCGTTCCTCGCCGGCGCGGTGGCGGCCATGGTGGCCATGGCGATCCTGCTGGCCGAACCCGTCCGCCGGGGGGTCATGGCGGGCGACCCCGAGTTCGCGGTGCCGGAGGCCATGCCCGAGTGAACGCGTGTCGTCGGCCGTCCGTGGGTGACGACCCGGACCGCCACAGCGTCACTACACGGAAGCCGACGCCGATCAGGCGCTCGGTGATTCCGAAGCCGTGAGGGCGCACGTCAGCGATCGATGGGCGAGGCTGGAAGGAGAAGCGTCGTCATGAGCGTGCGCGCCATCCTGGAGCGGCGGCGGCGAGAGCAGGAGGAGTTCCTCGAGAAGGCTCGTGGGTTCGCCACGCACCTCGATCCCGCCCTCGGAGTTCGAGCCGTGGTGGTCTTCGGCTCGGTGGCGCGGGGCGACTTCAACCTCTGGAGTGACATCGACGTCCTCGTCGTCGCCGACCGGGTCCCGACCCGAACCCTCGACCGCCTCGAAGCCGTCGGACCGCGCCCCCCGCGAGTTCAGCCGGTGGTCTGGACGCCCCAGGACTGGGTGCGCGAACACGAACGGGAGAATCCCATCGCCCTCGAGGCTGTGGAGCATGGCGTGTGGCTCGTCGGATCAGCCGAGGCACTCGCCGCCGTCTGAACCCGCTTCTTTGGCGCTCCTGACTGATCTGTGGGTGGTGCCGAGACCCGCCCCGAGGAGTTCAGGCGGCGGGGGGGTCGCGGAGGCGGGCGGTCTCTGCGATCTCCA
>CAZTOV010000255.1:0-3108 GCA_964615175.1 uncultured Burkholderiales bacterium
TGCACGGTCTCAGGACGTGACGATCGGGGGAAGCACGGAGGGAAGTGAGCGGAACCGTAGCGCGCACCTCGGGCCGTGTCGACCACGGATGCAGCCTGGCGAACTCGTTCCTCCGACGGTGGTGGTCATCGGAGCTCGAGCACCTCGGCGGTCCAGACGAGCCGGTTGACCGGAATGCCGATCTCGGGGGCCGGGACCGTGATCGCGATCCGGTCACCCTGGACCTCTGGAGGTGTGGCGAGCGCCTCGAACGACTGACCCGCGCAGTCGGCAGTTCCTGAATCGTTCGCCGGACACCTCGCGACGGCGGCGGCGCGACGATCGCCCTCGACGCGGACACGAACCACGAGCGGCGTGACCTCTCCGGCGCTGTCGGTGAACGTGACGCGGTACTCGATGGGGTCGGGTGCTGCTGGGATCGGTCCGGCGAGCCTCCAGACGATCCGCAGACCGTCGACCACTGATTGCAGCTCGGCACTCACGAGATCGACGTGCGCTGCACTCGCGTCGCCGACGTCGTCGACGACGAGCCCGCCCCCCTCTGGAGCGACGGACCCCGGCCCGGTCTCGTCCTCTCCGGCAACGACCGTCAAGTCGTCGCCACCGCGCAGGGCCGTCACCAGACCGCCGGCGAGCAGCATGAGGATCACGACCGCGGCGACCGCGAGGTACCAACGCGGCCGGCGAGGCGGTTGAGCCTGCGGGGGTGTCTCCGCCGACGCGTCGCGGATCACCTCCCAGCTCGAGGGCGAGGGCTCGATCTGGTCGAGCTCGGCCTTCAGCGCGGCCGCGACGCGTGCTTCGGTGTCGGTCATCTACGGGCCCTCCACTTCCTGTCGCAGACGCCGCAGCGCCTTGTGGGTCTGGCTCTTCACGGTGCCGACCGAGACGCCGAGGATCTCGGCAGTCTGCGCTTCGGTCAGGTCGTCGTAGTACCGCAGCACCACACAGGCGCGCTGGCGCAGGGGCAGGCGCCGCAGCGCCTGCACCATCACCATCCGTGAGGCGTGGTCGGGTTGCCGGTCGTGGCGGTCGGAGACCGGACGCACCACTCGCTGCTCGGTCGCCCGGCGGCGGCTGTTGTGCCGTACGAGGTTCAGGAGCGTCTTGCGGAGGTAGGCGCCCCCCGCCGTCGAATCGCGCAGGTCGTCGAGACGGTCCCACACCTGGATGAACGCCTGCTGGGCAACCTCTTCACCGCGGTGGAGATCGCCGGTGACCGCGACCCCGAAGCGCACCAGCGAGCCGAACTCGCGCCGGTACAGCTCCTCCATCCGCGCCTCGTCGGAGGAGGCCACCTCGCAAGCCTCCGTGTCAGGCATCTCCAGAACGATACGGGTGACCTCCCGAACGCGCGGCGTTCACGTCGAGCGCCAGTCGGTTCGTCGCTCGCCGCCCTACCCGTTTGATCGGACCCACCGCCTCCAGCCGGCGAGGCCGAGCACGCCGAACACGCTGAGCAGCACCGCGACGAGCGGGCCGGTGCCGCCGTCGGATGACGAACGACCAGCCGCCTCGGCGGCGAGCACGTCAGCATCTCCGGCGCCGCCCGCTGCACCGGCCGCGCCGGGGTCACCGGTGGAGGTCACACCCTTCCCTGAGGGGGCACGATCGGCCACCGTCCAGGCCTCCGATCGACTCGGCGACCCGGCATCCTCCCCACCAGCCCTGGTCGGTGTCGGCTCCCCGGGCTCGCTCGCTGACGGGTCCCGGTCGCCCCCGGTGCCCTGGGTAGCGTTCCCACCGACCGGCGCGGGGACATCCTGCCCGCAGACAGGCCCCCCGTGGATGGCCATACTGTCGAACTCCACCCGCCCCGCCGGCTCGTCTTCCATCGTCGCCCACACGGTGGCAGAGCCGGTGGAGGTGTTGATGGTGAAGAGGTCGGGTTCGGTGGGAGAACCGTTGTAACTCGTTTCTCCGTCATTGATCCCCCAGAGCGTCCCGTCGGCAGCAAAGGCCAGGCCCGCACCTTGACCGAGGCGGGCGTTCGCCAACGGGCCGACGTTGGTCGCGACCCCGGTGGAGGTGTCGATGGTGACGAGGTTGGACCTCTTACCGAGACCGAACACAGTGGTGCCCCGCGTGGCCAGACCGAAGACAGACGGGCCCAGGGCGCCAACTTCCGTCGCTGCTCCGGTGTCGGGATCGACGCGGTAGAAGGTCGGATTTTCTTCCGCCGCGTCGTACCCCGTCATCCAGAGGTTTCCCGCGCAGTCGAACGTGAGGCTGGGGTCGTTGACAAGCACACCGAGAGGGCCGACCCTCGTTCCCGCGCCGGTCGCGGTGTCGATCGTGACCAACGAGAGCGTGCCCGCCAAGGTGTCGTTCCATGAAGCGTCCACCCCGAAGAGGGTGCCGTCCGCGTCGAACGCAAGGCCTTCGATGACCTCGAAGCCCACCTCCCCGATCTCCCGGGTGTTGACGTGACCCCCTCCGTCGAGGGCGACCGAGTACAACCTCGCGGGAAAGCGTTCGTCCGCGATGTCGACTGAGTAGAACGACACCGCCGGCGTGTCGGTGGGATGCCGCCCCTCGTGAGCCGTGACCGGAACGGCCGTAACCACGAGCGCCAGGATGCCCAGAAGGCCGACAACGGCGGCTTTGATGTTCCTTCCGCGCAACATGCTCAGATCGCTCCCGCCCGTCAGCCGATCCCACTGTGAGCACGCACGGATCCGCTGCCCGCCGCACCCATGATCGCCCATAGATGCATGAGTGGACCCAAAAGGTTGCCTTCGGGAGCAAAATCTCGGGATCAGGCCTCGTACATCGGAAGCGCACGATCACGTTCGGACTGATGGGCGAACGCGTCCTGGCGCCGGAGTGCCGCCGACGCGGTGCGCACTTCGGCGGCCGAGAGGACTGAGAACTGCCGCGAGCACACGAAGAGCCACCAGCCCGGCGTCGGAGCAACGCTCCCCGACAACCTGACGCCGCACGAGTTGCGCCACACTTGCGCGGCGCTGCTCGTCGGACGTCCGAGATTTCGGGCCAGCTCGAACTCGCTCCGTGGGCGGTCGAAATCCCGCCTCTCACCTGCACTTCTGCATCGGTGGGCCCGCCTGGATTCGAACCAGGGACCGACGGATTATGAGTCCGCTGCTC
>CAZTOV010000256.1:0-3100 GCA_964615175.1 uncultured Burkholderiales bacterium
GCCCACCTCGACGTCACCGACGAGGACCAATGGGCCTCGGTGGTTGCCGACATCGAGGAGCGTCACGGGCACTTCGACGTGTTGGTCAACAACGCCGCCATCCTCAAGTTCGCCCGTATCGTCGACGTCACGGTCGACGACTACATGGACGTCGTGCGGGTCAACCAGCTCGGCACGTTCCTCGGCGTGCGGACCGCGGTCGAGCCGATGAAGCGGGCCGGCGGCGGCTCGATCATCAACATCTCCTCCATCGAGGGCCTGCGGGGCATGAAGGAGGTCGGCGCGTACACCTCGACGAAGTTCGCCGTCCGGGGACTCTCGAAGGCGGCGGCCATGGAGCTGGCCCGCTTCGACATCCGGGTCAACTCGGTCCACCCCGGCATGGTCAAGACGCCGATGACCGAGTTCGGCGACCTGTCGGCGATCGAACGGTTGATCCCGCTCGGTCGCCAGGGCACGCCCCAGGAGGTCGCCGACCTCGTGGTGTTCCTCGCCTCACCGGAGAGCACCTACTGCACCGGTGCCGAGTTCGTCGTCGACGGCGGCGCCACGGCAGGGCATAGCTTTTCCTACACATGAGGACCTTCGTCATCGCCGGGGCGTCGCTGGCCGGGCTGAATGCGGCCGAGGCCCTGCGCGACGCCGGCTTCGACGGCAAGATCGTCGCCATCGGGGCCGAGGAGCACCTGCCCTATGACCGCCCACCTCTCTCCAAGGAGGTCTTGGCGGGGGAGAAGCCGCCCGACGACACGGCGCTGCGCGACCCCGAGCGTTACGAAGCCCTGGACGTCGAATGGGAATTGGGACGTCGGACGACCGGCCTCGATCCCGACGACCGGAAGGTTGCTCTCGCCGACGGGATGGTCATGCCCTACGACGGGCTCGTCGTGGCCACGGGGGCGTCGCCGCGGCGGCTCCCCGGCACTCCGGAGATGGAGGGCATCCACCTCCTGCGCACCCTCGACGATTCCGTCGCGCTGGCGGCCGAGTTGGAGCGCAAGCCGAAGGTGGCCGTGGTCGGGGCGGGGTTCATCGGTTCCGAGGTGGCTGCCACCGCCCACGGCCGGGGCTGCGACGTGGTCGTCCTCGAGGCCGCGCCGGTCCCGTTGGCGCACGCCCTGGGCGAGGAGATGGGGGCGGCGATCTCGGCCCTCCACGGTGACCACGGCGTCGAGGTGCGCTGTGGCGTCGGCGTCGAGGGCTTCGACGGCGGGGAACGGGTCGAGTCGGTACGGCTCGCCGACGGTTCGACGGTCGAGGCCGACGTCGTGGTCGTCGGGGTGGGCGTTGCCCCCAACACCGGATGGCTCGACGACTCGGGTCTCGAGATCGACAACGGTGTGGTGTGCGACGAGATGTGCGTCGCCGCCGAGGGCGTGGTCGCGGCCGGCGACGTGGCCCGATGGCGCAACCGGCGCTTCGACGAGGTGATGCGGGTCGAGCATTGGGACAACGCCATCCAGCAGGGACGCCACGCGGCCGAGAACCTGCTGAGGGTCGACAACGGTGAGGAGCCCGTGCCGTATGAACCGGTGCCGTGGTTCTGGAGCGACCAGTACGACGCCAAGATCCAGTTCGCCGGCCGCGCCGGGCCCGAGGTCGAGGTGGTCGACGGATCGGTCGACGAGCGGAAGTTCGCCGCCGTCTACGGACGCGGCGGGCAGGTGACCGGGGTGCTGGGTATCGGCAAGGCCCGCGTCGTCATGCAGTACCGCATGAAGATCGCCGACGGACTGGCGTGGGAAGACCGCCATGCTGTCCTAGAGAGTTGAGGGGAGCAGACATGAAGTTGGGATTGCAGCTCGGGTACTGGGGTGCCGGCCCACCGGCCGGTGTCGAGGAGCAGATCGCCGCCGCGGAGGAGCTGGGCTTCGACTCGGTGTGGACCGCCGAGGCCTGGGGCTCCGACTGCTTCACGCCGCTGGCGTGGTACGGGAGTCGCACCACCAACCTGAGGCTGGGGACGGCCATCACCCAGCTCTCGGCGCGCACACCCACCGCCACCGCCATGGCCGCCCTCACCCTCGACCACCTCACCGGGGGTCGCATGATCCTCGGGCTCGGCGTGTCGGGGCCCCAGGTCGTGGAGGGCTGGTACGGGCAGTCGTTCGAGAAGCCGCTGGCCCGCACCCGCGAGTACGTCGACATCATCCGGCAGGTGATGAAGCGCGAGGGCCCGGTCACCAACGAGGGCCCGCACTACCCGCTCCCGTACCCCGGAGGCGCCGGGCTCGGGAAGCCGCTCAAGCCGATCACCCACCCGCTGCGGGCCGACCTGCCGATCTTCCTCGGTGCCGAGGGACCGAAGAACGTCGCCCTCACCGCCGAGGTCGCCGACGGCTGGCTGCCGATCTTCTACTCGCCCCGGATGGATGCCCAGTACCGCCAGTACCTCGCGGAGGGCTTCGGCCGCGAGGGCGCCCGGCGCAGCGCCGACGACTTCGAGGTGGCGACGACCGTCAACGTGATCATCGACGACGACGTCGATCAGGCCGCCGACTTCGTGCGGCCGTTCCTCGCCCTCTACATCGGCGGGATGGGGCACAAGGACGTCAACTTCCACTTCGACGTCTTCTGCCGCATGGGGTTCGAGGCCGAGGCGAACAAGATCCAGGAGCTGTACCTCGACGGCAAGAAGGACGACGCGGCTGCGGCTGTGAGCACCGAGATGGTCGAGGCCACGGCGCTGGTCGGCTCGGAGGCCAAGATTCGTGACGAACTCCAGGCGTGGGAGGAGACCGCCCTCACGACGATGATGGTGGCCGGCCCACCCGAACAGCTCCGCCGCATCGCCGACCTCGTTCTCGGCTGACACCCAGAGCTTCGTCCACCGACCGCGAAGGCCGGTCTACGATCTGACACGTGGTCAGATTCGCGGATCGGGTTCCCTTCGACTGGTCGCCGCCCACCGCCGCCGACGCGCCGAAGGCGGCCCGCCGGGCCCTCAAGACCGCCTCGCGGCTCCCCTTCACCCAGTTCGCGCTGGCGGCCGGACGCACCGGCCTGTTCCTCGCCCGCTCGGTCCGGCGCGGGACGGTCGTGGGTGCCCACGCGGTCGACGGGGTGCGCGAACCCCGGCTCAGCGCCGCCCTGACCGCCC
>CAZTOV010000257.1:0-3095 GCA_964615175.1 uncultured Burkholderiales bacterium
GAGCTGGAGTTCGAGCACGTGGGCCTGACACAGAGGAGCTACAAGTGAGCGAGAATGGGCAGCGGATGCACCTCACCGTCAAGGTGTGGCGACAGACGGGCCCCGACCAGGCGGGGCAGCTCGAGACCCACCAGGTCGACGGGGTGAGCCCCGACATGTCGTTTCTCGAGATGCTCGACATCCTCAACGAGCAGCTCATCGTGGAGGGCGCCGAGCCGGTGGCGTTCGACCACGACTGCCGCGAGGGCATCTGCGGGTCGTGCGGGGTGATGATCAACGGGCAGGCCCACGGCCCCCAGCTCGGCACGGCCACCTGCCAGCTCCACATGCGCAAGTTCCGCGACGGCGACACCATCGTGGTCGAGCCCTGGCGCGCCCGGGCCTTCCCCGTCATCAAGGACCTGGTGGTCGACCGCACCGCCTTCGACCGGATCATCGAGACGGGCGGCTACATCACCGCGCCGACGGGCAGCGCCCCCGACGCCAACCTCGTCCCGGTGCCCAAGGACGTCGCCGACACCGCGTTCGACGCCGCCGCCTGCATCGGGTGCGGTGCCTGTGTCGCCGCGTGCCCGAACTCGGCGGCCCAGCTCTTCACCGCCGCCAAGGTGGCCCACCTCAACCTGCTTCCCCAGGGCCAGGCCGAGCGGTGGATCCGCACCGAGGCGATGGTCGAGGAGATGGAGGCGTTCTTCGGCTCCTGCACCAACCACGGCGAGTGCGAGAAGGCCTGCCCCAAGTCGATCAGCATCGACTTCATCGCCCTCATGAACCGCGACTACCTCAAGGCCAAGCGCATCAACCGCCGCCTCGCCTCCCAGGGCTGAGCCACTCCAGGGTGTGTGAGCATTTGGTGGGGTCATGACCCCACCAAATGCTCACACACCCTCAGGTCGTCAACTGCCCAGGCGTTGGTGGACTCGGTGGAGGAGGACGGGGCCGTAGTCGTTGACGACATCGCCGACGTCGGGGTGCTCCAGGGTGACGCTTGCCTCGTGGTAGTCGGGCGGGCCGCCGAGGCTGCCGACGTAGGCCACCGAGTCGGCCGCCACGTCGCCTGAGAAGCGGCGCGTCTCGTCGCCCGCCCGCAGGGTCACCACGGCCCCGGCCAGCGGTCGGCGCTTCTCGTTCACCACGTGCACGTCGCCGGTGCGCGGGTCGAGCATCGGCAGCACCGGGCGGCACGCGTCACGCAACGCCGCGAACCCCGGCTTCGGACGGCGGGCGTGGTCGAGTACGGCCCAGGTCACGGCGGGGAGGGCGTCGGCGAACGAGAACTGGAGGAAGCCGCCGCCGGGCCGGTACTTGAGCCGGCGGAGGTCCTCGACCTGGAGCTGGAGGAGGGCGGCCTGGTAGGCGCGGGTGGCCGCGGCCCACGATTCGAGATCGGGAAAGTCGGCGGGCGGAACGGTCTCGTCGAAATACACCTTCTGGGCCGCGTGGTGCGCGAGGAGGCGGTCCCAGTCGAGATCGGGCCACGCCTCGTCGCCGAGGAAGTCGGCGTCCTCCGGAACGGCCTGGGCCCCGAACTCGCTCACGAACCGGGCCAGGCGGGGCCACGCCTTGAGGGTCGGGGCCAGATCGGCGAGGTGCCCGTAGTACCAGCCGAAGTAGAGGTGCGAGTCGGTGCCTCCCTCGGTGGGCCCCGGAAAGATCCCCGAGTGCGGGTTCACCGGACGGCTCCGGTCGGCCTTCTCGATGGTGCGCCGGATCGAGCGGTCGAGCACCTGCTTGTTCCAGGTCGGGGCCACCATGGACGCCACCACCTTCGCCGCCACGCCGGGTGTGATCGGCGCCCCCGTCGGAACGTCGACGGCGAGGGGCTCGTTGTGGGCGCACCACAGCACGATCGACGGGTGATGGCCGAGCTGGTTCACCATGGCGTGCGCCTGGCGGGTGGCCTCCCTGCGGAGGCCGCGCGCGTACCCCCACTGGAGCGGGAAGTCCTGCCACAGCACCAGTCCGGCCTCGTCGGCCGCCTCGTACAGCTCGGGCCGGGTGACGTGGGCGTGGATCCGCAGCATGTCGAGGTTGGCCTCGGCGGCCAGCTCCACGTCGCGCCGCAGCTCGTCGGCGGTGGCCTCGCCGAGCTGCATGCGGGTGGGGCCGTGGTTGGCCCCCATCACGTACATCCGCTCGCCGTTGACGTGGAACTTCCAGTCGTCGAGGCGCACTTCGCGGAAGGCGGTGCGGACGTGGCGGCGGTCGCTGACCTCGCCGTCGACCCGGACCTCGAGGTGGAGGTCGCAGAGCGGTTGGTCGCCGAGGCGCCGGGGCCACCACAGCGGCGGACGGTCGATCTCGAGGACCCACTCCTGGTGGTTGATGCCGCCGGCCAGCTCGATGTCCTGGGTCCACTCACCCTCCACGTCCGGGCCGCGGAGCCGGGCGAGCAGCGAGGCCGGGCGGACGCCGGCGTCGTTCGACGCGCCGGCGTCGAGCGACAGGTGCACCCGCAGCCGCCCCCGCTCCTCGGTGGCCTCGGTGCAGACGACCCGAGCCGCGTCGATGCGAGCGGGACCGGTCTCGACGACGCGCACCGGTCGCCAGATGCCACCGGGGTTCCACGTCGCGTCCAGGCAGTCCCAGTGCGAGAACACCCCCGTGATGAGCCGCTTGGTGGTGCGGTCCTCCTGCGGCGCGCACGCCACCTCGACGGCGAGGCGCCGGGTGCCCCCGTCGCGGGTGGCGTCGCTGACGTCGAAGGCGTGGGGGAGGAAGTAGCCGACGGTGGCGCCGAGATAGCGGCTGTCGAGCCACACGTCGGCGTCGTAGAAGATGCCGTCGAAGACGAGGAACCGGCGACGGCCCTCACCGAGGGCGTCGGTGTCGAAGGCGGTGCGGTAGAGGAGGGGACCGTCTTCCCGGCTCAGCTCCGGTACGGACCGCCAGTGACCCGGGACCGGCACGTCGAGCCAGTCGGCGTCGTCGAACCCCGGCTCGACGAACTCGCGGTGCAGCTCCCCCTCGGCCGGGTGGGCACGCCAGGTTCCGCTCAGATCGACCACGAGGTCGAAGCTAGACGGTGGAGCCTAAACACCAGTCTCTTGGGTGCCGACCTTCAGGTCCTTGAACGGCACGCCCTTGTCGGAGCG
>CAZTOV010000258.1:0-3091 GCA_964615175.1 uncultured Burkholderiales bacterium
TCTTCGGCGAGGAGGCCATCCCGGCGTCGCCGCTGATCGAGATCCCCGAGCTGGGTCTCGAGATCGCCATCGGCGAGAACCCCCGGGCCATCGGCGGGCCGTCGCAGAGCGCGCCCACCGAGACGGCCACCGAGGCCTCGGCGGCAGTCGACGTCGTCCGGGTCCGCGTGCTCGACGGCGGGCCGGTCAACGAGGGCGGCTTCCCGAAGATCACCGACCTGCGCCTCGGGCACATGGAGGTCCAGGCCCAGGTACCCCAGGGCGGAGTCACCTGCGAGCTGCCGGTGGAGAAGACGGTCGACCCCGAGACGGTGAATCCGGGTGACCCCTTCACCTACACCATCACCGTCGACAACCCGTTCGAGTGCACGCTCGAGAACGTACGGATCGTCGACGAGGTGAGCGCCGAGGAAGGCGTCACCTTCGAGATCGAGGGCGCCGGCGACGGCGGTGATATCTCCGGCAACACGGTGACCTGGGAGAACGTGGGCTCGATCGAGCCCGGCGACTCGAGATCGGTGACCATCGACATGTCGGCGGGCGCCGACTCCGGGCCCGGCCTCATCATCGACGACGTCACCGCCACCGCCACCTGCGCGCTCGGCGACGCCGCCGGTGAGGCCGAAGTCGACGTCTCGCTCAGCGGCACGGCCCAGCTCCGCCTCCCCGAGGTTGCGGCGGCCGAGGTCGCCGGGGTGACCGAGGAGCCGGGAGCGACCCCGCGCACCGGCGGCCCGCTGGCCCTCGGCGCTGCCCTGGGCCTGCTCGGACTCGGCGGCCTGGGCGCCGCCCTGCGGCGCTTCGGGCGCTGACCGGCTGACGCCCCACGGCTGAAGACACGTCGATCCGGAGCGGGGGCCAGTGGCCCCCGCTTCGGCCGGCGAGGACCATCGCCCCAGGCGTCGAGTTTGCGGCGTCGTCGATGTCGGGTATCCCGCGTCCGATCGAACACGAGATCGCAGGGAGGACGCTCCGCATGCGTACGATGCGAGCCCGATTGACCGCGTTGGGGTCGGCCCTGGGCTTGGCCGTTGCCCTCATCGCCGCCGTCCCGCCCACCGGGGCCCAGGAGACGGCATCGGACGCCGACTTCGGGGGTTACGCCACCGGGTCGGTGGCGCACGCCGATGCCCTCCAACCCGCTGACGAGAGCTTGCGCTTCCTCGACACCGAGGTGGCGTTCTCGTCGGCAGCCATGGAGTCGCAGGGCCTCACCCCGGCCTTGCACAACGAGTTCGAACGCCTGGTCCATCCCGAACTTCCCGATGCCACCGCCTACGGGCGCGGCAGCGGCGTCGAGGTCGGTGTGGGCCTTGACGCGCCCGACGCCGAGAACCAGGTGATCCCCAGCGGGATCGCCGAAGCCTCGTCACCGCCCGACGATGGACCGGTGACGTCGGAGTTGGCATCGCTGCCTCCGGAGCTGGACCCTCTCGTCTGGGCGACCCTGCTCCGCGGCGAGGCCGACGCCAACACCGGGCCGGTCCCGTGCGCTCTGGGTGAGGATCTCTCGTTCGGCAGCGGCGAAGTGGGCACCGCCGAACTCCTCGACCAGGACCAGACCGCCAACGACCCCGAAGGTCTCGAACAGCCACTGGTGTCGATCAACGCCGCCGACGACGGTCGAGCGGTCAGCTCCTCGAGTTCGCGCACCCGCCTCGTCAGCCAGGTCGGCCACGACGGCACGGTCGAGGGCAACGCCCTCGGTCTGATGAGCGAGACCCGCATGACCGTCGCACCGATCACACTGTTCGCGGGCACCGAGACCGCCACCACCATCGAGGTGTTGGGCGAGTGGGTGCTGCGCGCCGTGGCGACCGGCGCCGACTCCGGTTGGGTGCACTACGGACCGGCCGACGCCGAACCCGAGACGCCCATCCTCCGGATCATCGACCAGACCACGGGTGATGTGACCAACGTCGTCACGTTCCAGGACTTCCTCGGCGACGACGGGCTGGTCATCAACGACGACCCCACGTTCTCGCTGGTGATCGGTGAGGACGCCCGGGCCATCGGCCAGGGCGCCGACTCAGCACCCACCGAGACCGCCACCGAGGCAGCCGGTGCGGTGGACCTGCTCCGGATCCGACTCGCCGACGAACTCGGGGAGGCCGTCGAGGTTCGCGTGGGCCACATGGAGGCCCGCGCCCGGGTACCGAGCGGTGGCATCACCTGCGAACTGCCGGTGGACAAGGCCTCGAGCGTCGACACCGCGACCGAGGGCGACACCTTCACCCACACCATCACGGTGGACAACCCGTTCGCCTGCACGCTCGAGAACGTCGAGGTCGTCGACGAGATGTCGGCCGATCCCGCCGGTGAGATCGACTTCAGCATCGGAGACGTCGGCGACGGAACGGTGAGCGGCGACACGATCACCTGGGACGACGTCGGGCCGATCGCGCCCGGCGAGTCGGCCGAGGTGTCGGTCCAGGCCACCCTCGACACCGTCGACGCTGCCGGTGTGATCATCGATGACGTGACCGCCAGCGGCACCTGCGATGTTGGCTCGGCCGACGGTGAGACCACCGTCGACGTCGACGTGGCCGGCTCCGCGCACCTCGAGGCGCCCGAGGTCGCCGGCGAGACCGAGGAACAGGCCCGTGGTGTCCAAGAGGCCCTGCCCGCCACCGGCGGTTCGCTACTGGCCGGGTTCGCCGCCATCGCGCTGATCGGCGGCGCCGCGGCGATGCGACGGTTCTTCGGCGTGCGGTGACCTGAGGTCGGACCGAAACGCGAGCCCTGCGGGTCAGGCGCAGACGCCAGGCCCGCAGACCGCGTCGGGCGCGTCGGGCGCGTCGTCAAGAACGGTGTAGACCTCCCACGACAGCCCGTCCGGTCCCGACGCCCACACCTTGTCCTGCACCGCGTAGCAACAGGTCGTACCGATCTCCTCGGTCGGGTCGAGCCCCTCGGCCTCGAGGCGCCGCTGGGCCGACTCGACCTCGCCCGAACTCTCGACCTCGACGCCGAGATGGTTGATCGTTCCTCCGGCGTCGGCTTCGAAGAGCACCAGCTTCAGCGGAGGGTCGGCGACAGCGAAGTTCGCATACCCGGGTTCCCGCTTGGCGGGCTCCGTGCCGAAGAGCTT
>CAZTOV010000259.1:0-3080 GCA_964615175.1 uncultured Burkholderiales bacterium
AAGGCGATGTCGGCGCCGTCGAGGAGCACATGAGCCGACACGTAGGGCGGCTCGATCTTCTGGCCGAGGAAGGGCACGTTCACCACGCAGAACGTGGTGACGATCCCGGTGTCGGGCAGCTCGACATCGTCGGTCATCGGCACCCCGTCGACCGGGCACGCCCCCTTGGGCGGAATGTAGACCTTCCCGCACACATCACAGCGGGTGCCGATGAGCTTCCCCTTCGCGACCGCATTCAGGAACCGGCTCTCGGCCTCACCCGCGGTGTGGGTGTACGCGAGGTTCACCGGGGTCACGACCATGTCGACGGTCTCGGTCATTTATCGGCCCTCCCCCACCGGCTCGAAGCACTCGAGGTCGCGGATCGAGCCCTCGGCCTCGTCGCGCCAGCGGGCCCGCACCCGCATGCCGGTCGACATCGCCGACGGATCACCGGCGTCGACGGCGTGCACCATCGGGGTGTCGGCGCCGTCGAGGCGCACCAACGCCCAGGCGAACGGCTCGTCGAGCGGCTGGCCGGCGAGCGGCTCCCGCATCCACGACCACGAGACCACCTCGCCCTCCTGGCCCACCTCGACGAACTCGCTGAGTCGCTCGGCGGTCACCGGGTCGAACTCGGGCGGTGGCACGTGGACCCGCCCGTCGGAACCCCGGATGCCCTCGATCCGCCGCTCCTTCAGCGCGGTGACGAACCGGCTGAGCGTCGGACCGAGCGAGCGCGTGTAGTCGAACGAGACGTCGAACGGCGCGCTGAGGATCTTGGTGTCGTTCCCCTGCGTCACAGCGGGGTCCCCGCTGCAACCTCCGGTTGCGGTGGGGTGCTCATAGCTTGATGACCGTCCGGATGACCTTGCCGTCTTCCATGTCGGCGAGGGCCTGGTTGATGTCCTCGATGCCGAGGGTCTGGCTCACCATTCCCTCGAGATCGAGACGGCCGGCCCGCCACAGGCGGAGGAGGCGGTGGAAGTCGCGGCGCACGTCGGCGCCGCCGTAGAAGGTGCCGCGGAGCGTCTTCTCGGAGAAGAACAGCTCCCAGGCGCTGAACTCGAGCTTGTCCTCCTCGGAGCCCATACCCACGACGATGGCGGTGCCGCCGCGACGCACGGCGTCGTAGGTGGCGCGGATGGTCTGGCTGAGGCCGACGACCTCGAAGGCGTAGTCGAAGCCCTCGCCGCCGGTCAGCTCGCCCTTCAGGGCGTCCAGCTCTTCGGGAGCGCAGGCGTGAGTGGCGCCGAACCGCTTGGCGTCCTCGCGCTTCGCTTCGACGAGGTCGACGGCCACGATCTCCGCCGCGCCGGCGATGCGAG
Source organism: uncultured Burkholderiales bacterium (assembly GCA_964615175.1). Taxonomy (GTDB): domain Bacteria; phylum Actinomycetota; class Acidimicrobiia; order IMCC26256; family JACPCJ01; genus CAZTOV01. The sequence continues at coordinate 1,308 of CAZTOV010000259.1, forward strand.
CGCCCTGGATGACGCTGATCCCGACGCCACCGCAGCCGAACACCACCACCGACGAGCCGGGCTCGACCTCGGCGGTGTTGATGGCGGCGCCGACGCCGGTCATGACACCGCAGCCGATGAGCGAGGCGATGTCGTAGGGCACGTCGTCGTCGATCTTGATCACGGCTTCGGCCGGGAGCACCACCTCTTCGGTGAAGGTGCCCGTGCCGGCGAACCCGTTGATCTGCTCCTCGCCCTGCCGGAACCGCGGCGTGATCGACGAGGTCATCATGATGGTGAGGCAGAGGTTGGGCTGTCCGTTGAGGCAGTACCGACAGTTGCCACACGGCGGTACCCACGAGACGACCACGTGGTCGCCCTCGTTGACGCCAATGACCCCTTCGCCCACCTCGATGACGTCACCGGCGCCCTCGTGACCGAGCACGGCGGGAACGGGCTGGGGCATCACGCCCCGCATGCCCGAGAGGTCGGAGTGGCATACGCCCGTCGCCTTGAGGTCGACCTTCACGAGGCCGGGCCCCGTCTCGACCGTCTCGGCGTCGTCGATGACGTCGAGCTTCTCGTCGCCGATCTGGCGCAGTACCGCTGCTCGCATGCTCGTCTCCCGTCCTCACTGGATCGTGCGCGGAATTGAAACGCGTTCTACTTCGCGTCGCAAGCTCCGCGTCTGTGGCGCGTTGGAGGTGCATGGCACCCGCAACGCGCCACAGACGCTCACGCGTCCAGCAGGTCCTTCCAACCGTGGCGGTCGTGAGGGCCGAGGAAGAGGTACTCGAAGAGGCCGGCGCCGACCTCGCCCGTTGACAGTTCGGCCTTCGGCACGGTGTCGACGATGCCCCACATCTTCCCGGCGTCCTCGGGGTCGGCGAGGTCGAAGCTCACCGCGTCGACCCACTCTTCGCCCTTGAACTCTCCATGGCGCCACTCGCCGTCGAAGCCGTAGCCGGACCCCACGCCGATGTACATGGCCCGGACGGGGTCGATGTCGATCTCGAGATCGGAGCGAGAGAAGGTCATGCGGGCGCCGGTGACGGTGCGGGTCCCCGCGTCGAAGTCGAGTTCGATCTCGGGGCTGCCGAGCGTCTCCTCGTTGCCGGGGTTGCCGTCGGCCCCCAGATTCCAGACCCGGGTGGCGTCCTCCATGATGCGGCGTCCGTCGGGGTCCTCCTGGACGATGGTGATGATCGAGAAGTCGTCGAAGCGCAGCGGCGCGTAGATCCAGTAGAAGGACCCGGTGCGGGTGGCGTCGATCCCCGGCGGCTCCGACTCGCCCACCGGCCGCACACCCCACGAGCGGTCGCGGACGCCGCCCCACTCGGAGGGGTCGACCTCGATCTCGGTGCTCTCCACGCCGACGGTTCCCGACCAGCTCCCGGTCTGCACGAAGCGGTAGGTGTCGAGGATGCGACGACCGTCCTCGTTGCGCACGATCTGCTGGGGCTCGGAGTGCGGATGAATGACCCCGTCGAACGTGAGGTCGCACTCGATGCCGAAGTCGTTGGGCCCGGCGACGAGTCGCACCTGTCGAAGCCCCTCGACGACCTCGACCCGGATGGGCCCGACCTCGGTGACCATTCGATCGGTGCCGAGCGCCTGAGAGGCGCGGAGCACCCGGTGCTTGCCGTCGTGGAGCACGGCGACGAAGGCGTCGGCGAGGCCACGACTCGGGTACTGACCCATGCCGGCGATCACGAACCCGTCGCCGTCGACGCGGTGGGCGTTGAAGTAGTACCGGTCGTAGAAGTTCCGGGCTTCGGTGCCGACCCAGCGGAT
>CAZTOV010000260.1:0-3061 GCA_964615175.1 uncultured Burkholderiales bacterium
GACGCCGAATCCGAGTTCGAGGCCTTCTACCGCGACCGGGCCGATGCCGCCCGCCGCTACGCGGCCACCATCCTCGCCCAGCGGGCCGACACCCACCTCGACGACGCCCTCCAGAACGCGTGGGCCCGGGCCTGGAAGTCGTGGGACCACTGCGATCCGGAACGCCGCGACGCCTGGTTCTTCCGCATCGTGCGCAACTGCTCGCTCGACGTCCACCGGCGGGCCCGCCCGACGGATCCGATCGACGATGCCGACCTCCCGACCGTCGACCTCGCCGAGCCCGTGGTCAGCCGTCTCGACGCCCGGCGCACCCTCGACGTCCTCCACGAGCTCAAACCCCACCTGCGCGAGGTGCTCTGGCTCCGTGAGGCCATGGGCCTGTCGTACGCCGAGATCGCCGAGGTCCAGGACGTCCCCATCGGCACGGTGATGTCGCGCCTCCACACCGCGCGCAAGCGGATGGCCAAGCTGATGCGGAGGTCGTCGTGAGCCTTCGCCGCCACCTCCGCCGTCACCCCCGTCGCATCGACCTGATGATGTTGCACGACGGCGAGATGGAGCCACGCGAGGCGGAGGTCGTGCGCCTCCACGCCGAGCGCTGCGACCGGTGCAGCCGCCGGTTGGCCGAGTTCGAGCACGTGGGCGCGGTGGTGCGAGGAGACGTCGTGGCCCCCGCACCGATTCCGAAGCCGGCGTGGAGGCCGGCGTGGGGGCCCGCGCCGGTGCTCGCCCGGGTCGTCCCGGCCGTGGCCGCCGTGGTCGCCATCATCCTCGGGGTGGTCCTCACGGGGGTCGGCGAAGATCCCCCGGACCAGGTCGCCACCGACGCGCGGAGCGTCGAAGACGTGCCGCTGCCGACGTCGACGCCGCCGCCACCCCGGGCCGACAACCCCGCGGGCTCCCCCGGCCCCGGGCCGGCGACCGACACCTCGACACCCGACGTCACGCCCGACCCCACCAGTGGATCCGACGACGCCGCGGCGAGCACCGCGCCGCCCCCCGCCGTCACGGTGGGCGTGATGGTCCCCGGTGGCCTCACCGGCGCCGACGAGCCGATCGTGCGAGCCGTGGCGACCTCGCTGGCGGCCGCCAACGACTCGGCCGGCGACGGCGTCCGCTTCGAGTTGGTCGTCGTCGACGCCGACGACCCCGAGGCCCCGGCGGCGGCGGTCGACCGCGGCGTCGAGGTCCTCGTGGGCGGCTACGCCGCCCACAGCACCCACTACTCGGCGCTGGCGTCGCGGGACATCCCGTGGCTCGCCCCCGCGGTGGTTCCCCCCGCGCCCGTCCGCGGGGTGCTCTCGGTCGAGCTCCCCCACGACGACGCCGGCGCCCGAATTGCCGAGGACCTCGCCCGATCGGGGCATCGGCGGGTGGCCGCCGTCTCACGACCGGGTTCGCCCGAGGAGCGGCTCGTCGACGGTCTCCGGGGCTCCCTCGCCGTTGCGTCCGACGTCGCCGTCGGCACCTCGTGTCGCGGGGCGCTCCAGAGCGCTGCGCTCAGCGGCGCCGACGTGCTCGCGCTCGCCCTCCCCCGCGCCGATGTCCGCCGCTGCCTGCGCGCGCTCCCGCCCGACTTCCCGATCCGGCAGATCGCGGTGCCGAGCACCGGCGTCGACGCCGTCGAGGTCGCGCCCGACGGCTTCGGCATCGCGGCCGCTCTCGGAGCGCCGTGGCCGGGCGGCGGCGGTTCCGGCCCCGCTCGGTTCAGGGAGGCGACCGGGTTGTCGACGGGCTACCGGGCGCTGGTGAGCTTCGCCGGAGCCGAGATGCTCACCGATCTCCTCGAGGGAACCACCGACGAACCCGATCCGCTCGTGGCATTCTCGAACGGTGGCGTCTACCGCAGCGACCTCCTCGTGCTCGATCCCTCGGCGGCGCCGATGAACCTCGCCGTCCAGGTGGTCCACCTCGGCGACGACACCCCCAACCAGACCCCCGACGACGAACCCGGCTCGGCCCAGTCGGGCCTCAACTGACGCCGGTCAGCCGGCCCGCTCGTATCGATAGCCGACGCCGCGGAGCGTGATGATGCGCCGGGGGTCGGAGGGGTCTTCCTCGATCTTCGCCCGGAGCCGCTTCACGTGGACGTCGAGCGTCTTGGTGTCGCCCACGTAGTCGGGACCCCACACTCGGTCGATGAGCACGTCTCGCGACAGCGCGACGCCGGCGTTGAAGAGGAACAGCTCGAGCAGCTCGAACTCCCTGGGTGGGAGGTGCACCTGCTCGCCGCGGACGGTCACCTCGTGGCGGGCGGGATCGAGTCGAACGTCGCCGACGTCGATGACGTCGTCGCCGACGCCACGGCTCGCCCGCGCGCCGTCGCCCGCCGAACGGCGCAGCGCGGCTCGCACCCGGGCCACCAGCTCTCGGAGCCCGAACGGCTTGGCCACGTAGTCGTCGGCGCCCACCTCCAGCCCCACCACGGTGTCGATCTCGGCGTCACGGGCCGTGACCATGATGATGGGCACGTCGGAACGCGACCTGATCTCACGACACACGTCGATCCCGCTCATCCGGGGGAGCATCACGTCGAGGAGCAGGAGCGACACCGGCCGTCCCGACTTCTCGAGCGTCTCCCAGCGCCGAAGTGCCTCGACACCGTCAGCGGCGACTTCGACCGCGAACCCCTCGCGCCGCAACGTCACGCTCAAGGCGTCCCGGTAGCTCTCCTCGTCATCGACGACGAGGATGACGTCCGAACTCATCGAGTCGCCTCACGCCTGCGTTCTTGACTGTGAATTGCCCGCTGAGCGGGCAATTCACAGTCAAGAACCAGGGCTGGAGCTGCGTCGGTGGGCACATGCTCTCGGAGTTTGCTCACGGCTGGAGCCCGGCGAGCGATTCGCCGGCGCGGGCCAGCGGCACGCTGATCGAGAAGGTGGACCCGATGCCTTCCTCCGACTCGACGGTCACGGTCCCCCCGTGGGCCTGGGCCACGTGGCGGACGATGGCGAGCCCCAATCCCGTGCCGCCCGATGCCCGGCTGCGGGCCCGGTCGACCCTGTAGAAGCGCTCGAAGATCCGGTCCCGGTCGGCCTCGGGAACACCGATTCCGTTG
>CAZTOV010000261.1:0-3049 GCA_964615175.1 uncultured Burkholderiales bacterium
ACGGCGAGGGCGTGGAGGTCGGCCTGGCGCTCGAACACCCGTCCGAGCCAGGCCATGAGCAGCGTCGCCGAGCCGAGCAGCAGCGGGTAGACGAGGAACAGGAGCGGGAACGTACGGGGATCGCCGACCCGGTGGACCCCCACCCAGTCGAGCACCGGCCCCCACTCCATGAACAGACTGAGGAGGAAGAACGCCACCCCCTGTAATGCCACCAGCAGGGGGATCTGGCGGGCCAGGTGCCCGTACCGCCAGTGGCCCAACTCGTGGGCCACCACCTGTTCGAGCAGCTCGGGTGGCCATTCGAGGATGGTGTCGAAGAGCACGACCCGGCGGGTCTTCCCGAGCCCGGCGACATACGCGTTGGTGGCCCGCGACCGCACCGAGGCGTCGGCCACGAACACGCCCTCGATCTCGAGGCCCGCCTCCTCGGCCACCCGACGGATCCGGGGGGCGATCTCGTCGTCTTCGAGGCGTTCGAACTTGTTGAAGATCGGTGCGAACACCACGGGGAAGAGGAAGCCGAACAGGATCGAGAAGCCGGCGAAGATGAGCCAGCCCCACACCCACCACAGATCGCTCGTTCGGATCACCAAGTAGAGGGGCACGGCGAGCACCAGCGTGATCCCGATGCCGAGGGCCAGCTCCTTCATCTCGTCCGACAGCCATCGACGCCAACCCAATGTGCTCATCCCCCATGTGCGGTCGTGCACGAACGAGCGCCACGCATCGAACCACGGACGGAAGATGAGCGAGATCAGCTCGAGGGTGACGATGATGGCGAAGAGCTCGAGCGCCCATCCCGACACGCCGACGGCATCGATGACATCGTCGGCGATTTTGCCGTGGACGAAGGCGGCCACCACGGCCACGGAGACCACCCACCGGAGCGCGTTCATGGGCCCGAGCGGCTTGACGTACTCGCGGCCCCGTCGCACCTCCTCCGGCGAGAACCAGTCGGCGGCGTCGGCGGGGTATCGGCGATACGGGCTCAGGCCCGCGGGGAGATCGGGTGTATCCACCGGCCGGAACTTAGTTTCCGGCCACGGCCGCGCCCTGACCGGTGCTCCAGGACGCGTAGAGCGCGGCGTACCTCCCCTTGGCGGCGAGCAGGGTGGCGTGGGTGCCCTCCTCGACGATCTGGCCCCCGTCGACCACCGCGACCCGGTCGGCACGAGCGGCGGTGGAAAGCCGATGGGCGATGACCAACACGGTGCGGCCTTCCATGAGCGAATCCAGCGCCCGTTCGACGGTCAGCTCGGTGCCCGGGTCGAGGCTCGAGGTGGCCTCGTCGAGAACGATCACTGCCGGGTCCGCCAGCGCAGCCCGCACCAGCGAGACCAGCTGGCGTTCTCCCGCCGAGAGGCGCGACCCACGTTCGCGCACCTCGGTGTCGAGACCGTGGGGCAGCGCGGCGAAGCGTTCGGTGAGACCGAGCCGTTCGACGGCAGCGTCGATATCGGGGTCGGTGGCTTCGGGGTTGCCGACGATCACGTTGTCGCGGATGGTGCCGTTGAACAGGAACCCTTCCTGGGGCACCACCACGATCCGGTGGCGCAGCGACGACCAGGTGGCGTCGGTCAGGTCGATGCCCCCGAAGGTCACCGTGCCCCGGGTGGGGTCGTAGAAGCGGGCCACCAGCTTGGCGAGGGTCGACTTGCCGGCACCGGTCGGCCCCACGAGGGCCAGGCGCTCCCCCGACTCGACACGGAGGGACACGTCCTCGAGCACCGGGGTGCGGCCGTAGGCGAAGGAGACGGCGTCGACCTCGAGTGCCCCCCGCTCCGGGAGATCCACCGCGCCGGGGCGCTCCTGGAGCGTCGGCCGCTCGTCGAGCAGCTCGAACAGCTTCTGGAGGGCTGCGCCCGACTGCTGGAGCTGGTTGAAGAGCTGGCTCAACTGCTGGATGGGCTCGAACAGATTGTTGATGTAGAGCACGAAGGCGGCCACCGTGCCGACCGTGACCAGGTCGTTCTCGACCATCAGGCCGCCGGCGAAGAGGATGAGCGCCATCGTCGTGACCCCGGCGAACTCGATCACCGGGAAGTAGCGGGCCGAGATCCGGATGGTGTCGAGGTGCGCCCCGTACTGGGCCTCGTTGGTGCCCTGGAACCGACGGATCATGGTCGGCTCCTGGCGGAACGCCTGCACCACCCGCACGCCTGACAGCCCCTCCTGCAGCGAGGTCAGGGTGTCGCCGATGGCGTCACGAAGCTTGAGGTAGGCCTTGTTCGACTCGCGACGGAACCACGACGAGGCGAACGCCACGCCGGGCACCACGACCAGGGTCACGGCCGCCAACACCGGGCTCATGGCGATGAGCACCACCACGGCGCCGACGAACAGCAGCCCGTTGATGACGAAGAGCACGAGACCCTGGCTCACCAGCTCCTGGAGCGCCTCCACGTCGGAGGTCATACGCGACACGATCATCCCGGCCTTGCCCCGCTCGTAGAAGTCGAGCGACAGCTCGGTGAGGTGCCGGAACACCCGCTTGCGCAGGTCCCGCAGGAACGACTCGCCGATGCGGGCGATGAGCCAGATCACGATGCGCCCGATCAGGTAACCGACGATGGCGATGACGAGGAAGGCGATCGCCGCCTTGTTGATGGCGTCGGCGTTGCGGGGCGTGACGCCCTTGTCGATGCCGAGCCGGACCAGCGCCGGGCCGGCCAGCATGGTGCCGGTCTGGATCACGAGCAGGACCATGGCGGTGATGACCTGGCGCCGGTAGGGGCGCAGCATGCGGACCGAACGCCGGAGGACCATCCGGGCCTCTTCGCCCGAGATCGACTCCTCGACCGCGATCGGCGCGCCGCCCCCGGCCCGCCTCACGGCTGGATCTCCTCGATACCTGCCGCCTCGGCCTCGTCGGCGACCCGCTTCGCCTCTTCGGCTTCGGCCCGGGCAAGCACCTCGCGGTAGTGGGGATTGTCGGCCGACAGCTCCTCGTGCGTCCCCTCGGCGACGATCTGTCCGTGGTCGAGCAACACGACCCGGTCGGCGAGCGCGATGGTGGCGGGTCGGTGGGCGATGATGATCGTGGTCCGGC
>CAZTOV010000262.1:0-3049 GCA_964615175.1 uncultured Burkholderiales bacterium
GTTCCGCTCACTTCCCTCCGTGCTTCCCCCGATCGTCACGTCCTGAGACCGTGCATCGGAGGAAGCCATGGAATCCATCCGCCAGTCGTCGTTCCGCGCGCTCACCAGCGCCGCCGTCGCCCTCGAGACCGTCGTCGACGTGCTCCACGTCCACCCGGACTGCGGCACGATCGCGCTCCTCGAGAACCGACGCGACCAACACGGGGTCGCCATGCCCATCGAGGGCCCCGATCCCGGCCCGGAGCACCTGCTCCTGCTGCACGACCTGATCCTGAAGGCCGTCGGCGACGACGCCATGTGCCGCATCGTCCTCGCCAGCATCCGCCCGGGAGCGGCGAGCGTGGTGAGTGAGGACGACCTCGCGATCTGGCGCCAGCTCCGCCGACGCCACGAGGATCACGCGTCTGTGCTCCTCGACTGGTTCGTCGTCGGTGGCGAGCACCAGGCCGAGGCCCTCTCGCTCGCCGAGATCGCCGGGCCACCGCCGCAGTGGGACTGAGCGGGATCGGTCACGCTCGAACCAACTCACCGTTGTGCAACCGCACCGGCGGCATGAACTCGTCGACCGGCGTGCGCGCCCACCAGGCCCCGGTCTCTCGACGCTCCTTCCACGTCGTGAACCGGTAGCGGAAGAGCCGGGCCCGGACGTACGTGGGAGGCGCCTCCGGCGGGAAGGGGGAGCGGCGCAGCAGCTTCAGCGTCGCTCGGTCGCCCTCCAGCAACCGCTGGACGAAGGGCGTGAACCACCCGCGCCCGTAGCCGGGGGAGAGGGCGATGAACCACATCAGCCAGTCGAGACGCAGGTGATAGGGCGCTACCTGCGGGGGTCGCCTCATGGGGTCGCCGGGCTTCCCCTTGAACTCGTACGCATGCCATTCGGTCTCGGGGCCCACCTGCGCATCGCGTGTCCCCTCGACCAGCACCTCGAACCGTTCCCGCGTGATGCTCCCAAACGCTCCGTAGGTGTTGACGACGTGGAAGGGGTTGAAGCTGAAGTTCATCTTCTGGCCCCGCCGCCCGATCATGTTCTGGATCGGCCAGTAGCTGAGGATGGCGGTGCCCACGGCCACCGCGATGACCAGCCCGTGGTGCCAGATCGGCGCGCCCGAGAGCGCCGGCGGGTCGGCCGGCACGAGGGGATCGAGCACGTCGTTCCCGAACGACGCGAACGCCAGCACGATGGTGATGGCGTTGAGCCACGAGAAGTTCCCGCTCAGCAGCAGCCACGACTGGGTCGCCACGATGACGCCGCCCGCAATCGATGCCACCGGCTGAGGCGTGAAGAGCAGGAGGGGGATCGCCAGTTGCGCGACGTGGTTGGAGAACACCTCCACCTTGTGCATCCGCTTGGGTAGCCGGTGGAAGTACCAGCTCAGCGGGTTCGGCATCGGCTGGGTCTCGTGGTGGTACTCGAGACACGTGAGGTCACGCCAGCACCGGTCGCCCCTCATCTTGATGAGCCCGGCCCCGAACTCCACCCGGAACAGCAGCCACCGGATCAGCCAGATCACCAGAACCGGTGGCGCCATGTCGGATGGGCCCAGGAACACCGCCAGCAGCCCCGCATCGAGGAGGAGCGACTCCCAACCGAACCCGTAGAAGGTCTGGCCCACGTTGACGATCGACAGGTACAGCAACCACAGCACGAACCAGACCGTCATCGACGCCCAGATCGGCCCCGAGTCGGCGACGCCCAAAATCGCCAGCACCGACAGCGCGATCCCCACCCACGAGACCAGCACCAGGAGCCGGTCGGAGTAGCGCCACTGGAACAGGCCCGGCGCCCGTTTCGGACTCACCCGGGCCAGGTACTGCGGCGCCGGCATGAGGCCCCGTTCGCCCAGGAGGGGTCGGAACTGGTTGAGCGTGGCCAGGAACGCGAGCAGGTACACGACGCCCAGCCCCCGCTGGAAGATCAGCCGGGCGTACCAGTATTCCGGAGCCTCGAGAAACTCCACCTTCCGGGCTCCTCCCTCCGCTCGGCTATGCCTCGCTGCGGATCGTCGCCCTTGTCAACACATAGCAACTTGTCGCCAGCGCGCTGCGCAAGGGCCCCGTTCGACTCGCGCTCCGGCCTCTCTCACCGGCCGAACGCCCGCCGCAATGCCACCCGAGCCGCCAGGTGGCCGCACATCCCGTGCACACCGCCGCCGGGCGGAGTCGCCGACGAGCACAGGTACACGCCGCGGTCAGGCGTGGCGTACGGCACCAATCGGACCATGGGTCGGAACAGCGTTTGGAGGCCGTCGAGGGCACCCCCGGCCACGTCGCCTCCTACGAGGTTGGCATTGTCGGCCTCGAGCGTGGCCGGACTCCGCACCACCCGCTCCAGCACCACGTCGCGGAAGCCCGGGGCGAACCGTTCGATCTGACCCTCGATCGCCCCGGTCGCGTCGCCGTCGTAGCCGTGGGGCACGTGGGCGTAGGCCCAGAACGTGTGCGCATCACCCGGGGCACGCGTGTCGTCGAAGAGGCTTGGCTGCGCCGTGATCATCACCGGACGCTCGGCGGCGCGACCCGCCTGCACCTCGTCCTCGGCTCCGGTGAGCTCTTCGAGCGTGCCGCCGAGATGCACCGTCCCCGCCCGCCGGCACGCCTCGGCCTCCCATGGCACGGGCTCGGACAGGGCATAGTCGACCTTGAACACTCCCGGCCCGTGCCGGTACCGCTCGAGCCGCCGCGAGTAGCGGGACGGCAGTCGGTCGCCGGCGATTCGTGCCAGCGCTTCCGGCATCACGTCGAACAGCACCGCCCGCGCCGGCGGCAGCTCGTCGAGCGAATCGACCCGCCGGCCGGTTGCCACCTCGCCCCCCAGGTCCACCAGGTACGACGCCAGGGCGTCGGTGATCGCCGCCGACCCGCCCCGGGCCGCGGGCCACCCGCGCGCGTGCAGCGCCGCCGCGAACGCCAGCGCTACGCCACCAGTGAGGGGACGGTCCGGCGGTGCCAGAGCGTGGGCCGCGACGCCCGCCCACAGCCCCCTCACCTCGTCGGTCGAGAACCGCCGGGCCAGTCGCGTCGCCGACCGGATGCCCAGCATCCCGAACCG
>CAZTOV010000263.1:0-3047 GCA_964615175.1 uncultured Burkholderiales bacterium
ACTCGAGGTCGATGGGGACGAGATGGCGGGCCGGGTGGGCCCGGGCGAAGTCCGGAGCGAGGAACGGCCCTTCCAGGTGAGTGCCGGCGAGGTGCGGACGGGTTCCGGATCGCTCGGCGGCTTCGGAGATCCGGTCGAGGGCGCCGGGGTACTCGTCGAGGTCACGGGAGGTGAGCGTGGGGCACCACGTCGTGACCCCCTGGCGTAGGAGGGCGTCGTCGATGGCGTCCCAGTCGGTGTCGGCGCTGCCCACGTCGTGATTGCCGATGCCGTTGACCTGGAGATCGACGAAGCCGGGGACGAGAATCCTCTCGGGAGTCCCTTCCACCGGCGCAGGCTCGACCGCCGCGATGTAGCCACCGTCGACCACGACGGTCGCCGGGCCGATGATCCGGTCGGGCGCCACGACACGACGAGCGGAGATCGAGCTGGTCACCTCGCGAGTTTGGCCGGTCTCCGCCTCCGGATGCGGCGGAGCGTCAGGCGGGGAAGGGCGTGTCGCCGTCGCGGTGGTCGCGTCGGCGGCCGGCGGGGAGCAGGAGCCAGCGGAGTCGGCGCTGGCCGATCCAGAGGGCGCCGAGGCCATGGAAGATGGTCCAGACGAGGAGCCCCGTCCGCAGATCGTCGACGGGGAGCTTCAGGGTGCCGAACGGCAGGGCGAACGAAACGGATCCGGCGCTTTGGTGCACGAGCCCCTGGTGGCCGATGTCCGAGCCGACGTGCTCGTCGTACCCGCCACGGCTGCGTTCGCCGCCGTCGTTCGCGTCGCTGGTTCCCGGAGCGTCTCCGTTGCCCCGAGCCCCATCGGAAGCGTCGTCATCGTCATCGCCCGAGAACGGGTCGGTCTCGTCGGTGTCACTGCTGCCGGGCACGCCGTTCTCGTCGCCGGCGCTGCCGTCGTCGTCATCGTCGTCGCCGCCGGAGCCGTCGTCATTGTCATCGTCATCGTCGGAGCCGTCGTCATCGTCATCGTCGCCGCCGCTGCCGTCGTCGTCATCGTCGCCGCCGGAGCCGTCGTCATCGTCGTCATCGTCGTCGTCATCGCCGGTGGGTGATGTGGTCGTGGTGGTGCCGTCATCGTCGTCGTCGCCGCCGGTGGGTGATGTGGTCGTGGTGGTGCCGCCGCCGTCATCGTCGTCATCGTCGTCGCCGGTGGTGCAGCAGGTGCCGCCACCGTCGTGACAGTCGTCGCTGACCGGGGCGCCCTGGTTCGACATCGTGTGAATGCACCGGTCCAACAACTGAGCGGTTTCGTCGCCGGCGGGAGCGGGGGCCTCGGGCGCGTCCGGGAGCAGCGCGAGTCCCACGAGTCCGGCCACGAGTGACATGCTGAAGAACAGGTGAACGGCAGCTCGCCGTAGCACAATGCGCGGATACCCCATCGTGGCCTCTCCCCCTTGGAACGCCTCGATCCTCCCCATCAACGACCACGTTCCGCGCGAACTTGAGTTCATTTGCTCACGGTGTGCATGAACCACGGACCGGGCGCCGAGATCGGGGAGAAATGTCGGAGTTGTGAGGGGGGGAACAGAGGGTTCACCCCCGGGGTTGGACCGAGAGGGTTGGACGAGGAGGGACTCGTCCGAGAACCTGGTCAGTGAACGAAACGAGGAGCCACCATGCCCGCCATCGCTGTCGACGACGTCCTCGCGTTGCCTCGCATCGACCCGCCCGAGGGTTCGTCGCGGCCTCGCCCGGTCGATCGGGTCGTCACCGCGCTCACCACGTTCGAAGGGGAGGGATTCCAGGTCCGCCGGGCCTTCCCCAACCTGAAGGTGCGGATGGCCGACCCGTTCATCCTCCTCGACCACATGGGGGCGGTCGAGTACGCCCCGGGCGAGGCCAAGGGAGCGCCTGACCACCCGCACCGCGGCTTCGAAACCGTGACCTACATGATCGACGGTGCCATCGAGCACCGCGACTCCACCGGCAGCGGTGGCGTCATCACCGACGGCGACACCCAATGGATGACCGCGGGAGCGGGGATCGTCCACTCGGAGATGCCACCCGAGTACATCGTCCGGTCAGGGGGCCTCTTCCACGGCGTGCAGCTCTGGGTCAACCTGCCGCGCGACGACAAGTGGATCCCACCCCGCTACCAGGATCTGAAGGGTGACGGCCTCACCCTCGTGGCGTCGCCCGACGGCGGCAGCCTCGTGCGGCTCATCGCCGGCGACCTCGGGGGTCGGCAGGGGCCGGGTCGTACCCACACGCCGATCGTGTACGCCCATGCCACCCTCGAGCCCGACGCCCGCATCGAGGTGCCCTGGCCCCCCGACTTCAACGCCTTGGTCTACGTGCTGGCCGGGACGGGTGCGGTCGGGCCCGAAGAGCGTCCCATCGAAGAGGGCCAGCTCGCCGTCTTCGGGGACGGCGATCACCTGACGCTGCGGGCCGATCGCCGTCAGCCGCAGGCGACGCCGACGCTCGAGGTGCTCCTCCTCGGGGGCCGACCGATTCGTGAACCGGTCGTGCAGTACGGGCCGTTCGTGATGAGCACGAAGGCCGACATCGTCCAGGCGGTCGAGGACTACCAGGCCGGCCGCATGGGCGTGATCCCCCCGCGCGAAGCCTGACGGCTCCGCCCACGACCGCTCAGTTCGGCGGCGGGACGATCAGCACCGGCCGGCGGGCGTGGTGCGCGAGATGGTGGCTGACGCTGCCCAGGACCAGCTCGGCCACACCACCGCGGCCGCGACTGCCGGCCACGATCAGGTCGGCGCCGAGCTCGTCGGCCACCTCGACCACGGCCCGACCGGGCGAGCCCTCGACGAACATCGTGCGGTGCGGAACGTCACCCAGCGCAGCCGTCCATTCGCTCTCGAGGAGTCGCTGAGCCTCCTTCTTCCACTTGTCGACCTCCACCGGCATGCTGGGGACGTCGAGCGCGGGATACGCGTACGGCGCGTGGAACGCGTGCACCGCCACCACCTCGGCACCGAGTTTGGGTGCGTTCACCGCGCACCACTCCAGGGCTCGGTCCGACCCCTCGGATCCGTCGACTCCCACCACGATCGTGCGGCTCATCGGCCACCTCCATGAGTTGC
>CAZTOV010000264.1:0-3045 GCA_964615175.1 uncultured Burkholderiales bacterium
CGGTGGCACCGCCACCACACGCTCTCGGCGCACATCACCGCCACCCGCTCGTCGGCGGCCTGCTCGACGAGCCGGTCGAGGCCGTCGCTGAACTCGGAAGACTCCATGTGATCCGCGTAGGCGCGGAACGCGTCGTTGCGCAGGCCGACGTGGCGTGAGTCTGCGACGCCCTTCCGGCGCCCGCCGAGCCGGGGTTCCCACGAGTAGGCGACGCCATGGCCGGCCAGCCACTCCTCCATCTCCTCGCGCCGGAACTGTGGATGGCGACGCGAGCCGGGGAAGCTGCGCACGTCGACGACCCGTTCGACGTCGGCCCCGCGTACCAGAGCGGCGAACTCGTCCTCGGCCAGAGTTCCGTGGCCGACGGTAAGAACCGTGGCCTCGCTCACCGGGCGAGGCGGTCGGCCAGCTCCGCCAACAACAGCGCTTCGGCCAGGCACGCCTTCTCGAAATCGCCGAGGTGCAGCGACTCGTCCTCGCCGTGGGCGTTGGTGGAGGGATCCTCGATCCCCGTGAGGAGGCAGGGCGCACCGCCGAAGGCGTCGCTGAACGGCTGCACGAACGGGATCGTGCCCCCACAGCCGATGAGTGCGGCCGGTCGGCCGAACGCCGCCCCCATCGCCGCCTCGGCCGCGGCGAACGCGGGGCCCTCGGGTTCGGTGATCCACGCGGGCACCGCCACACCGGGGGTGACCTCGACCTCCATCCCCCAGGGGGCGTGGGCGCGGAGGTGGTCGGCGACCCTCCCGACGACGTGATCGGGGTCCTGGCCCGGCGCGAGGCGCAGCGAAATGCGCGCCGACGCCTCGGCCACGAGCTGTGGAGCCGACTCGTCGATCGACGGTGAGTCGACGCCGATGGGGGTGATGGTGGGGAGGAGCCACAACCGCTCGAGGAGCGACGTGCCGGGATCGCCGACCCACTCGACGCCGGGCAGCATGCGGGCGTCGCGGCGCAGCTCGTCGGGATCGGCGGCGAGGGCCTCGAGACGCTCGCGCTCCTCGGGTGTGGGCTCGCGCACGCCGTCGAAGAACCCCTCCACGGCCGGACGGCCGGCATCGTCGTGCAGACCGGCGATGAGGCGCGTGAGGCCCGACAGCGCGTCGGGGATCGGCCCACCCCACATCCCCGAGTGCACGGGCTGTTCGAGGGCGCGCACCGTCACGTCGAGAAGGGCGATGCCCCGGAGCGCATAGGTGAGGGCGGGCCACCCCACCTTCCAGTTGAGGACGTCGGTGAGCACGATGACATCGGCTCGTAGGGTGTCGGCGTGGGCCTCGAGGAACTGCGTCAGGTGGGGCGAGCCGATCTCCTCCTCGCCCTCGATGATCACCTTCACATTGACCGGCAGCGCCCCTCGGGCGTCGAGCCACGCCCGGATCGCGGCCACGTGGACCATGATCCCGGCCTTGTCGTCGGCGGACCCGCGACCGAAGAGCCGGCCCTCGCGTTCGGTCGGCTCGAAGGGTGGTGAGTGCCAACGGTCGGGTGTCGACACCGGCTGGACGTCGTGATGCGCATAGAGCAGCACCGTGGGCGCGTCGTCACCCGCGCCGAGCCATTCCCCGTAGACGTAGGGATGGGCGCCGTCGATCTCCAACCGCCGGACCCCGCCGAGCCCGGCCGCGGTGAGGATCTCGACGGTTTCGTCCGCACTCCGCGCCACGGCTGCGGGATCGTGCCCGTCGGCCGAGATCGAGGGGATGCGCACCAGGGCTTCGAGCTGCCGGCGGGCGTCGGACATCCCTGTGGCGACCGCATCGGCGACGTCTTCCAGGGCTTCGGGAACGCGGGCATCGGCGGGCACCGGGGTCATGGCACCACGCGTACCACGCGCGCAACGGCAGCGCGTGCCGAACACGGCGTCGCGCTCAGGCGGCGGTGGCTGGGCGTCCCGACGGGAGCGTGATGGTGAACGTGGAGCGGTCACCCGGCGTCGACTCGACCCTGATCTCGCCTCGGTTGCGCTCCACCAGCATCCGGCACGCGGCGAGCCCCACGCCGGCTCCGGGGCGGACCCCGTCCTGAAGCAGCACCACGCCCGCCTCAAATACCGACTCGTGATACTCGTCGGAGAACCCGGACGCGGTGTCGGAGACGGTGAGCACCACCCAGTCGGGTCGCGCCCGCTCGGCCGCGAAGCGGATGGCGAGCGGAGCGTCACCCCGGAAGCGGATCGCGTTGGCGATCAACTCGGAGAACAGAACCTCGAGGTCGTCGGGCGAGGCCCACGCCGTCGGCAGTTCCTCCACCACGACGAGTGCCCCGCCGGCTTCGAGATCGGCACCGTGGCGTCGGAGCACCCGCTCGATCAGCGGTCGCAGCGACACGCGATCGGCCGGGTGTGGACGCCGCCGCAGGTCGTCGAGCCACTCGAGCCGGTGCACGAGAACGCGCATCGACGCGAGCATCTGCTCCAGCGCATCGACACGGGTCGCCGCGTCATCGCGGTCGCCCGACTCGAGGGTCTCGCGGAGCAGCCCGAGGTGGATGGCGACGCGGTGGAGACCGTCGTCGAGCGTGTCGTAGGCGGCGTTGCCCGAGTTCCAGGGCTCCAGGAGCCCCTCGTCGAGCCGCACCACCCGACGGCGGTCGCGGTCGGCCTGCGCGGTCATGGATCAAGATCAGCAGATCGACTCGGTCTCGGGAAGGGGTGTCACCGCGAGATGCCGGGTTCGTACGCGTCTGGGCGCGACGAAGATGCGTGGGGACCCTCGAACGCGTGATGATCCGTCAGCATCGGCCGGGTGAAGAAAGGGACACCATGCGGTTCTCCTACGCCGAGACCATGACCGACCCCTCGTTCTACGGGCCGCTCGCCCGGGCGGCCGAGGACGCGGGGTACGACAACTTCGTGGTCCCCGACTCCATCGGATATCCGCGTGAGGCCGAATCGGTATATCCCTTCAATCCCGACGGGAGCCGTGAGTTCCTCGAAGACAAGCCGTTCCTCGAGCCGTTCAGCCTCATCCCCGCGCTCGCCGCCGTCACCGAGCGCATCCGCTTCACCACCTTCGTCGTGAAGCTTCCGATCCGGCATCCGGT
>CAZTOV010000265.1:0-3035 GCA_964615175.1 uncultured Burkholderiales bacterium
GAGGTCTACGACCTCGATGTCGAGGCCACGCACAACTACGTTGCCGACGGCATCGTCACGCACAACTCGGTCTACGCGTTCCGTGGCGCCGACTTCCGCAACCTCATCCGGTTCGAGGAAGCGTTCCCCGAGACCCAGGTCGTGGTGCTCGAGCAGAACTACCGCTCCACCCAGCTCATCCTCGACGCCGCCAACGCGGTCATCGCCAACAACGCCCAACGGCGGCCGAAGAACCTCTGGACCGCCCGCGACGGCGGCGAGCCGGTCGTGCTCGCGGTGGCCGACGACGAGCACGAGGAGGCCGGTTTCGTGGCGTCAGAGATCCTCCGGCTCACCGAGGAGGAAGGCCACGGCTATGCCGAGGTGGCGGTCTTCTACCGCACCAACGCCCAGAGCCGGGTGCTCGAGGAGACCTTCGTCCGCCACGGTCTTCCGTACCGGGTCGTGGGCGGCCTGCGCTTCTACGACCGCCGCGAGGTCAAGGACGTCCTCGCCTACCTGCGGGTGCTCGTCAACGGCGGCGACGCGGTGAGCCTCAAGCGGGTCGTCAACACCCCGAAGCGAGGGGTCGGCGACACGTCGGTGGCGCGGCTCGAAGCGTGGGCCTCGGGCGCGGGCATCTCGCTCTTCGACGCCCTCGAGCACGCACGCGACGCCGGCGTGAGCGGCCGGGCGATGTCGGGGATCTCGGAGTTCCTCGACATGGTCACCGAGCTGCGCCAGACCGCCGACGACGGGGTGGGCGCCGCCGTCGAAGCGGTGCTCGAGCGCACCGGCTACCGGGCCGAGCTGGAAGCCGAGCGATCGATCGAGGCCCAGGGCCGGCTCGAGAACCTCGAGGAGCTGATCGGCGTGGCCGACGAGTTCGACGAATTGGCCGATCGGGGCGAGATCGTGCTCGATCGAGGCGACGACGCCGAGGTCGAGGGCCCCGCCCCGGTGCTCGTCGGTCTCGACCGCGTGCAGGCCTTCCTCGAGCAGATCTCGCTCGTGACCGACCTCGACGACTACGAGGCCGACGAGCCCGCCCTCACCCTCATGACCCTGCACACCGCCAAGGGGCTCGAGTTCCCGATCGTGTTCGTCACCGGCCTCGAGGAGGGGGTCTTCCCCCACAATCGCAGCCTCGGCGACCCCGACGAGCTCGAGGAGGAGCGCCGCCTGTGTTACGTGGGCATCACCCGGGCCGAAGAGCGCCTCTACCTGTCGCGCGCGTGGAGCCGCAGCCTCTACGGCGCCACCCAGTACAACCCCCCGAGCCGGTTCCTCGACGAGATCCCCGACGAGCTGGTGTCGGTGCTCGACGACGACGGCGAGCGCTCCCCCCGGGGGTCGGGCGAGCGCCGGGCGAGCGCCCCTCCGGCGCCGCGGGCCGGCGCCGCCTCGAAGTTCTCGGTCGGCGACGACGTCGTCCACGACCGCTTCGGTGAGGGAGTGATCATCGGGATCGAGGGCCGCGGCGAGAAGGCCGAGGCCCTGGTGCGGTTCCGCGACGGGGGGGAGCGGCGTCTCCTCCTCGCCTGGGCTCCGCTCGCCAAGGAGTAGCGCCCCGTGATCGAAGCCCTCGAGCTGTCGAACGCCGAGTTGGCGTTGCGGGTCGCCGTGGCTGTCGTTCTCGGGGGCGCGGTCGGCATCGAACGGGAGATCTCCGGCCAGCCCGCCGGGTTCCGCACCCACGTGGCCCTCGCGCTCGGCGCCGCGCTGTTCGGCCTCATCTCGGTCCACGCTTTCGAGCCGTTCGCCGCCCCACGAGACGACACCAACGTCAACGTGGACGTGTCCCGGGTGGCGGCCCAGGTCGCCACCGGCGTCGGCTTCATCGGGGCGGGGGCCATCCTCAAACACGGCGCCTCGATCCGGGGGCTCACCACCGCGGCGTCGCTCTGGACGACCGCCGCCATCGGACTGGCCGTCGGCGTCGGCTTCTACGGAGCCGGGATCGCCGTCGCGGTGGCGCTGCTGGTGGCCCTGGTCGGTCTCCGCAGCGTGCGCCGGGTCATCCGGAGGCGGCTTGCCCGCGACGAGGGCGAGGCGACCTTCCGTCTGGTCGTCGGCGCCAACCCCGGCGATCTGGTGGGCGATCTCCACTCGCTCGGCGAGGTGACGATCCGCGACCTCCAGATCTCACAGGATCCCGAGATCGGGGCGACGGTGGTGGTGGTCCGCCTGAACGCGACGACCGGTGCGCCACTCGAGATGGTGTTGGTGCCGCTCTCCGAGCGCCCCGACGTCGACGAGATGTGGGTGACCCCGACCTGAGACCGTCAGGCGCTCTCGTGATTCGCCAGCCGCAACAGTTTCGACGACCGGCCGTTGCCCCGGTTTGAGGGGTGGAGCGCCTTTGCCGAGGCGACGGCGGCGGGTGACCGGGCGGCGTCGCCCTCCTCCTCGAGCCTGACCACGCCCCTTGGCAGGGCCGACACCGGAGTGCCATGGCCCGCGACGCCCTCGGCGGCGGCGAGCTGATGGCCGATCGACCGGCAGGCCACCGTCGGGATCATCAGGCTGAGGTGCCCGTGATCGGGGACGAGGATGTTGGCCGCCCGGAACAGCGGGTGCTTGAGCATTCCCGCGGTGGCCGGCTGGACGAACAGGTCGTGTTCGGAGAAGTAGTTGATCCACCGCACGCTCATCGGACGGGCGGATTCGTCGAGCCGGCGCAGGATGTTGGAGCCGGGGCGGACCTGGGCGGCCGCGGGGCCGAGCCCCACGGGTGTGAGTTCGCTGCCCGCGTGGGGTGTGCCCACGGTGACGGCGGTGTCGACGCTCTTGTCGCCGCCGAGGATCTGGATGTAGTAGCGGACGAGGATGCCGCCGACGTTGTGGCCGACGACGTGGACCTTCTGACACCCCGTCACTGCCTGGACGGCCTCGATGTGGGAGCGGAGCCGCTCGGCGCGAGCCACGATGTCTCCGCGGGTGACGCCCGGATCGAGCGATCCCACGTCGGCGAAGCCGGCTCGGCCGAGATGGCGCCCGATCAGGGACCAGGCACGATCGGCATGCCCGTAGCCGGGTACGAACACCACCGGCGA
>CAZTOV010000266.1:0-1400 GCA_964615175.1 uncultured Burkholderiales bacterium
CCGTCCTCGACCGGGGTCTCGAGATTGTCGAGGAAGCGGATGTCCTCGTCGGCCACGAAGACGTTCACGAAGCGCCGCAGATTGCCGGCGTCGTCGAAGAGCCGGTCGTGGAACCCGGGATGTTCGGACTCGAGCGCCTTGAGCACCTCGGCGACGTTCGAACCGTCGACGGTGACCTCGGAAGCGCCCCCCGAAAGGGTGCGCAGAGGGGTGGGGATTCGGACACTGACGGCCATCGGGAACTCCTGCTCCTACTGCTCTTCGATCTCGAAGTGCTCGGTGAACGACTCGATGGTGGGCTTGATCGTAGCGGTGGGTCCGGTGGTCGGTGCCACCGCGTCGAGGGTCTTGAGACCGTGGCCGGTCACGTAGGCGACCACCCGTTCGTCGGGCGTGACCACACCCTCCTCGGCCAACTTCCTGAGGCTCGCCACGGTGACGCCGGCGGCGGTCTCGCCGAAGATGCCCTCGGTGGCCGCGAGGAGCTTGATGCCCTCGACGATCTCGTCGTCGGTCACCGACGCGCACCCGCCGTCGCTCTTGCGGATGGCATCGAGGGCGAAGTAGCCGTCGGCGGGATTTCCGATCGCCAGCGACTTGGCGATGGTCTTCGGCTTCACCGGCTTGATGGTGTCGCTGCCCTCGTTGAAGGCCGTGGCCACCGGCGAGCAGCCTTCGGCCTGCGCTCCCGAGACTCGCACCCTGGGCTCCTCGTCGAGGAGGCCGACCTTCCAGAACTCCTCGAAACCCTTGGCGATCTTCGTGAGCTGGGAGCCGGAGGCGATCGGAACGACCACGTGGTCGGGGGTCTCCCAGCCGAGCTGCTCGGCGGTCTCGTACGCGAGGGTCTTCGACCCCTCCGCGTAGTACGGCCGCACGTTGACGTTGACGAACGCCCACGGGAACGTTCCTGCCAGTTCGGCGCACAGCCGGTTGACGTCGTCGTAGTTGCCGTCGACGGCCACCACGTTGCCTCCGTAGACGGCGGTGGTGACGACCTTGCCCTGCTCGAGATCGGCGGGGATGAACACATAGCTGCGGAGCCCGGCCCGGGCGGCGTGGGCGGCGACCGAGTTGGCGAGGTTTCCCGTCGAGGCGCACGCGGCGGTCTTGAAACCGAACTCGAGCGCCTTCGACAGCGCCACCGCCACCACCCGGTCCTTGAACGAGTTGGTGGGGTTGAGGGTGTCGTTCTTCACCCACACGTCGTTGAGGCCCAGCGCGGCGCCGAGGCGCTCGGCCCTCACCAGCGGTGTGTACCCGGCCCCGAGATCGACCTCGTGGCCCCGATCCGAGGGCAGCAGGTCGTCGTAGCGCCAGATGCTCGCCGGCCCGCCTTCGATCTTCTCGCGCGAAATCGATGACGCGATGGCGTCGTAGTCGTAGGCCGTCTCGAGGGG
>CAZTOV010000266.1:1500-3016 GCA_964615175.1 uncultured Burkholderiales bacterium
GGGGCCGGGAAGCGCGGAGCGGGCCCCGCGTGCGACCATTCTCGGGAGATGCTCCTCGAACACGTCTTCGACCACCGCGACTTCGAACTCGACGACCTCGCCGCCACCAAACGCACCCTCGGCCACACGGTGTCGGTGTGCCTCCCCGCGCACGACGAGGAAGCCACCGTGGGCCAGATCGTGCGTCGGATCCGCGAGGACCTCGTCGACGCCGTCGGGCTGGTCGACGAGATCGTCGTGATCGACGACAACTCCTCCGACGGCACGGCCACCGCCGCCACGCGAGCCGGCGCGCGCGTCCACGCTGCCAACGAGATCCTCGACGAGGAGGGCCCGGGGTCGGGGAAGGGCGACGTCCTGTGGAAGTCGCTCTTCGTCACCGAGGGCGACCTGGTGTGCTGGCTCGACGCCGACCTCCGCGGCTTCTCGTCGCACTTCGTCGCCGGGCTCCTGGGCCCGCTCCTCACTCGTTCGGCGATCGGCTTCGTGAAGGGGTTCTACGACCGCCCGCTCGACGGCGAGGGCAGCGGCGGCGGGCGGGTGACCGAGCTGGTCGCCCGCCCGATCATCTCGACGCTGTTCCCGCACCTCGCGGCCGTGGTCCAGCCGCTGGGCGGCGAGTACGCCGGTTGCCGCGACGTCCTCGAACAGGTGCCCTTCGTCGAGGGTTGGGGCGTCGAGCTGGGCCTGCTGGTCGACGTGGTGGCGCAGTTCGGTGCCGGATCGGTGGCCCAGGTCGACCTCGGGGTCCGCCGCCACCGCAACCGACCCCTCGAGGAGCTGTCGCCCCAGGCCATGGCCATCCTCGTGACCGCCCTGCGCAAGGCAGGCGTCGAGCCCGACGACGCGTGGGGCGACGAACTGGTCCGTGGGGTGGACGGACACCGGCTGGAGCGGGTCGAGATCGAGGTCCGCGAGCGGCGGGCCATGATCGAGGTCCCGGCCTACCTGCGCCTCCGGGAAGCATCCGCGTAACCGTGGGCAGCAAAGTCCTCTACGTCGACGTCGACGGGACGCTCGCCGGACCGGGGGGGAACCTGTTCGCCGGACCCGACCACGAACCCACGCTGGTGGCGGCCGAGGCGGTGTTGACGGCCCGACGAGCGGGGCTCGAGCTGGTGCCCCTGTCGGGCCGGCACCGGGAATCGATCGCCGAAGTGGCCCGGGTCATCGGCGCCGATTCGTGGATCGGAGAGTTGGGAGCCATCCGCTCCTACGACCGGGGCTCGGAGGTGGTGCTCGACCAGGGCGAGTATCCGGGCGACCACGAGGCCATCCACGACCTGCGTCGCGCCGGGGAAGAACTCGTCGCCCTCCGACCCGGACGGCTCGAGGAACACGCGCCGTGGAACGAACACCGGCTCGCCTCGTACATGTTGCGGGGCGACGCCGAGGAGGCCGAACTGCAGTCCTGGCTCGGCGAGCACGACTACGGCTGGGCCGACTGCATCGACAACGGCGTCATCCCGCGCCGCTTCGAGGGCCTCCCCGGGCTCGAGTCGGCCCGGGTGTTCCA
>CAZTOV010000267.1:0-2972 GCA_964615175.1 uncultured Burkholderiales bacterium
GAGGGGTGAGGGCCCCGAGGTCGCCGGGCAAGGTTATACTGCCGGTATGACTCATCGTGTGGGACCCAAGGGCCAGGTGGTGATCCCCAAGCGGATTCGTGAGGCGTTGGACCTCGAGCCCGGTGACGAGGTCGACTTCGACCTCGAAGAGGACAGCGTGCGTGTCCACCCTGCCCGGGTCTCTCGCCGGCTGAAGGGGGTGCTCGCCGGCCACGACCTGGTCGGTGCACTCGAGGCCGAGCATCGAGCCGAGCCGGGGTGAGCTTCTGCCTCGATTCGTGGGCCGTGCTCCGGTGGCTCGAGGGTTCCGAGCCGGCAGCCGGTCGGGTGGAGGAGGTGCTCGCGGGTCGGCCCCACATGAGCTGGGTGAACGCCGGAGAGGTCTTCTACATCTCGGCGAGGGCCGGCGGTCGGGAACTGGCGGAGTCGATCGTCGACGACCTGCGCCGGTTGGTCGAACTCGACGACCCCATGCCCGAGCGGGTCCTGCAAGCTGCGGCGATCAAGGCGGATCATCCCATGGCCTATGCCGATGCCTTCGCGGTCGCGACGTCGGTGGCCCACGAGGCCGTTCTCCTCACAGGTGATCCCGAGATCCTGAGCGCCGCCGGTGGGTGGGCGGTCGAAGACATCCGCTGATCTTCCGATGAGAGCGAGCGTTCGCGCGCCTTCAGGAGGGGGTCACCGGGGTCGGTAGACCTGCGAACGGTGTTCAATCCTCACGACTCGCACCGTGGCCGCCTCGGGGTCGGTGCGGTAGACGACGCGGTACGCGCCGCGCCGCGCCGACCAGTAACCGGTGAGTTCACGCTGGAGGGGTTTGCCCACGCGTTCCGGAGCCTCGAGCAACGGGCCCACCATGAACTCGACGATGGCGGCGGCGACGCGGTCGGGAAGGCGGGCCAGAGCGCGCTCGGCCGCAGGGGCCAGCGCGAGGCTCCAGTCGGTCACTTCTCCAGGTATTTGGCGCGCAGCTCGTCAGCCGTCACGACCTCGCCCGTGTCCAGTTCACGTTCGGCGTCCCGGATCTCGCGCAGGGCTCGGGGGTCGGAGAGGATGTCGAGCGTCTCCTCGAGCGATTCAAGATCGTCGGGGCTGAGGATCACCGCGGCCGGTCGTCCGTGCCGAGTCAGGACCACTCGGTCGTGTTGTCGTTCGACGCCATCGATGATCTCCGACAGCCGTTTCTTGATCTCCGCCAGAGACAACGTCACATCGGACATGACCATGATCGTAGTCATATATTTGGGGTGGTCAAGCCCGCCACGGTTGGGAACCGGCCCCCCGGCGCGCGACCGTGTGGGGCACCCCTGAGCACGAGCGAGGACGAAGCCATGACCACCGACCACCTCATCGAGCCGCACGGCGGCATCCTCGTCGACCTCGTCGTCGACGACGACCGGGCCGAAGACCTCAAGAAGGCGTCGCGCGACTGGCCGTCGTGGGACCTCACCGCCCGGCAGGTCTGCGACCTCGAGCTGCTGATGACCGGGGCATTCTCGCCGCTCACCGGCTTCCTCGGCAGCGCCGACCACGCGAGCGTGCGCGACGACATGCGCCTGGCCGACGGCACGCTGTGGCCGATGCCCATCACCCTCGACGTCACCGAGGAGATGGCCGAGCAACTCGACGAGGGCTCGACGCTGGCACTCCGCGACGCCGAGGGCGTCATGCTCGCCGCCGTCCACGTCGACGAGCTGTACCGGCCCGACCGCGAGGCCGAAGCCGAAGCGGTCTTCGGCACGACGAACCCCGAGCACCCGGGCGTCGCGTACCTGCTCGAGCAGACCAACCCCGTCTACGTCGGGGGCCGGGTCGAGGGCCTCACGCTCCCGACCCACTACGACTTCGTGTCGCTGCGCCGCACGCCCCGGCAGGTTCGCCAGATGTTCTCCGACCTCGGCTGGCGCAAGGTGGTGGCGTTCCAGACCCGCAACCCCATGCACCGGGCCCACCAGGAGCTGACGCTCCGGGCCGCCAAGGAGCTGGAGGCCAACGTGCTCATTCACCCGGTGGTCGGCATGACCAAGCCGGGCGACGTCGACCACTACACCCGGGTGCGGTGCTACCAGCACCTGCTCCAGCGCTATCCCCGCAACACCGCGGATCTCTCGCTGCTCAACCTCGCCATGCGGATGGGCGGACCGCGCGAGGCGGTGTGGCACGCCATCATCCGCAAGAACCACGGCGCCACCCACTTCATCGTGGGCCGTGACCACGCCGGGCCCGGCTCCGACTCGTCCGGGGAGCCGTTCTACGGCCCCTACGACGCCCAGGACCTGCTTCGTGATCACCAGGACGAGCTGGGCGTGGAGATGGTGCCGTTCCGGATGCTCGTCTACGTGGAGGACCGCGACGAGTACTTCGGCGAGGACGATGTGCCCGAGGGCGCCCGCACCCTCTCGATCTCGGGGACCGAGCTACGGGAGCGGCTCGCCACCGGGCGCGAGATCCCCGAGTGGTTCACCTTCCCCGAGGTGGCCACCGAGCTGCGGCGCAGCTACCCGCCCCGCCATGGGCAGGGCTTCGTGGTGTTCTTCACCGGCCTGTCGGGCTCGGGGAAGTCGACGGTGGCGAACGCCCTCATGGTGAAGCTGTTGGAGATCGGCGGGCGGCCGGTCACCCTCCTCGACGGCGACATCGTGCGCAAGAACCTCTCCTCCGAGCTGGGGTTCTCGAAGGAGGACCGCGACCTCAACATCCAGCGCATCGGGTTCGTGGCGAGCGAGATCGCCCGCCACCGCGGCATCGCCCTCTGCGCGCCCATCGCCCCCTACGACGCCACCCGCAAGCAGGTGCGAGCGACGGTCGAGGAGGGTGGCGGGGGCTTCGTCCTCGTGCACGTCGCCACGCCACTCGAGGTGTGCGAGGCCCGCGACCGCAAGGGCCTCTACGCCAAGGCCCGCGAGGGGATCATCAAGGAGTTCACCGGCATCTCCGACCCCTACGAGGAGCCGGCCGACGCCGACCAC
>CAZTOV010000268.1:0-2970 GCA_964615175.1 uncultured Burkholderiales bacterium
CGCTCGCCTCGACGAACGAGTAGGCGCCGTTGGTGGCCTCGCTGTCGGCCTTGATGGCGAACTCGGCGACGCCGAGGTCCGTCGTGTCGCCCTCACCGGGCCCGAACACGAGTGGCGCGGTCACGCGACCTTGTCCTCCTTGACCGACAAGACGTGCCACTCGTCGGGGACGCCCTTCAACGCATGGGTGCCGAGATCGTCGAACTCGATGCCGGCACCGACGGCCAGGTCGCGCACGGTGCTCGAGACACGGATCTCGCCGGGCTCGGCCAGGCTCATGATGCGGCTGGCCACGTGGACCGCCATGCCGGCGACGTCGTCACCTCGCGACTCGATCTCGCCGGTGTGTACACCGGCACGGACCTCGATTCCCAGCTCGCGAACAGCCCGCCGGATGTCGTCGGCACAGCTCACAGCGCGCGACGGCCCGTCGAACGTGGCCAGGACGCCGTCGCCCGTCGTCTTCACGAGCGTTCCCCGATACTCATCGATCCACCGGTTCGCGATCCGGTCGTGCTGCTCGAGCCGGGACCGCCATTCCCGGTCCCCCAGCTCGGCTGCCATGGCCGTCGAATCGACGATGTCGGTGAACAGGACGGTGGCCAGCATTCGCCCTCGTTGGGATTCCGTGCGGCCCGCGCCACGCAGGAAGTTGGCGGTCTCGCGCAGGAGCGGTTCGCGGTTCTCATAGAAGGGGGAATGATCACGTCCCGGGAGCTCGACGTACTTGACGCCGGGGACGTGGTCGGCGAGATGACGGCCGTGGGCAACGGGAATCATGCGATCGTGCCGCTGGTGGACGATGAGGGTCGGCTTCGACACCACCGGCAGGATGTCCCTCACGTCGGTCCGCGAGAAGAGGGCGAAGCGATTGACCGTCTGCGCCGGACTCGCCGCCTGTCGCACCAACGAGATGTACCCGCGCGTGAGCTCCTCGTCGCCCTCGATGCTCGGGCAGGTGAAGTGGGCGAGGGCCCGGGCCGCGTCGTCGTCGAAGAACACCTGCTCCACCCATTCGAGGTACCGCTCGAGCGAATCCGACGGGGCCCCGATCGGGTGGTCATCGCTACGGGAGAGACGGGCATAACCCTCGGCCACGACCACCGAATCGATCCGGTCGGGATGCGTCACCGAGGCCAGGAGCGCGACCGCGGCACCGTCGGTGTGACCCCAGAGCGTGGCCCGTTCGATCCCGGCCGCGTCGATCACGGCCATGAGATCGTCAACCCGCTCCTCCAGGGTCGGCGGTCGATCGTCGGGCACCGGGTCGGAGACGCCCATCCCACGCTCGTCGTAGATGGTGACCTGGGCGAGCGATCCGAGACCGCGCAACAGGTCGACGACTCCGGGGATGCCCCAGTGGAGCTGAAGGTGAGACGTGGCGCCGATCACCATCACGAGCTCGACGTCGCCGGCGCCGAACCGCTCGTAGGCGAGGTTGCCCGCCTCGGACCGGGCCCAGCGGACCTCGGGGACGTCGGTCACAGGTCGACCCGGCCCCGCTGGGCCAGCACCGAGTCGTTGTACCCGTGGCCGGGCTCGACCACGTCGAAGGCGAGCGGGTTCACCCAGGTCGAGTACGAAGTGCGGCGACCGTCATGGTCGCCGCCGGGCGGCGGCGCCTCGTGGAGCACGTGGCCGAAGTGCATGGTCACGTCGCCTCGCTCGGTCGTCACGCCCTGTACCGGCCAGCGCTCGAGGTCGCGCTGGCTCGGGTAGTGGCTCGACGCATGGTGCGTGCCGGCGAGGAACCGCAGCCGGCCGTTGTCCTCGGTGGCGGGGTCGATCTGGATGCCCACGTTGACGGCGGGACAGATCACCGGATGCCCGCCCATTCCGCAGTCGCGGTGCCACGGCAGGTCGCTGAGGCCCTCGACCACGTCGGGGTTCTTGATCACGACCGACTCGCCGTCGAGGCGGTCGTTGCGCTGCCGGACGTCGGCGCCGGTCAGGTCGACGAGTCGCCGGATGCGGTCGTCGCCCGTCACCCGCTTGATCACATCGGACCGCTCCCCCGCGTAGATGAGCCGGCAGCAGACGTCGTCGCCCCGCTCGTTCTTGGCCCACCACGAGCGGTTGTCGTCGAAGGTGGCGTCGGCCTTCAGGCGTTCGACCTCGTCGGCGACCGCCTGCATCTCGTCGGCCGAGAACACGCCCCGCACGTGCACGAAGCCGGCGCGGGCGATGAAGTCCTTGATTCCGGCTCCGTCGTCGGGAGCGAACGACCGGCCGAGATCGATACCGGCCAGGGCCTCGGCGGCGGCGTCGTCGTAGATGGGGCGAGCGTGCCAGATCGCCCGCAGGGCGGGCTCCCATCGGATGAGCAGGTCGAGGTCGCCGACCGGGAACCGGACCCGGTCGCCGATGGCGAGGGCGAACGACGTCGCCAACTCGTGGGCGAAGTCGCTGAAGGCATCGGGGGTCAACTCGGCCACCGCCGCCGCATCGGCGTCCCCCTCGGCGACGGTGACACCGGCTCCGTCGGCCACATAGGTGAACGCAGCATCGCCGACGCGGAAGCCGAGTGGAGCTTGGCCGTCGACGTCGGCGGCCGCGAGCTCACCGTGCTCGTCGAGCAGGCGGGGAACACGATTCCGGTGGAACTCGGTGAAGTCGACCGGCGGGAAGTGGGCAGCGACGCTCATGGCGCCGAGGCTACGTCTCCCACGCGGTGCATGCGTGATGTCCGATTCGGGGCCCTGTGTGGTCAGGCCTCGGTGGGATCCTGGGTGCGGACCAGCTCGCGGGCCCACGGGTAGTCGGGCTTCCCGGAAGGCTGGCGTCCGACCTTGTCGACGACATACAGGCGGCGCGGCACCTTGTAGCCGGCCAGGTGGTCCCGGACGTGCTCCTGCAACTCCTCGAGCCTCGGGGTCGCGCCCTCACCCGGTTGCACCACCGCGGTGACGGTCTCACCCCACCGCTCGTCGGGCGCACCCACGACGAGCACGTCGAACACCGCCGGGTGCT
>CAZTOV010000269.1:0-2965 GCA_964615175.1 uncultured Burkholderiales bacterium
GCGTCCTTCCCGTAGAAGACCCGCCCCTCGTAGACCTCGCGCAGGTCGCGCTCCACGTAGGTGCGGTTGAGGGCGGCCCCCCCGAGCAGCACGGGGATCTCGGACAGCTCCTTGGTGTTCATCTCCTCGAGGTTGTCGCGCATGATGATGGTGCTCTTCACGAGCAGTCCGCTCATGCCGATGGCGTCGGCCTTCACCTCGGTGGCCTTGTCGAGGAAGTCGTTGAGGGCCACCTTGATGCCGAGGTTGTGCACTTCGTAGCCGTTGTTGGTGAGGATGATGTCGACGAGGTTCTTGCCGATGTCGTGCACGTCGCCCTTCACGGTGCCGAGCACCACGGTGCCCTTCCCCTCACCCTCGATCTTCTCCATGTGGGGCTCGAGATGGGCGACGGCGGCCTTCATGGTCTCGGCGCTCTGGAGCACGAACGGCAGTTGCATCTCGCCCGAGGCGAACAGTTCGCCGACCACCTTCATCCCGGCGAGCAGCATCTCGTTGACGATCTCGAGCGCGTCATGGTCCTCGAGGGCCTCGTCGAGGTCGGCCTCGAGGCCGTCGCGGTCGCCGTCGATGATGCGGTGTTCGAGCCGCTCGCCGACCGGCCAACCCGATCGATCCTCCTTCTCGAGCGCCTCGGCCTCGACGTCCTCGAACAGGGCGATGAACTCGTGGAGCGGTTCGTAGTCGTCGCGGCCACGGTTCCACACCAGGTCGAGGGCCACCTCGCGGGTCCGCTCGTCGATCTTGTGCATCGGCATGATGCGGGCGGCGTGCACGATGGCGGCGTCGAGCCCCGCCTCCACGCACTCGTGGAGGAACACGCTGTTGAGCACGTGACGGGCCGCGGGCTTGAGCCCGAAGCTCACGTTCGACACGCCGAGCACGGTGGAGGCGCCCGGCAGGTCGGACTTGATGCGGCGGATGGCCTCGATGGTCTCGACGCCGTCGTTGCGGATGTCGGCGTCGCCGGTGGAGAGCGGGAACGTGAGCGCGTCGAAGATCAGGTCGCTCGGATCGATGCCGTAGCGCTCGGTGGCGAGGTCGTAGAGCCGCTGGCACACGTCGAACTTCCAGTCGGCGGTGCGCGCCTGGCCCTCCTCGTCGATGGCGAGACAGATCACCGCCGCGCCGTACTCGGCGGCGAGCGAGAACACCCGGTCCATCCGCTTGCCGACCTCGTCGCCCTCCTCGAGGTTGGCCGAGTTCACCACCGGCTTGCCGGCGATCTTCTGGAGCGCGGCCTCCATCACCTCGGGCTCGGTCGAGTCGAGCACGAGGGGGATCGACACC
Source organism: uncultured Burkholderiales bacterium (assembly GCA_964615175.1). Lineage (GTDB taxonomy): Bacteria > Actinomycetota > Acidimicrobiia > IMCC26256 > JACPCJ01 > CAZTOV01. The sequence continues at coordinate 1,291 of CAZTOV010000269.1, forward strand.
TCGGTGGCGAAGCGGTCCATCAGCGTGCTCATGTCGTCGACGCCGTCGCGACCCACGTAGTCGACGCACACGTCGAGCATGTGTGCTCCCTCTCGGGCCTGGTCGCGGGCCATCTGGAGGCAGCCGTCCCAGTCGCCATCGAGCAGGTACTCGCGGAACTGCTTCGACCCGTTGGTGTTGGTGCGCTCGCCGACGACGAGGAACGACGTCTCCTGGGCGAAGGGCACGTGCGAGTACACGCTCGCCGCCCCCGGCTCGAACTCCGGCTCGCGGGGTGTCGGGGCGCGACCGCCCACCCGTTCGACCACCTGGCGCAGGTGGTCGGGCTTGGTCCCGCAGCAGCCCCCCACGATGTTGACGCCGAACTCGGCGGTGAACCGGTCGGCGGCGTCGGCGAGGGCCTCGGGCGTGAGGTCGTAGTGGGTCTTCCCGTCGACGACGCTCGGGAGCCCCGCGTTGGGCAGCACCGACAGGAACGTGCGGGCGTGCTCCGACAGGTAGCGCAGGTGCTCGGTCATCTCGTCGGGGCCGGTGGCGCAGTTCATGCCGATCACGTCGGGCCCCATCGCCTCGAGCGTGGTCAGGGCGGCGCCGATCTCCGAGCCCACGAGCATCCGGCCGGTGGTCTCGATGGTCACCTGCACCATGAGCGGCACCTCTCGGCCCGCGGCCTCCATCGCCCGACGGCAGCCCACGATGGCCGCCTTGGCCTGGAGGAGGTCGTACACCGTCTCGACGAGCAGCACGTCGGTGCCGCCGGCGAGGAGGCCCTCGACCATCTCCTGGTACTCGTCGCGCAGGGCGGCGAAGCCGACGTGCCCGAGCGAAGGCAGCTTGGTGCCGGGCCCGATCGAGCCGATCACCCACCGGGGTCGATCGGGGGTCGAGTACTCGGCGGCCACCTCCTTGGCGATGCGGGCCGCCTGCTCGTTGATCTCGTGGGTCCGGTCGCGCAGCCCGTACTCGTCGAGGACGAGGCCGTACGCCCCGAACGTGGCCGTTTCCACGGCGTCGACGCCGACCTCGAAGAAGCCGGCGTGGAGGTCGCGGATGACGTCGGGGCGCGTGAGCACCAGATATTCGTTGCAGCCGTCGTACTCCTCGCCCCCGAAGTCGTCGGGGCCGAGGTCGCGGTCCTGGATCCCGGTGCCGAAGGCACCGTCGAACACCAGCACGCGCTCGCGCAGCGCGTCGAGGAAGGCTTGTCCGGAGTCACTCACAGTGCCCGCCAGGGTAGACGCCCGCGAGCGCAGGGCCCGCAGTGATTCGGGGCTGGCGGGTGTGTGAGCAAATGGTGGGGTCATGACCCCACCATTTGCTCACACACCCTGGGGTGGTGGAGCGGACGGGTAGGCTCGCCGAGCGCATGAGGGTGTACACGCGGAAGGGCGACGACGGCACCACCGGGCTGCTCTACGGCAGCCGGGTGAAGAAGCACGAGCCCGGGCCCGCAGCCTACGGCGAGGTCGACGAGGCGGTGAGTGCCCTGGGGCTCGCCCGGGCCGAGGCCGAGCCGGGTTCTGAGTTGCACGACCTGGTGGTGCGCCTCCAGCGGGAGCTTTTCGTGGTCGGTGCCGAACTGGCCACCGCCCCCGACAACCGCTCGAAACTCGAGCCCGCCACCTCCCTCGTCACCGACGAGATGGTGAGCGCCCTCGAGCCGGTGATCGACGAC
>CAZTOV010000270.1:0-2950 GCA_964615175.1 uncultured Burkholderiales bacterium
CTCGGCGCGGTGCTCTTCCTCGGCTCGGCCCCGCCGCTGATCCCGCTCTTCCTCCTCGCCAAGTTCCCGTTCTGCGTGGGCCTGCTCCAGCGCAAGCACGGGGCGTTCCTCTTCCTCACCTTCTGGGAGGCCACGCTCCTCGTGATCGCCCTCATCAACCCGGCCATGGACCTTCTCCCCCGCCTGGCGATCCTCGCCGGCGCCGCCCTCGGCCTTACCCTGCTCGGGATGTCGCTCCGGCTCTTCCCCGAGACCACGTTGCCGCAGCGCAGGAACGCGGGCTGAGGCGAGCGAGCCGTGCACCCCTACGCGCGTACCGGGCTCATGACCGCGGCGGTCGCACTCGCCGTCGCGCTCGCAGTCATCGGCTTCTACGCCGTCGACGACGAGGAGCGGTCGCTGCCCGCCGAGGTGCAGCAGGTCGTGCCGAGCGCCGGGGCCCTCATCGCACCCCAGGACGACGTGGGGGTCGACCTCGTCGACACCCACACCGGCCGGCTCACCATCGACGGGGAGACGGTGCCCTTCGACCAGATCACCCGGGTCGACCCCCTGAGCCAGATCTTCTTCCGCCCCGGCGACGGCAAGATCATCCGGCGGTTCGAGCCCGGCACCCACCGGGCCACCATCACCTACTGGCCTCGACAGGAGAGCGAGGAGAACGCCGGCGCCTCCTTCACCTGGACCTTCCGGGTCGGCTGACGGCCGGGACGCCGTCGCACCCACCCGCTACACTTGTTCTCGGCAATTGGTTCGTGAGCCGACCGGAATGGCTCTCCTTCAACCCGACATCGGAGGCACGGAGGAGAGTTCATGACCGTCGACGAGGTACGACAGCAGGCACTGGACGAGAAGACACGGCAGGTCCTCGGTGAGGACGACGGAGCGACCTTCATGGAGATGCTCGCCGTCATGGCGACGAGGGACGACCTGGCCGGCCTCGAGACGCGGCTCGACCGGCGATTCGAAGCCATCGACCGGCGATTCGACAACGTGGACCACAAGTTCGAGGTCCTCGAGCATCGATTCGGCGAGCGATTGGAGCGCGAGCTACGGCACATGACGAACCGCATGATGACCGTCTTCGGTTCGTTCCTTCTCGGCGGCATGGCCCTTGCCGCCGGCATCGCCCGCATCAGCGTCTGAGTCGGGGACCGGCTCACGGCCCCGACTCGAGCAGAGCCTCGAAGGCGGCCTCGTCGAGCGTCGGCACCTCCAACTCGGCGGCCTTGTCGGCCTTGGAGCCGGGGTCCTCTCCCACCACCACGTAGCCGGTCTTGCCCGACACGCTCCCGGTGACCTTGCCGCCCCGTTCCTCGATCGCCGCGGTGGCCTCGTCGCGGGTCCAGTTCTCGAGGCTGCCGGTGAGCACGAAGGTGAGCCCGTCGAGAGGACGTGAACGCTCCTCGCCATAGCCGGGGGCCTCGAAGTTCACGCCCGCATCACGGAGCTTGTCGATCACGCCACGATTACCGTCGGAGTCGAAAAACCGGCGGATGCTCTCGGCGATGATCGGCCCGATGCCCTCGACCGCCTCCAGGTCGTCCTGTGATGCGGCGGCAATCTCGTCGAGATGTCCGAAGGCGCGGGCGAGGTCGACCGAGGCGGCCCGGCCCACGTGGCTGATCCCCAGCCCCACCAGCAGGTGTGGGAGCGGGCGCGACTTCGAGGCCTCGATGGCCTCCAGGAGGTTGTTGGCCGACACCTCGGCGAAGCCCTCCAGCTCCACGACGTCGTCGAAGCCCAACGAGTAGACGTCGCCGATGTCGCTCAGCAACTCTCGCTCCACGAGCTGGATGGCGGTCTGCTCGCCGAGGTGCTCGATGTCCATGGCCGCCCGGGACGCGAAGTGGGTGATGCGCTGCACCCGCTGGGCCGGGCAGTCGTGGTTGACACAGGCGTGGTTGGCCTCGCCCTCGAGACGAACCAGGTCGCCCCCGCAGGCCGGGCACGTGTCGGGGAACTTCCACTTGCGGGCCCCCTTCTTGCGCTTGGCCATCACCGGGCCGAGCACTTCGGGGATCACGTCGCCCGCCTTGCGCACCACCACCGTGTCGCCGGGCCGCACGTCCTTGCGCGCCACCTCGTCCTCGTTGTGGAGGGTGGCCAGGCCGACCGTGGAGCCGCCGACGAACACCGGATCGAGCACCGCGAAAGGGGTCGCCCGCCCGGTACGGCCGATGCTCACCTCGATGCGCTCCAGCCGGGTGGTCTTCTCCTCGGGCGGGAACTTGTAGGCGATCGCCCACCGGGGCGCCTTGCTGGTGGCGCCCAGCTCCTCCCGTTGCGCGAGGTCGTCGACCTTCACCACCACGCCGTCGACCTCGTAGTGGAGGTCGTGGCGGCGCTCGAGCACCTGCTCGCAGAACATCTCCACGCCGTCGAGATCAGCGAAGCGCTCGATGTCGGGGTTCACCGGCAGGCCCAGCTCCCCCGCCCACTCCAGCGCGTCCCAGTGCGAGTCGAACGACGGGCCGCCCTCCACAGTGCCGAGCTGGTAGCAGTAGGCGTCGAGGTGGCGTTCAGCGGTCACCCGCGGATCGAGCTGGCGCAGCGACCCCGCCCCGGCGTTGCGGGGGTTGACGAAGAGCCGCTCCCCCGCCTCGCCGAGCTTCTCGTTCAACTCCTCGAACACGGCGAGGGGCATGAACACCTCGCCCCGCACCTCCACCATCGAGGGCGGGTCGTCGATGGCCAACCGATGGGGGATCGACCGCACCGTCATGACGTTCTGGGTCACGTCCTCGCCCGTCACCCCGTCGCCGCGGGTGGCGCCCCGCACCAGCCGGCCGTCCTCGTAGAGGAGCGAGATGGCGGCCCCGTCGATCTTGGGCTCGCACACGAAGCGGTAGTCGAGGTCGGCCACCCGCTTGATGCGCTCGTGCCAGGCGCGCAGCTCCTCCACGTCGGCGGCGTTGTCGAGCGACATCATCGGCGCCACGTGCTCGAC
>CAZTOV010000271.1:0-2924 GCA_964615175.1 uncultured Burkholderiales bacterium
GAGGTCCAACAGAAGGCCGGCGACATGGACGGCGCCCTCCACAGCCTCGAGCAGGCGATGAACCTCGCCAACGAGTCCGACGACAAGCAGGGGCTCGCCGAGGCGCTGCGACAGTGGGGGATGGCGCACCTCTTCCTCGGCGAACTCGACCAGGCCGAGACCGCCATCGCCGAGGCCAGCGAGGCCTTCCGGGCCCTCGGTGACCGTCGCGGTGAGGCGTGGGCGCTCCAGAACCTCGCGTGGATCGCCTTCAGCGCCGGCGATTCCGATACCGCCGACGAGCGGCTCACGGAGTCGGCCGCCATGTTCGAGGAGATCAACGACTGGGGCGGCCGCAGCTGGGCCCACGGTCTCCTCGGGTTCGTGCGGCTGACCCAGGGGCGCCTCGAGGAGGCCGGGGAGATCGCCGACGAGGTGCTCGTCGAGGCGCGCAAGGCCGGCGACCGCTGGGCGCTCGGCATGACCCTGGTGCTCCAGTCGTCGGTGGCGTTGTGGCTGGGACGCACCTCGGCAGCCCTGGAATCGGCCGAGGAGGCCCGTCGCGTGTTCATCGCCATCGACGACTGGTACGGGCGCTCGCTGGCGCTGGCCAACCTCACCCGCGCCGACGCCGACGTGGGGCGGGTCGTCGAGGCTCGGGCCAATCTCGAGGAGGCCTTCCTCGCCTTCCAGCACCAGGGCGACGCCATGGCCCCGATGGCCATGAACCTCCACGCCGCCGTGCTCGGACAGCTCGGCGACGGCCGGGGAGCGCTCGCCGCCGTGACCGAGATCGAGCCCGACGCCTCCGAGGTCCCGAGCGAGCTGTTCGTGTCGAAGGCGCTCGCCCTCCTGCAGAACGGTCGGGCCGACGAGGCGCTGGCCTACCTCGACCGGGTACTCGACACCGAGGCCCCTCGCATCGGTCCGGGAGACGAGGGCGCCCGGACCTTCGCCATGGCGATCGACGCCCTGGCGTTGGCGGCGGTCGGCGCTCCCGACTCCGCGATCGAGGTCGGGACCGCCGTCGAGGGACGCCACCTCGGCACGTACCTCGACCAGACCTACGCCGATCTCGGCGTCGGCCTCGCCCACGCTCAAGCCGGCCGGGGGGACGAGGCCCGGCGGGTCTTCGACCGGGCCCTGGTCCGGGCCGACGCCACCGAAGACCGCCTCACCCAGGCGGTGGTGCGCCTGGCCCGGGCCCGCGGGCTCGACCAGCTCGACGACCCCGAAGCCTCGGACGGGTTGGCCGAGGCCGCGTCACGTTTCGACGCGCTCGGTGTCGACCCCTACGGATGGGAGACCACCTTCGAAGCCGCCGCCACCGGAGGCGTGTCCCATCCGTCCGGCCGCGGGTGAGCGGGCCCGTCGACGAGGCGCCCCACGAGGCCGGCGCCGACCGGCGCTGGGGCGAGTCGTGGTACGTCGACTTCTCCGACGTCTCCGGCCGTGGCGGGTTCCTCCGTCTGGTGACCTGGCCGAATCTCGGGCGGGCGTGGGTGTGGGCGGTCTGGGTCGACGGTGACCGGCTGGTGCTGGTGCGCGACCACGACGTACCCCTCCCGAGAGGCGGTGGCATCGAGGTGCGGGCGACCGGGCTGTGGGCCGACTTCGTGCGCGAGGCCTCGATGTCGCACTGGACCCACGGCCTCGAGGCGTTCGGCGTCGCCCTCGACGATCCCGCCGACGCCTGGGGCGACGAACGAGGTCACCGCACCCCCCTCGGATTCGACCTCGAGTGGGAGGCCCTGGCGCCTCCCTTCGACCACCCGGGGGCGTCGGTCCGGCCCGGCGAAGGCCACTACCAGCACCACGGCCGGGTCCACGGCGAGGTGCTCGTGGGCGACGACACGATCGCCTTCGACGGCACCGGCGAGCGTGATCACTCCTGGGGAGTGCGCGACTGGTGGGACGTGGGCTGGCACTGGGCTGCCTTCCAACTCGGGGAGCGGATCTGTGTGAGCGTCGCCCGTCCCGACCGCCCGGGCACCGAGCACGCCACCGGCTACGTCGCCATCGAAGGGGGTGAGCCCCATCCCGTGCTCCAGGCGGCGGTCTCCACCGGGGACCGCGTGGGGTCGTTCCCGGCGCGGGTCCGCTACGAGCTCGAGACCGGCCTCGTCGCCGATGCCCAGATCGTGGCCGTGACGCCGGTGCTCGTGCCGCCGCCCGACGGTGGCCCGGCGGGCCGTCTCACCCGCGCCCTGTGTCGGTTTGACAGCGACGAAGGAGGCGGCACCGGGTGGGTCGAGTGGATGGAGACCCCGGGATAGCCTTCACGCCCGCGCGGCCTGCTACACGTCCAAGGCGGTATCGGTCATGACGGGTTCCAACGGCAGCACACCTCCCGAGATCGCCCGCGCCACCGAATGGGTGTCGTTCGACGACGCCGAGTACGAGCAGACCTGGGTCTTCGACGTCACCTTCCTCCTCACCAACTGGTCCTGCATCTACGGGCGGGGGTGTCAAGGGGTGCTCACCGAAGACGCCTCCGAGCAGGAGGAGGGGTGCTGCTCCTACGGCGCCTTCGTCGACGACGCCGAGGAGGCGAAGCGCATCGAGAAGGCGGCGGGGGAGCTGACCGACGAGCAGTGGCAGTACCGCTCCCGGGGCCGGAAGCGGGGACCGATCAAGAGGACCCAGAACGGTCACCGCCAGACCCGCACCGCCGACGGGGCCTGCATCTTCCTCAACCGCCCGGGATTCCCGGGCGGCGCCGGCTGCGCCTTGCACCGCGCGGCACTCGACGCCGGGCGCCCGCCCCGCGAGCTCAAGCCCGACGTGTGCTGGCAACTGCCCCTCCACCGCCACGACGAGGAGGCCGACGACGGCTACGTCACCACCACGATCCGGGAGTGGACCCGGCGGCAGTGGGGCGACGGCGGCACGGAGTTCCACTGGTGGTGCACCGAGGCGCCCGAGGCGTTCGTCGGTCACGAACC
>CAZTOV010000272.1:0-2898 GCA_964615175.1 uncultured Burkholderiales bacterium
AGGTATGCTGATTCCAGCAATAGTCGAGTATTTGGAATAACGGGTTGGCGGGTGGCGGCTAAGGCCAGGGGACGCTGGTCAGCGGCGAGGGCTGCCTCTGTCATTCCAGTCACACCAGTCCTTTGGAATTACCGCGTCGGGAGGTGGCGAGTGGAGGGGCACGAACGCTCGGGTCGGGTCGTGCGTCAGCTCGAGGGCTACCGGGCGTTCGAGCCCGTGCCGCTCCCGCCGGATCCTCCGCTCGAGCTGCTCGATTCTGGGCTGTTGGGCAAGCTCTCGGCTGCCGACGCCGCGGTGGGCCGGCTCGACGGGCTGGCCCGATCGCTCCCCGACGCCGACTTGTTCCTCGCCATGTATGTGCGCCAGGAGGCGCTGCTCAGCTCTCGGATCGAAGGCACCGAGTGCACCCTCGACGACGTCCTCGCGTTCGAGCTGGATGAAGCTGCTTCGGTGCCCGCTCTCGACGTCGGCGAGGTCGTCAACTACGTCGCAGCGTTGCACCACGGCATCGAACTCCTCGAGCAACTGCCCCTCTCCAATCGGTTGCTCCGCGAGGTGCACGCGGTGCTCCTCTCCGAAGGGCGTGGGTCCGAGAAGTCGCCCGGGGAGTTCCGCCGCACCCAGAACTGGATCGGTCCGCCCGGTGCTTCGCTGGCCGCGGCCACGTTCGTGCCCCCGCCGCCGCATCTGATGGAGCAGGCGATGGCCGACCTCGAGCGCTACCTCCACGACCGCAGCCTCCCGGTCTTGCTCACCGCCGGGCTGGCCCACGCACAGTTCGAGACCATCCATCCCTTCCTCGACGGCAACGGCCGTGTCGGCCGGCTCCTCGTGTCGCTCCTGCTGCACGAACGCCAGGTGCTGACCCGGCCCGTGTTGTACCTGAGCACGTACCTGCTGAGGCACCGGGCCCGGTACTTCGAACACCTCACGGCCGTGCGTGAAGCGGGCGACTGGGAAGCATGGGTGGGCTTCTTCCTCGACGGGGTGCTCGCCTCGGCAGCCGACGCCGCCACGACGGCAGAGCGCGTTCACCACCTCCGAGAGACAGACCGCACGGCAGTCACCACGACCGGGGGGACCGCCAACGACCTGCGCCTGCTCGACGCGTTGTACGCCCAGCCGCTCGTCAACGCCCGATGGGTCGAAGCGCACCTCGATGTGAGCCCCACCACCGCCAACAACATGCTCGAGCGGCTCGGCAACGCCGGGGTGCTACGCGAGACCACCGGCAAGAAGCGGTACCGCATCTACCGCTACGACCGCTACGTCGATCTCTTCGAGCCCGCCAGCGCAGGAGGCCCGGAGGCAGACGAAACCATCACCTGACGAACCCACCATGGGCCCTTCACTCGCTGACGCCCAGAGGCAGATCCGCGGGAACCGAGGTGGGGGCCAACAGTTGCGGTGGACACGCGATGACGGGCCCCGGCCAATCGGCCGGGGCCCGTCATCGCACAAGGTGCTGCTGTGGCGGGGGCTACTCGAGCACCAGAGTCAGGATCGCCTCAGCTCCGTTGTCATCGCAGTGGACCGAGTTGCTGGCCACGACCATCTTGCCCGTGACGCTGCGGATGTCGGACTCTGAGTGCGTCAGCCTCGCCGTACCGGTGATCTCGCCGATGCCATTGGAGAACGAGCCATCCCAGTCGACCTGCCAGACCCTGGCGGTGAACCCGTGCCAGTACGAGAACCTGCTGGGGCGCTCAGCACTGGCACTTGACAGGGGCCCCGTGCCACACGCGTAGTCGCCGTTCGCCCGCAAGGTGGGATTCGTCGCATGCCCCACCGGACTCCAGTTCAACCAGGTAAGAACTCCGGCCAGGTCCGCAGGTGGCGGATCCGAGGGCAGCGGAGACGCGGTGTCCGGAGCCCAAGCCACACAGGGCCTGGCGGGTCCGACTAGCCCTCCGTCCTCCTTGAACTCGAAGTCGCCGTCGCTGTTCAGGCCAAAGGTGCCCTTGCACTGGATCACGATCGGTGTGTCCTCGGTCGGGTACACGTCGTCGGTGTGGGCCTGCGCCGGCGTGAACCCGGCGAACGCCAACACTGCGATCGGCAGCATCGTCAACAGACGTTTCATGAGTTGTCCCTCCTCGACGTGACGACAACCGCCACGCCTCGTCCAATCGGATCTCGCATAGCCCGATCGGATCGGGTTGACGTGGCGATCCGGGGTTGACGGCCCCGACCCGGTACGAGCTGACCCATCCGGCAAGGATCACGTCCGGCAGGGATCACGTCCGGCTTCGGTCGTTCCTTGACCCGATCGGGCTGTGCGTCGCATAATGAGTCCGATAGCGGATGGATTCAAGGACGCCATGGAGTGGCTGAGCACTACAGAGGCGGCCGAGAGGCTCAACGTCAGTGAGCGCCACGTGCGGCGTCTCGCCGTCGACGGACGCCTGGTCGGGCGGCGGGTGGGGTCGCACTGGCTGATCTCCGCGGATTCGGTGCGGACGCGGTCGAGGAGCGAGCCGGTGCCGGGCCGGCCTCTCTCGCCCCCGATGGCCTGGGCGGTGCTGCGTGCCGCCGATGCCGTGCTCGACGGGTTCACCGACGAGGGCGGTCCCTCCGAGGCCGCATCCCTCGACGCCGTGTTCGAGGGGGTTCCCGACCGGAGGGACCGGCACCGTCTCCGCTCGCTGCTCGCCGAGCCCCCGCCGGTGGAGCAGTGGGATCAGTGGTTGTCCCGCCGGGCGGATGAACAGCGGGTCTGGGTGCACCCCGGAGTGCTCGAGCATCTCCGCGCGGACCCTCGTCTGCGGGTCGGTGGGGCCCGGGCCGCCGTAGCCGCCGGTCTCGAGGGCCCCGCCGGCGACCTCGACCGGTTCTATGTCGACGCCGACGACTACGAGGGGGTCGTCGCTGACCACCGGGCCCATCCCGCCGACGACG
>CAZTOV010000273.1:0-2891 GCA_964615175.1 uncultured Burkholderiales bacterium
CCTTCGTGGAGCCAGTTCGGGATGTGGGGACCGGCCCGGTCGAAGGCGACCACGTGCACCAGTTCGTGGTGGAGCGTCTCGATCTGGAAGTCGAGCGAGTGGCGGGCGAGGTTCTGTTCCTGTGCGAACACGCGGGGTGCGGTCCACTGCCAGCCGCCGACGTCCTCGCTGCGGTCGACGTCGGCGGTGGCGAACGCCACGAAATTGGTGAGATCGAAGTTGGTCTGGAGCATTGCTTCGAGCTGTCCAGTCGACTCGGGCAGCACCACGAGGACCTTCGGCGGCGACTCCCAGGGGAGCGTCTGCACCAGGCGGTCGAACGCCTCCTGCGTGATGTCGAGGAGCGACTGCGCCCGCTCCTCCCCGCCCGGGCGGTGCATCACGACGCTGCGCTCTCCCTCGACGAAGGTCACCGGCCCGAAGCTCCACAGGTGCTTCTGGGTCTCGAGGCCGAGGTCGGCCAGGTCATCGTCTGCGTTGAGGAACCACCGCTCACCCCTCCGCACGAACGTGTACCAGAGGTCGCCGACGGCGTCGATGCCGTCGATGCCCGCCACGCGGTGACGCTCCTCCACCAGCGGAAGTCGGATCTCGTCGGCTTCGCCGCGGTCGTCGGTGACCGCCCTCGAGAGGTCGGCAACGTCGTCGGTCAACGCCTCGAGTTCATAGGTCGCGAACGGCACCGTGGCCAGGCCGTCGAAGAGCGTCGCCTGGGCCTCACGGAACCGCTGGGGCGCCTCGGGGTCGACGGTGGCGAGGAAGGCGTCGCGGTCGCGTTCCAGCACAGCCGCGGCCCGAGTGTCGAGGACCTCCTGGACGTCCCGTTCCCACAATTCCGGGCCGTCTCCGCTCTCCCCCGCCCGGCTCGACGCGGGCGCTGCCACCGTCAGGAGCGCCAACGCCACGATCGCCCCGGCACGCCACCGCGTCACTCGGCGGATCCCGGGTCGCTGACGGGCCGCGCCAGGTCGATGCCGAGGAGCTGAGCGAGCTCGCGCAGCACCGCGGGCGCATCGTCGAACGACCCGCCCGAAAGGATGGCGCTGGCCAGGTCGTCCAGCGCCTCGACGGCCTTGGGCGCGTTGAGGTCGTCGTCGAGGGCCCGGCGCACCCGAGTGGCGAATGGCCGGGGGTCGGCCCCGTCGGGGGCGTCAGCGGCGGCGAGGAGACGGCGGAGGAGCGCGGTGCCCTCGTCGAGGTCGGTGTCGTGCCACTCGAAACCTGAGCGGTAGTGGTGGCACATCAGCGACATCCGGATGGCCCGGGGATCGGCTTGCTTCAGCAGATCGCTCACGAACACGAGATTCCCGAGCGACTTCGACATCTTCTCGCCCTCGTAGGCGACCATCGCCGAATGCACCCAGTGGCGGGCGAACGGCTCGCCGGTGGCGGCCTCGCTCTGCGCCACCTCACACTCGTGGTGCGGGAAGATCAGATCGGTTCCGCCACCGTGGAGATCGAGGGTCGAACCGTGAGCGTGGAGCGCCATGGCCGAGCACTCGATGTGCCAGCCGGGTCTCCCGGGCCCGATGGACGTCTCCCACACGGGCTCACCGTCGCCCGAGGGCTGCCACAGCACGAAATCGAGCGGGTCGCGCTTGTTGGGGTCGTCGGGGTTGCCACCTCGCGCGCCCGCCAACCTCAACATCTGGTCGTGTGGGTACTGCGACAGCTTGCCGAAGGACGGGAACGTCGAGATGTCGAAGTAGACGACACCGTCGACCGTGTAGGCGTGTTCACGCTCGATCAACGTCTGCACCAGTTCGACGATCTGGTCGATCGACTCGGTGGCCCGGGGCTCGGCGATGGCGGGACGCATGTCGAGCGCCTCCATGTCGGCCGTGAAGCGGGCGAACTCGGCTTCGGCCAACTCGAGGTAATCGACGCCCATCTCGCGTGCCTTCGGGAGGATGGAGTCGTCGACATCGGTGACGTTGCGCACCATCCGCACCTCGTGGCCGAGATCCTCGAGACGGCGGGTGAGGAGGTCGTAGGTGAGGTAGGTGGCGGCGTGGCCGAGGTGCGTGGAGTCGTAGGGGGTGATCCCGCACACGTACATGCGCACGGTGTCGGAGGCGTCGAAGTCGACGACCTCGCGCCGGGCGGTGTCGAACAGGCGGACGCTCACGGCATCACCGGCGTCTCACCGGTCCATGCCCGTGAGGCGCAGCCCGGTTCGCACCTTGTAGCGGGCGTTCACAGAGAGCATGACCGCGGTGAAGGCCTCGATCCCGACGGCGTTGTGGAGCCCTCCGACGTCGAACGGCTCCAGACGCGGAATGTCTCGCACGAGGTCGCACACCGACGCGGCGGCATCACGGTCGTCGCTACAAACGAGCACGTCGCCGTCCACGGCATGATCGAGGGCACCCAGTTCGCGGGCGGCCACATGATGCAGCGCGGCCACCACCCGGGCGTCGGGCGCCGCCTTCGCCACGGCGTGGGCGACCGAGCCGTCATCGGGCACGACCGCCTCGAAGCCGTCGTCGGCCTTCCTCAGTGCGTTGGCCATCGAGACGACGATCTTGCCCGACAAATCACCGGCCAGGTCCGCGGCCACCTTCGGCGCCGCTTCCCACGGCACCGCGATCACCACGATCTCGCCCCCGGCAGCCGCCTCTGCGTTCTCGACGCCCTTGACGCTCGCGACCCGATCACCCCACTGGTCCGCCAGTCGTTGGACGATGTCGTCGGCCCGCGCTTGCTGCCGCGAGCCGACGAGCACGTCGTGGCCCTGATCGGCCAAGCGCGCGGTCAGGCTCCGGCCGGCGGGCCCGGTGGCTCCGAGTACACCAATGATCATGCCTGAAGGATGGCACGGAGCAGACCCCGCCATCGCCATCGGCTGGCGCCACACGCACGTACACTCACGGCGTCGTGCGCGCTTGGCT
>CAZTOV010000274.1:0-2886 GCA_964615175.1 uncultured Burkholderiales bacterium
ACCGTAGACGGTGGGGTCGACCGACCCAGCGACCCGACGCCTCCGGCGGTACCGTCGGCCCTCATGAGCGACGACTCGTGGAAGCCCGAACTCGACGAGCTACGCCGGCGGGAGGAGCTCGCCCGGCAGATGGGCGGGCCCGAGAAGGTCGAGCGCCAGCACCGGGCCGGGCGCCTCACCGTGCGCGAACGCATGGACCTCCTCCTCGACGAGGACTCGTTCCACGAGATCGGGAGCCTCGCCGGTCGGGCCGAGTACGAGGGCACCGAACTGAGCGGCTTCACGCCCGCCAACTTCGTCATGGGGCGCGGGCGCATCGAGGGGCGGCCGGTCGTGGTGGGCGGTGACGACTTCACCGTGCGGGGCGGCGCGGCTGACGCCTCGATCTTCGCCAAGCAGGTGATGGCCGAGCAGATGGCCAACGAGTTGCGTCTCCCCCTCGTCCGGCTGGTGGACGGGACGGGCGGAGGCGGATCGGTGAAGTCGCTCGACACCATGGGCCGCACGTACGTGCCGTTCAATCCCGGGTGGGAGTGGGTGGTCGACAATCTCGCCACCGTCCCTGTGGTGGGCCTCTGTCTGGGCCCGGTGGCCGGGCTCGGAGCCGCCCGGGTGGTCTCCAGCCACTACTCCGTCATGGTGAAGGGTTCGTCGCAGCTCTTCGTGGCCGGCCCTCCGGTCGTGGCCCGCCTCGGCGAGGAGGTCGGGAAGGAGGAACTGGGCGGGAGCGAGGTCCACACCCGGACCGGAACGGTGGACGACGAGGTGGAGTCGGAGGAGGAGGCGTTTGAGATCACCCGACGTTTCCTTTCCTATCTTCCGCCGTCGGTCCACGACGTCGCGCCCCGCGTCGAGGCCGCAGACGACCCCGAGCGGCGAGATGAGTCGCTGCTCTCCACGATTCCCAAGGACCGGCGGAAGGTCTACAAGGTGCGCCGGATCGTCGAGGCCGTGGTCGACGAGGGGACCTTCCTCGAGGTCGGCCGCCGCTGGGGACGGTCGGCGGTGACCGGGCTGGCCCGGCTCGACGGCTGGCCGGTGGCCGTACTGGCCAACGATCCCTACTTCTACGGCGGTGGGTGGACGGCCGACGCGGCCCGGAAGGTCGAACGCTTCGTCGACCTCGCCGACACGTTCCATCTCCCCGTGGTGCACCTCGTCGACAACCCCGGGTTCGTGATCGGCACCGATGCCGAACAGGAGGCCACCATTCGCCACGGCGCACGCGCCCTCGCCGCCATCTACCAGGCCGAGGTGCCGTGGTGCTCCGTGATCCTCCGCAAGGTGTTCGGCGTCGCCGGTGCCGCCCACCAGAATGCCGCCCGCCTCCACTATCGATACGCATGGCCGTCGGGCGACTGGGGCTCGCTCCCCCTCGAAGGCGGGATCGAGGCCGCGTTCAAGGCCCAGCTCGAGGAGGCCGACGACCCCGACGCCCTTCGCGCCGAGATCGAAGAGCGCATGAACCTCGTGCGCTCACCGTTCCGGACCGCCGAGGCGTTCATGATCGAAGAGATCATCGACCCCCGTGAGACCCGACCCCTGCTCTGCGAGTTCGCCGAACTGGCGGCGCCGCTGCGGACTCCGGGGCGGCGCGGACGCCCGACCCGGCCGTAGGCTCGGGGACGTCGACGACGGATTTGCCCGACCGAAGGAGAAACAGTGGCCGACGCTCCGCTGGTGGGGGTCCTGATGGGCTCCCCGAACGACCTCCCGACCATCCAGAAGGGGACCAAGGTCCTCGACGACCTCGAGATCCCCTACGAGGTGCGGGTGCTCTCCGCGCATCGCACCCCCGACCAGGTGCACGAGTACGCCTCGTCGGCCGCGGGGCGCGGCATCAAGGTGCTGGTGGGCTGCGCCGGCATGGCCAACCACCTCGCCGGTGTACTGGCGGCGGTGAGCAACCTGCCGGTCATCGGCGTGCCCCTGTCGGGCGGCCTGGCCGACGGCCTCGACGCGCTGCTCGCCACGGTCCAGATGCCCAAGGGCGTTCCGGTGGCGACGGTCGCCGTCGACAACACCCAGAACGCGGCCTGGCTCGCCGCCCGCATCCTCGCCCTCACCGACGAGAACATCGCCAAGCGTCTCGACGCGGCACGGGACGCGGAGCGCGAGCGGATGGCGAAGGCCGACGCCGACGTACAGGAGCAGCTCGGCGGCTGACGCCCGTTCCCCTGCGGGCAAACACCCATATTGCATGTACTACATGTGATATGGGTGTAGCCTGGATGGCATGGCGAAGACCATCCAGATCCGCAAGGTGCCCGACGAGGTGCACCACCGGTTGAAGGTCCGGGCCGCCGAGGCCGGAGTGTCGCTCTCCGACTACCTGCTCGACGTCATCGAGGAAGTCGCCACCCAGCCTCCGATCGCCGACGTTCTCCGACGGGCGGGCAACCGCTCGTGGGGTGCCGACCCCGACGCCATCCTCGACGTGATCCACGAGATGCGCGACCGAGAGCCGTAGTTTGGCCGTCGTCGATGCATCGGCACTCGTCCATGCCCTGGTCAGCCGGCCCGTCCTCGGCGCCCTCGCGGACCGGCTGGGCGAAGCGGGCATCCTCGATGTCCCCCATCTCGTCGACGTCGAGGTGCTCCAGGCGCTGCGCGGTCTCGTCCTCCGTGGCCAGCTCACCGCGGAACAGGCAACCATCGCCCGCTCGCAGCTCGACGAACTGACACTCCGGCGCTTCCCGCATCACCCCCTCCGTGACCGGATCTGGGAACTCCGCAACAACGTCACCGCGTACGACGCCGCCTACGTCGCGCTCGCCGAGGCGCTCGGGCTCCCGTTGATCACCACCGATGCCCGACTCGCCGGGGCATCGGGTCACCGCGCCGAGATCGAGCTGTTCGCCGGCTGACGACGCGCCCCCGACCCGC
>CAZTOV010000275.1:0-1150 GCA_964615175.1 uncultured Burkholderiales bacterium
CGGGGCTTCCGGCTGGTGAAGAAGAGCTGGGAGGTGCTGCGGGCCGACAAGGAGCTGATCGGCCTGGCGGCCCTCTCCCTGCTGGTGGGCCTGCTCGTCGTCGGCGTGTTCATGGTCGGCTACGTGGGCATCGTGGGCTTCGACGCCGACCCCGACGGCACCGTCGAGGCCGTGCTGGGCATTCCGCTGGCGTTCGTGCTGACGTTCGTGGGGATCTTCACCACCGCATCGATCGTCGGTGCGGCGACCATCCGCCTCGAGGGCGGCAACCCCACCGTGCGCGACGGCGTGTCGCTGGCGTGGTCGAAGGTCGACAAGCTCATCGTGTGGACGCTCATCACCGCCACGGTGGGGCTGGTGCTGCGGACCATCCGGGAGCGCACCGGGTTCCTCGGCGACATGATCTCGGGCCTGGTGGAGATGGCGTGGGACGTCATCACCTTCCTCGTCGTGCCGGTGCTCCTCTACGAAGACGAGGGGCCGTGGAGTTCGGTGAAGCGCTCGGCGTCGCTGTTCCGCCAGCGTTGGGGCGAGCAGCTCGTGGGCAACGCCGCCATCGGTCTGGCGCTCTTCATCGTCGCCATCCCGGTCTTCCTCGTGGTCGGAGCGATCGCCTCGGTGATCCCGCTGCTGGGGATCGCCTTGGGTGTGGTGGCTGCGGGGCTCTTGGTCTCGACCGGCGCCGCGCTCTCGGGCGTGTTCCGCGCCGCGCTCTACCAGTTCGCGGTGAAGGGTGAGGCGCCGGGGCCGTTCAGCGAGGAGGACCTCGCCGGCTCGTTCCGCACTCGCGGCCGCCGCCGCGGGATGCTCGGGGGATCCGGCGGCTTCTCGGGCCGGGGGTTCTGACACAGGAGCCGCCGCGAGGCAGGTCCGAGGGTCCGACTACCCTGAGGCAATGGCTCTCGGGCACCAGGAGCGCGATTGGCTCGAACGGATCCGGCGGATCTCCGACGACGAGGCCGCCGATCACGGGTGGGGGACGCCCGAGGATCGGGCGTGGGTCATCGAGGAGGCCAACCGATGGCGTCGACGCCACGGGATCCGTCCGTTGGAGGGCGATCCGGACCGTCCCGACGAACTCGAGTTTCATGAACGAGCACGCGCTCTCGGAATGCTCGACACGGGCTGAAGCGGCGCTCGACGGCCTGGG
>CAZTOV010000275.1:1250-2873 GCA_964615175.1 uncultured Burkholderiales bacterium
GCCGATCCAGACGCTCCCTCATGACCTGACCGTTGCAAGGCCGAGGGAGGCCGACGAACATGGCTGTCGATGAACGATCGCGTCACGAACTGCACGAACAGGCTCGGAGCACCTGGATCCACCGGGCCGCTGACACCCTGATGGAACTCTTGCCACCCGTCGGATGGGCCGACGTGGCCACCAAGCGGGACCTCGACACACTCGAGACGCGGCTCCAGACACGGCTCTCGTCAGCGGAGGCCCGGCTCGAGTCGGCGATCGACCGCGCCACCGTGCGACTCATCATGTGGCTGGTGCCCCTCAACGTCGGCCTGGCGTTCGGCGTCGCCCGCCTCGCCGGCTGAGCACCCGACTCCGCGGGCCCGAGGGCCAGGGAGCTGTGGATGGGCACATCCGCGCTCCCCATCAGGCAGCATGAGCGGTGATGAGCGACATCCGCGCCGCCACGCCCGACGACGCCGAGGAGCTGGCCCGCCTCCAGGCCGAGTATCACGCCGAACGGTACGGGCCCTCCAACCTCGGGCAGTTCCGTGAGGACTTCGCCCGCTTCGCCCACGAGTCGCTGACCGCCGGCTGGACCGCCTGGGTGTCGGAGACCGTCGAGGGGCTCGAGGGCGCCGTCTGGTGCCACCACGATCTCGACCGCCCGACCCACGAGCGTGACTGGGCGGCGGTGACCCGCCTCAAGGTCGACCCGCTCGCCGACGAGTCGGCGGTGGCCGGACGGCTCGTCGACCACGTGCTGGCGTGGGCCCGCGACGCGGGCTTCCGCTCGGTGGTCGCCTGGCCGTCACCCGAGCAACACGCGATCTTCGTCGATCGGGGTTTCCACCCCGAGGCCGGGGGCGCTCTCGTGGCGCCGCTCGAGGAGCGTGCCGAGGTGTCGGGGTCGGAAGTCGGAGGCGCGCTCGCCGCCGACGAGGACCACCGCCTCGCCGCCTCGGTGGCTGCCGAAGCGGGGCGGCTCCTCGTGTCGCTGCGCGCCGAGCTGGGGTTTGCCGAACCCGACCGGCTCAAGCGCGAGGGCGATCGCCGGTCCCACGATCTCATCGTGGGACTGCTGGCCGACGCCCGCCCCCGCGATCGCATCCTCTCGGAGGAGGAGTCGGAGGCGACGGGCCCGGCAGGATCGCACGACGAGGCGTCGCCGCGGGTGTGGATCGTCGACCCCCTCGACGGCACCCGGGAGTTCTCCGAGGAGGGACGCCGCGACTGGGCGGTGCACGTGGCGCTCTGCGTGGACGGGCAGCCCATCGCCGGCGCGGTGGCGCTCCCGGCCCAGGGCGTCACCTACTCCACCGCCGACCCGACGGGCGCGACGGCGGCCCGGTCGGGCCCGCCCCGGCTCCTGGTGAGCCGCACCCGCCGCCCTCCGCCGCTCCTCGAACTGGCCGAGCGGCTGGGCGCGGAACTGCTCGAGATGGGCTCGGCCGGGGCGAAGGCGATGGCCGTGGTCGCCGCCGACGCCGACGTCTACGCCCACGTCGGCGGGCAGTACGAGTGGGACTCGGCCGCCCCGGTGGCCGTCGCCCAGGCGGCGGGTCTCCACACCTCACGCCTCGACGGCTCGCCCCTCGTCTACGACCGCGACGACCCGTGGCTCCCCGACCTGCTCATCTGCCG
>CAZTOV010000276.1:0-2872 GCA_964615175.1 uncultured Burkholderiales bacterium
TTCTACGGCTCGACCACCGCCCAGCGGCTCGCCGAGGCCGACTTCCTCGACGAGGTGGTCATGGTCGACATCGTCGAGGACAAGCCGCAGGGCCTCGCGCTCGACATGATGCAGAGCCGTCCCATCGAGGGCTTCGACACCCGGGTGGTCGGGGCCAACGACTACGGGTCGACCGAAGGGTCCGACCTGTGCGTGATCACCGCCGGGCTGCCGCGGAAGCCCGGCATGAGCCGCATGGACCTCCTCGAGACCAACGCCGAGATCGTCGGCGGCGTCACCCGCGAGTTCGTGGCCGGGTCTCCCGACGCCGTGATCGTGGTGGTGTCGAATCCCCTCGACGAGATGACCGCCCTCGCCGCCCAGGTGAGCGGCTTCCCGCGTGAGCGGGTCATGGGTCAGGCAGGAATGCTCGACACCGCCCGGTTCAAGCACTTCGTCGCCGAGAAGTTCGAGGTCTCTGCGAGCGCCATCGAGGCCATCACCCTCGGCAGCCACGGCGACACCATGGTGCCGGTCCCGAGTCTGGTGAAGGTCGACGGCAAGCCCCTCACCGAGATCGCCGACGCCGCCACCGTCGACGAGCTGGTCGAGCGGACCCGCGGCGGGGGTGCCGAGGTCGTGGGGCTCCTCAAGACCGGCTCCGCCTACTTCGCCCCGTCGGCGGCGGCCGCCACCATGGTCGAGGCTGTTCTCAAGGACACCAAGGAGACCATGCCGGTGTGCGCGTGGATGACCGGCGAGTACGGCATCTCTGACGTCTACCTGGGCGTGCCCGCCAAGCTCGGGCGGGGCGGCGTCGAGGAGGTCGTCGAACTCGACCTCACCGACGACGAGCGCCAGGCCCTCGGCGAGGCCGCCGAGGCGGTGCGGTCGAAGCAGGCCGACGTCGCCCAGTTCGCCGGCGGGTGAGGGTCAGCGGGTGATCTCGACGCGGTCGAGGACCTCGCCGTCGGTGGCCACCGCGGTGACGGTCATGGTGCCGCCCGACACCTCCACGCCGACGAAGTGGTGCTCCTCGGCGGCGGCGTCGAGGATCCCGTCGAACTCGCACGGCTCCTCCAGCTCGTAGAGGGCCCGTCCGCCGCCGCCCGTCACCACGTAGGTGACGCCCTCGGAGGTCAAGCGCTGGTAGAGGTGATCGTGCCCCGAGAGCACGAGCGCGACCTCGTGCTCCTCGAAGACCGGCACCCAGGTCTGGAGGACGCCCGCGGTAGGCCCGTGAGGTCCACACGAGTACGCCGGTTGGTGGAGGCTCACCACCCGGAACGGCGGTCCGGCCGCCGACAACCGCTCGTCGAGCCACCGGGCCTGGTCGCCGTCGGGCCGGTTGCCGTCGAGGAACAGGACTTGCACCCCGGGAAGCTCCCTCGCGTACGGCAAGTCCGGCAGGCCGAGGTGGTCGAGCTGCTCGTCGCCGAAGCCGCGCACGACGTCGTGGTTGCCCAGAGTGACCCACAGGGGTCGGTCCTCTCGCAGAGCCCGGTACGGCTCGTCGAGCTGGGCCTCGAAGTGCTCGGGCTCGCCGAAGTCGTAGACGTTGTCGCCCGTCGTGACGAGCGCGTCGACGCGGTGATCGGTCGCCCAGCGCCCCATGGCTCGGGCCACCTCGGCCTGGGCCGGGCCGCCGCCGGAGTCTCCGAACGCCACGAAGCCCGACTCGACGGCGGCGACCGTCGAGGCGGTGGTCGAGGAGCTCGTCGAGGAGCTCGTCGATGTCGCGGCCGGTCCGTCGGCGGCGCCACCGCAGGCGGCGGCCACGAGCGCGAGGACGGCGAAGAGCGCGACGAGGAGCTTCGTCGGCCGCCGCCCGGGATGGATGCTCCTCACCCCGGCGACGGTACCGTGGTGGCGACGATCGGAGGCCGCGATGGCCCTACGCGAACTGGACGTTTCCGCCATCACCGACGCCGTCCGCGACGCCTGCGTCGAGGTCAACTACCGACTCTCCGATGAGATGGTCGTGGCGATCCGCTCGGCTCGCGAACGCGAAGAGAGCCCGGTGGGGCGCGAGGTGCTCGACCAGCTCGTGGAGAACGCCGAGCTGGCGGCCCAGGGCGAGTTCCCGTACTGCCAGGACACCGGCTCGGCGGTGGTCTTCGTCGACGTGGGCCAGGACGTGCACCTGGTCGGTGGATCGCTCGACGGCGCCGTCAACGAGGGCGTGCGGCGCGGGTACACGGAGGGGTACCTGCGGGCGTCGATCGTGCGTGACCCCCTCTTCGACCGCACCAACACCGGCGACAACACACCCGCCTTCATCCACACCCGCATCGTCCCGGGCGATCGGGTCGAGGTCGTGGTCGACGCCAAGGGGGGTGGGTCCGAGAACATGAGCCGCGCCGCCATGCTGCGCCCCGCCGACGGGCTCGACGGTGTGCGGCAGTTCGTCCTCGAGACCGTCGAGAGGTCCGGGGCGAGCGGCTGCCCGCCCGGGATCGCCGGCGTCGGCGTCGGCGGGAACTTCGAGGTCTCGACCGAGCTGGCCAAGCGGGCGCTCATGCGACCCGTCGGCGAGGCCCACCCCGACGCGGAGGTCGCCCGTTTCGAGGCCGAGCTGGCCGATGCGGCGCAAGGTCTCGGGCTCGGGCCCCAGGCCATGGGCGGCACCGTGACGGTGCTCGCCGTGCACGTCGAGACCGCGCCCACCCATATCGCCTCGCTCCCCGTGGCGGTCAACATGGAGTGCCACGCCCATCGCACGATGAAGATCGTGCTCTGATGCCGATCGAGGTCCGCGACGAGGGCGACGGCACCCGTCTCGCCGTGCTCGGCCCTCCGGTGAGCGACGCCGACGTACGGCAACTGAGAGCCGGCGACCGGGTGCGGGTGACGGGCGAGATCTACGCGGCCCGCGACGCCGCCCACGCCCGCC
>CAZTOV010000277.1:0-2853 GCA_964615175.1 uncultured Burkholderiales bacterium
TCGGCGGCGGTGCGGGCAACCAGGCCAGGGACCAATATGCGACGGTCAGCGGCGGCCTGAACAACACCGCCAGCGGCACGGATGCGACGGTCGCCGGCGGTCAGGACAACACCGCCAGCAACTTTCGGGCGACGGTCAGCGGCGGCCTGGACAACACCGCCAGCGGCTCGCGGGCGACGGTCGGCGGCGGTGACAACAACACCGCCAGCGACTTTCGGGCGACGGTCGGCGGCGGTAACAGCAACACCGCCAGCGGCTCGCTTGCGACGGTCAGCGGCGGTGACGGCAACACCGCCAGCGACTTTCGGGCGACGGTCGGCGGCGGTGGCTTCAACACCGCCAGCGGCAACGGGGCGACGGTCGGCGGCGGCTTCAGCAACATGGCTGCCGGCGACTACAGCTTCGCAGCAGGCCGCCGAGCGAAGATCGACGAAAACCACAACGGCGCATTCCTGTGGGCCGACTCCAGCCTCGCCGACTTCGACTCCCAAGCCGCCGACGAATTCGCCGTACGAGCCAGAGGCGGCATGCGATTCGTCGTCGGCGACACCACCTGCACCGTCCAAGACGGCGACACCGACTGGGACTGCACGGTTGCAAGCGACCAGAACGCCAAAACCGACCTCACCCCCACATCCGGCACCCACACCCTCAACCAGGTCCTCAGCCTCCCCCTCTACACATGGCGATACAACAACGACGACCCCGACACCCGCCACCTCGGCCCCATGGCCCAAGACTTCGCCGCCACCTTCGGCCTCGGCGACGACAACACCCGCATCCGCGCACACAACATCGCCTCCGTCGCCCTCGCCGCCATCCAAGGACTCCACACCAAGCTCGAAACCGAACGGGAGCGCAACAGGCAACTCCAATCAGAGCTCGCCGACCTCACCGAGCGCGTCGAGCAGCTCGAGGGCGGACGATAGACGAAGCCGGACGCGAGATCCGTTCCGGCGGGAGGGCCGTGGAGCCCTCCCGCCGGAACGTTCGCGGATCTCTGCGGCCTCCTAGAAGGCCGGGTTCAGGGTGACGGTCTGGCCGATCCAGGTCGAGTCGGTGTCCGACTCCGACTCCCGCTCGCCGGTCGGGCCGTCCTCGTCCAACAGCTCGTCGTTCCCCGACGCCGTCGGCCGATCCGCCTCGTTGGCGACCTGGTAGCGCTCCTCCATGTCCTCGCGCGTCGTGAAGCTGTCAGGAGCATTCGCGTTCCGCTGCCCGAAGAACGCCAGAAGCAGCTCACGCTCGGCGCCGTCCACCGACGGTGCGGTCATCGTCGTGCCCACAGCGGCGCTGCCGGCATCGTGCTCGCTGATCGGATCGGCTTCGTTCGCGTGGCGGTAGGCCACGATCCCGGCGACCGCCTTCCGGGTGTCGAGCCCGCTGAACGTGTAGGTGTCGCCGTCCGCGTCGTCGGCGTCCGCCACCTTCACGAACAGCGTCGAGGTGAACGAGCCAGTCGCGCCGGTTCCGATCCCCGCCTGGTCCTCCCGGATCTCCGTCCAGTCGGACGGAGCCTCGACGTCACGGTGCGCGTCCACCGCCACCTGCGCAACCAGCACGTCCCCTTCGGCGACGTCGTCGTCGGTCGTGACCTCGACCTCATCGGCGTCGATCCCGGCGGTGTTCCCCGTCCAGGCCCCCACGAACTCGATCGGGATCTGCGTGAAGCGCATCAGGAACGCCGCCATCGCCTGACGTGTCACCTCTGCGTTCGGCCGGAACGCCCATCATCGAAGCCCGTCGTGACACCGGTCTCGGCGAGCCACTCGATCTCGTGGTAGAAGTCGTGGGTCAGAGGGACATCCGTGAACGTGGGGACGGCCGGACCGAAGCCGTGGAGCTCGTGGTCATGGCGGAGGACGCGGGCTGGGACGGGGTGTTCGTCAGCGACTCGATCATGTTCGGATTCTCCTATCCCTGGGATGGTGCTCGCGGCCGTCGCGGCTCGAACGCGGCGAGTTCGCCTCGGACGTGGGTCACGCCCGTTCTCCCAGTTGCAGCCCTGGCGGCTCGCGCACACGCTTGCGACGCTCGACCAACTGTCGGGCGGACGGGTGATCTTCGGCGCCGGGCTCGGCGTCGACCGGGAGCATGAGGTGTTCGGCGAACGCTACGAGCGCAGCAAGATGGGGCGGAAATACGACGAAGCACTGGAGATCATCACCCGCCTGTGGACCGGCGAGTCCGTCATCTTCAAAGGCGAGTTCTTCACCCTTGACGGCGTCACCCTTCCCGTCACACCCCGTGCAGCAGCCTCGGATCCCCGTTCTCATCGCCGGATGGTGGCCGAACAAGAAGGCGTACCGGCGCGCAGCACAATGGGACGGGCTCATGCCGTGCTTCCCCGCCATGGTGGGCGATGAGGTCGGCCCGGAGGGACAGCGCTCCACCGGAGCTTCCGCCGAAGACGAGCTTCGGGAGCTCATGGGCTACTACCACAGCCTCACGGACACCCCCGGCGAGGTGCTTCTCCCGCGATTGGACCGCGACCGCCCCGGCTCCGACCAGCTCGCGGCCGAGCTCGACGCGACGTGGCAGTTACCGAGCTACGACATGGAGGAGGCGGAGATCAGGCAAGGTCCTCCTCGCTGATCGGTGGGAAAGCTTCGGCTGGAAGAACCGGAGGGATCATGCAGAAGCCAACGACTGTCGCGGGCCTCCGATGGCGCAACCGAGGCATAGCGGGGAGCGGTGCTTACCCCCGGGGACGATGGGGTACCACGGTGGTCTTCCAGCGAAGCTGATTCCACAATTGAGAAAGGGGGCGGCAAGCGGTCCGCCGCACCGCCGCATCCCGTTCGCTATACTCGGAATCACGACGCGGGGTGGAGCAGTCAGGTAGCTCGCCGG
>CAZTOV010000278.1:0-2843 GCA_964615175.1 uncultured Burkholderiales bacterium
GCCGTGGCCCCCTCGTTCCCGGTCCGGGTCCCGTCGGACAGCACCGTTCGCATCACCGTCGAGGGCGACTTCTACCGCGCCGAAGTGCTCGACGACCGGTCGATCTCGGGAACCCAGGAGCTGACGACGACGTCCGCCCCCGATCCGTCGGACGACGACACCAAGGCCACGACGACGACGGCCCCGGCCCCTACAACGACCGCGTCGTCGACCACGACGTCGACCGTGCCGGCACTCGCCGCCTCGCCCAACTCGCTCTGGGTCGAGCCACGTGACGGTGGTGCGCTCGTCGTCGAACGCACCGAGAACAACGGGGAGATCCGGACGGGCGGCCTCCACGAGGTCGTGTTGGAGGCCGAACGGCTCCACCTGGTGGGCGAAACCGACGTCGAAACCTATCTCTCGGGGCTGTCGTTCATGCTCGACGACGAGACCGGCCTCGAACCGGCCGCGCTCGAGGCCACCGTGATCGCCGCTCGCTCGTACGCGCTGCGGACGGCGGCGTCCGAAGCCCGTGTCGGCCGGTTTCACCTCTTCACCGACGAGCGTTCGTTTCCCTTCGTCGGGATCGGCAACGGCACCGACGAGCACGAACAGGCCGTGGACGTCACGGCCGGGCGGGTCCTGCGCCACCAAGGCGAGATGGCCGCGGCCATGGTGTCGACGAGCGCCGGCGGTGTCACCGCGGCGGTCGACGAGGTCTTCACCGGTGTCGAAGATCCCCCTCCCTACCTCCAGAGCAGGGAGTATCCGACGGCGCAGGAGTTCCGGTGGCGAGCGGAGATGACGCTCACCGACGTGGCCGGGCGACTGGGGTACACCGGAGACCCGGCGGCGGTGGCCGTGAACGACACCGGGCCATCGGGACGGGCCATCGAACTCGTCGTGAGCGGTGACGATGGCCCGCTGACCATCGATGCCTCGGCGTTCAACCCCGCCCTGCGTCTGCCGTCGAGCCGCTTCCAGATCACGATCGAGGAGCGCTCGGAGCCGGTCCCCGCACGTGACGACTCCCCGGCGTTTCAAGAGCTACCGGGGACACCGGTCGACGGCAACGTCGCCGCCCTCGGCAGCCCCGCCGGTGCCGACGACGGCGGTATCGATCTGCCACCCATCTACGTGCTGGGACCGCTCGCCGCTCTCGCATTGGCCGTGCTGCTCTCGGGTGCGAGCCGACTGTTGCGTTGGCGAGCACGCCGGCGAACGCAGCGCCGCGCGCCGCGATCCCGGGAGACGCGCCGAACCTCCGCACCTGCGCCCAGAGTGCCCGTGTCCGAAGCCGAAGCCGAAGCCGAAGCCGAAGCCGAACCGGAACCCGAGCAGACCCCCTTCACGCCCGAACCCGCCGATGACGACGAACCCGAACGACCGCGCCCGCCCATCGACGGACCGACCTGGCACAACGAGCCCGAATGGCTCCGGGATCTGATGGGCGAAGAGGACGCACCCGAACTCGACGTCGAGGACGTCGACGAGCGGACGCTCCGCCGTTCGATCGAACGAATGCGGGAGGAGGCCGAGACCGAGCGTGACCGCCCTCTCCGCGAGGTCCTCGGGTGGGACGACGCCCCCGAGTGGCTCGACGAAGAACCGAGCGACTCGACCTCCGAGACCGATACCGGCGACGAGAACGGCAACGAATCGAACTCGTGACCTCGACGGCGGCCACCGCGCAGCACAAGTGCCGAGAACGCAGAAGGGGCGCCCTCGAACAGGGCGCCCCTTCTGATGTTCGGTGTGATGGCGCGACTAGAAGTCGGGCATGCCTCCCATGCCACCCATGTCGCCGGCGCCGGCGGGCATGCCGCCGCCACCGTTCTCCTCGGGCTTGTCGGCGATGATGGCCTCGGTCGTGAGGAACAGCGCCGCGATCGAGCCCGCGTTCTGGAGGGCGGAGCGCGTCACCTTGGCGGCGTCGATGACACCGGCCTTGGTGAGGTCCTCGTAGTCGCCGGTGGCGGCGTTGAGGCCCTCGGCCCCGTCGAGGCCCCGGACCCGCTCGACCACCACGCCGCCTTCGAAGCCGGCGTTCACGGCGATCTGCTTGAGCGGCTCCTCGAGCGACTTGGCCACGAGCCGGGCACCGGTCGCCTCGTCGCCGTCGAGCGAGTCGGCCACCTTCAGCACCGGCGGCTGGGCCCGCAGCAGCGTCACACCACCGCCGGCGACCACACCCTCTTCGAGCGCCGCCTTGGTGGTCTGCACGGCGTCCTCGATGCGGTGCTTCTTCTCCTTCAGCTCGACCTCGGTGGCCGCGCCAACCTTGATGACCGCGACACCACCGGAGAGCTTGGCCAGCCGCTCCTGGAGCTTCTCACGGTCGTAGTCGGAGTCGGTCTCCTCGATCTCACGCTTGATCTGGGTGATCCGGCCCTCGACGTCGGCCTTCTTGCCGCCGCCCTCGACGATGGTGGTCTCGTCCTTGGTGACGACCACTCGCCGGGCGGTGCCGAGGAGGTCGAGAGTGACGTTCTCGAGCTTGAGCCCGACGTCCTCGGAGATGACCTCGCCTCCGGTGAGGATAGCCATGTCCTGGAGCATCGCCTTGCGACGCTCGCCGAAGCCGGGAGCCTTCACAGCGACCGACTTGAACGTACCGCGGATCTTGTTGACCACCAGCGTGGCCAGGGCCTCGCCCTCGACGTCCTCGGAGAGGATCACCAGCGGCTTACCCGCCTGCATGACCCGCTCGAGTACGGGGAGGAGATCCTTGACCGCGGAGATCTTCCCCGAGACGTACATGAGATACGGCTCGTCGAGGTTGCACTCCATGCGGTCGGAGTCGGTGACGAAGTACGGGCTGATGTAGCCCTTGTCGAAGCGCATCCCCTCGACCAGGTCGA
>CAZTOV010000279.1:0-2832 GCA_964615175.1 uncultured Burkholderiales bacterium
TTCTCGATCGGCAAGGGCCTCTCGGCCGCCCTGGTCGCCCGCCTCGCCGGTGAAGGCCACATCGACGTCGACGCGCCCGTCGCGCGGCACTGGCCCGAGTTCGCCGCCGCGGGCAAGGACGCGGTGACGGTCCGCCAGCTCATGTCGCACCAGGCCGGCCTGCCGGCGGTGAGACGCCGCCTCCCCCTGGACGCCATGCTCGACCACGAGCTCATGGTCGACGCCCTCGCCGAGCAGGAGCCGTGGTGGCCCCCCGGCACGGCGCACGGATACCACACCAACACCTTCGGCTTCCTCGTCGGTGAGCTGGTGCGCCGGGTGGCCGGGGTGTCACTCGGCACGCTGCTCCGCGACGTGATCGCCGAACCCCTCGATGCCGATCTCTACATCGGCCTGCCGGCGACCGAGGACCGCCGGGTCGCCGAGTTCGTCGACTTCGACACCGCTCCCCCGACGCCGAACCCGGTCGGGCTCACCGAAGCCGAGCTGATGGAGTACCACGCGTACTTCAACCCCCCGGGCCTGTCGGGGGCCGGTGTCCTCAACACCCGGGCGTGGCGGGCGGCGGAGATCCCGTCGACCAACGGGCACGGCACCGCCCGGGGCGTCGCCCGTGCGTTCACGGCGCTCGCCGCGGGTGGCACGCTCGGCGGCATCCACGTGGTCGATGCCGACGCACTGACGGCCGCCACCGAAGAACAGGTCTCGGGTGAGGACGTCATCCTCCACCGTCCCTCCCGCTTCGGGCTCGGCTTCCAACTCACCCAACCGGAACGACCGCTGGGCCCCAACCCGGGGGCGTTCGGCCACTTCGGTGCGGGAGGCTCGCTCGGGTTCTGCGACCCGGACGCGGGCGTAGCCTTCGGCTACGTGATGAACCGGATGGAGCCCCGGTGGCAGAACCCCAAGAACCGGGCTCTCGTCGACGCCGTCTACGGCTCGTTGGGTGGAGAGGCGACCGTCACCCGTTGAACGTCACCCGGATGAAGCCGAGCGTCGACGTGCGGGTCGGAGCGCCGCACTCGAGGGCCGCCCGGAGCGGACCCCCCGCATAGACGTAGAGGGTCGTGGCACCCGTCGGGACCGCCCGTTGCTCCGCCGAGACGCAGAACGCTCCGCTGCCGAGATCGTTACCGGCAGCGTCCCGGAACCGGTAGAAGCCGGGCACGGGCTCGATGAAGATGTCGTCGACGACGATCGACACCGTCTCGTCACCGTCCTCGATGTCGAAGCAGGCTCCTCCGACCCGGCTCAGGCAGTGGATCACCGCGTCGTTCCCGGTGATGTAGGTCGACTCCACCTCGCGGGTCTCGCCGGTCGGCGGGGAGCCCTCGCAGTTCGGCCATGCCGGGACCGACCCCAGGGTGAGGCGGTCGAGCGCACCGTCGGCGTCGACGCGGCCCCAGCCGTAGCCGTCGTCCTTCCCGTCGGGCCCGAGGTCGTCGGCGGTGTCACGGAGCAGGCAGCGCATCTCGGCGTTGGTCAGGCTAACGTCGAGGTCCCACAGCAGGCCGGCGACCCCGGCGACGTGGGGTGACGCCATCGAGGTGCCGCTCTTGTACGAGTACCCGATGCGGTAGTCGGTGGAGTAGACGCTGCTCCCCGGCGCGGACAGCTCGACCTCCGGGCCACAGTTCGAGTACGAGGCACGGGTGGTCGACGACGCCAGGGCCGCCACCGCGATCACCTCCGGGTAGGCGGCCGGGAACCCGACCGGCTTGCAGGTATCGTTCCCGGCCGCGGCCACCAGGAAGACGCCCTTCCCCCACGCGTACTCGACGGCCCGCTCTTCGAACGTCGTGCCGCTGCTGCTCCCGAGGCTCATGTTGACGACCTCGATGCCGTTGTCGGCCGCCCACTCGATCCCCTGCGCAAGGGTCAGGGTGCTGCCTCGACCGTGGCCGTCGATGACCTTGATCGGCACGATGCACGAGTCGCCCATCCCGGCGACGCCCTGGGCGTTGTCGATGTCGGCGCCCACCGTGCCGGCGACGTGCGTGCCGTGACCGTGGGTGTCGGCCGGCGGTTGCCCCGGATCGATGAAGTTGGCGCCGGCGTTGCACACGTTGGGATCCAGGTCGGGGTGCGAGCTGACCCCGGTGTCGATGACGCCGACCTGGATCTGGTTGCTCCCGGTGCCGGCGTCCCACGCCGTCGGCATTCCGATGGCCGGCGGACCCCACTGCTGCGTGTAGAAAGGGTCGTTCGGCGTGTGGTGGAGCGTCAACCGTCGGTCGAGTTCGGCCGCGACGATCTCGGGCGCCCGCAGGAGTTCGGCGATGGCGCGGTCTGTTCGGTTGGCGGGAACGGCGACAGCGGCGTAGTCGAGGACACGGTTGATCCGGTGGATCTCACCGCCGGCGTGGGCCGCGGCGTCCTCGATCGCCGCGACCGCAGCCGCGTCGTCGCCGCCCCACTCCCAGGAGGCCACGACCGTGGTCGGAGCCTCGGCTCCCTCCGATGCCCCGCCGGGCGACGCCGTGGCCAGCGTCGCCGCCACCAAGCCTCCGACAACGATGATCTTCATGATCCGGTTCATGCGGCCTCCCGCGCGCCACCCCGGGCTTTCGCCCCACCCCTGTTCCTACGTGGAACCGGGCACGGGTGCGCGGTGTCGAGCGCAGGAGAGCGTGCGAACCGACCTCACCCCGTGTTGCGGAGGCCGGCGGCGACGCCGTTCACGGTGAGCAGGAGCGCCCGGCGGATCCGGTGCTCGGGCTGCTCGCCCGCCCGCAACCGCTCCAGCATGGCCACCTGGAGGTGGTGCAGTGGGTCGAGGTAGCGGTCGCGCACGGCCAGGGTGTGCTGGAGCACCGGCTGGTGGTCGAGGAG
>CAZTOV010000280.1:0-2814 GCA_964615175.1 uncultured Burkholderiales bacterium
TCGTCCACCGTCCGCTCTCCGAGTACGTGAACACCCTCGTGGCCCACGGGCTCGGTATCGAGCACATGGCCGAGCCGCCGCCTCCGCCCGGGTTCCTCGAGCGTGCCCCCGAGTACGAGCACCAGGCCGACTTCCCGAGGCTCCTGCTCATCGTGGCCCGGAAGACGCCCCGCATCTGACCCGGGTCGGTCAGCGTGCTTCCGCGACTTCCGCGACCTCTACACGATCGTGGGCGGCGAGGGGGAGATGGAAGACGAACGTGGCGCCGCCTCCGGGCGTCTCCTCGACCCGGATGCGGCCATCCATCAGCTCCACGTACGAGCGGGCGATGGCCAGGCCGATGCCGCTCCCGTGGGTCCCGGACGGTTGTTCGCTCCCACGGAAGAACCGCTCGAACACCGCCGTGCGTTCCTCCGGCGCAATGCCCGGACCCCGGTCAGCCACGGTGACCACCGCTTGCGTGTCGTCCTGTGACACCGTGATCGAGATCGTTGATGCCGGAGGCGCGTACTTGGCGGCATTGCTGATGAGGTTGCCGAGCACGTGGCTGAGCGCCGCTGGATCCGCGAGGACCTCGACGCCACCGTCGACGTCCAGCGCCATTTCGTGATGGGAAATTTCGTTCGCGTAGATGTCGAGGCACTGCCGGATCACGTCCTCGAGTGACACCGCTCGGACGTCGAGGCGCACCGTGCCCGCCTCGAGACAGGAGAAGTCGAGGAGGCGCTCGACCATGTTCCCCAGTTCGAGGGCGTTGTGTTCCAGCCGATCGGCAATGTCGTCGTAGGTAGCGTCGTCGAACGCCGTCCGGCCGCGTGCGAGAGCGGAGGCGAAGCCGACGATCGCGGTGAGGGGCGTGCGGAGTTCGTGCGATGCCGTGGTGAGGAACTCGTCCTTCATCTGGTCGGCCTCACGGAGGTGGGCGGCGGCGCCACGCTCGCGTTCGTAAGCGCGGCGGAGGACGGCCACGGTCTCCTTGTTGGCCGTGATGTCCTGGGCGGCGCCGTAGGCCCCGACGACGTCGCCGTCGAGGTCGCCCATGACGGGCTGGACGTAGAGCTTCAGCCACCGGGTGGCGCCGTCAGCGGTGATCACGCGAATCGCGCAGACGTGGGGCTCGCCCGAGAGCACCCGTGATTCCGCTTCTTCGATGAGCGGCCGATCGTCGGGATGAGCGATCGGCGTGAACAAGTCGGTGCCGAACTCGGGAGCGAGGCGATGGCCGGACACCCGTTCGTAGGCGCCCGCGACCCAGTCGGCCACGAACCGCCCGTTCTCGATCCGATAGGAGAAGAGGATGTCGGACACCATCTCCGACACCACCCGGTGTAGCTGTTCGTTTCGGTGTCGCTCGGTGACGTCTTGGGCGATGCCGGTGATCGCGACCACCTCGCCGTCGGAGCCGAACTCGGGCTCGGCCCTCGAATGGACCCACACGATCCGACCGTCGGGTCGCACGAAGCGGAACTCCTGCTCGTGTCCTTCGCCGGTCCCGACCAACCGGGCCAGGCGGCCCAGGAACGCGTCACGGTCGTCGGGATGGATGTGCTCGAGGAGCCACGACTGGTCGGGTTCCACGTCGCCGGGCTCGTAGCCAGCCAGGCGGAACAGCTCGTCGGACCACTCCATCTTCCCGGTGGCCACGTCGCGGCGGAAGCTGCCCAACTTGGCGACGGCCTGGGCTTCGCGGAGCTGCGCCTCGCTGGCCGCGAGAGCGTCTTCGGCCTGCTTGCGTTCATCGACGTCGCGGACGGCCCCGTAGACCCGGACGATCTCCCCGCCCGGTCCCTGTTCGGATCGGGCTGAGATCTCGACCCACCGGCGGACACCCGATTTGGTGACGATCTGGAACTCCCGCGTGACCGAGTTACCGGCGAAGAGGGTATCCAGGCGTTCCTCGTAGGCGACCCGGTGCTCGGGTACCAGGATGCCGCGCCACCCGCCCATCGCTTCCATCTCCTCGGACGTGTAGCCGGTCAACTCCTCGGTGCCCTCGGTGACCCAGTCGATGACGGGGCGGCCGTCGCCGTCGAGGTGGTACGAGTAGGCGACGTCGGAGGTCATCTGGGAGACCGCCCGGTAACGCTCCTCCGACTCGGCGAGGAGGCGGGCCGCCCGACGTCGTTCGGTGAGGTCGCGGACCGCACCGACGTACTTCATGGTCCCGGAGGGCGCCTCGACCCGTCGCACGATGATCCGCACGAAGCGCACGTCTCCCGACTTCGTGGTGATGCGCACCTCGCTCCCGTCGATTTCGTTCTCGCCGAGGCGGGTCAGCCGTTGCTCATACCACCGGCGGTCGGCGGGGTGGATGAGATTGCGCCATCCGAGGATCTCCGTCTCCTCGAACGTGTACCCGGTCAGCTCGGTGTGGGCCCCGGCGACCCAGTCGGTCGTGACCGTCGATGTCCCGTCGATGTGCAACGCGAAGGTCACGTCGCTCGTCAGGTTCGAGATCGTGCGGTACCGCTCCTCGGCGGCCACACGTTCGGTGATGTCCTGGGCGGCACCGATCACCCGGAGCGGCACACCGGTGTCCGAATCCCGCTCGGCTCGAGCGTAGGTCCGGAGCCAGCGCACGTCGCCGGCCTTCGTGATTACGCGCATCTCGTGTCTGACCGATTCGGCGCCGTCGGCGAGCTTCTGGAGGGATTCGAACAGCAGGTGGGCGTCGTCTGGGCGGACGATCGCTTTCCAACCGCCGATCCGAGTGAGTTCTTCGAGGGTGTAGCCGAGGACCTCCTCGAAGGAGTCGTTGGCCCATTCGGGGATGATGCCGGCTCGTTCGTCGACCCGGGAGGAGAAGGCGAGGTC
>CAZTOV010000281.1:0-2808 GCA_964615175.1 uncultured Burkholderiales bacterium
CGACGAGCCACTACATCGGCCCGCCCCCACCTCAGCCCGTCCCCGACGCGGAGTAGCGATCGGGCGAAGTCGGCGCCCGTTTCTCCGGGAGCGCATGTATCGTGAATCTCGCAGCGGTCACCGGAAGCCGCTGGGGAGGTGGTGGGCATGGAGATCATCCTTCTGGCCCTCGTGGTCGTCGTGCTCGCTGCGGCGGTTGCGGTCGGCTTGCGGACCCGACGCCGACCGTCGCCGGAGGGAGTGACGCTGCCGGGCGCCAGGGTGGAGGGTGGCCGGGTGGTCGTCCCGCTCGACGTCCCCGCGACCGACCCCGAGAATCCCTCTGTGATACGTCTCGTCGACGATGCCTCCAACCAGGTCTTCCTCCAGGCGAGCGAGGAGATCGAAGAGGTCGAGGTGCAGAACCGAAGCGGCGTGACGCTCGGGACGCGATCACGCGGGACGCCCCGCGAGATCGCCCTCCCGGAGCAGCTCTCCGGACCGCGCTCGTCCCGGCGGCGAGGCCCCGAGATCCCCTCCAACGAGATGAGCGAGACGGGTGGGGAGACTCGGAGTACCGACCCCCGGCCCGCCCCTGCCGACGAGAGCGTGGCTCCGCAGCGCAGCCTCGCCGACCGATTCGAGCTGCCCGAATCGGTTCGATCCCGTCTGCGCGACCCGTCAGACCCCGTCGATCTGGTGCGCGCCATCCTCGAGACCGCGGGGACGGAACCGCAGGTCGACGACGACGTACTGAAGGTCGGCGATCAGGTCGCGGTGGTGATCCGCAGCCGCGTCGGCCAATCCATCGACCCGGCGTCACTCAACCACGCCTACTCGCGCTTCAAGGAGTCGGGGGCCCGCCGCGGTGTCGTGGTGACGCCCGGCAGCATGAGCCAACGCGAGCTGCGGCGGCGCCAGGCCTTCGACCCCAATCTGCTCCACGCCGGTCCTGAGGGCATCCAGCGCATGGCCGACGCCGCGGAGGTGGGGGCGAACCCGATCGACCTCGCCGCCACTCCCGCGGCCGAGCACTAACCGGACGGAGCGGTGAGGAACTCCAGGACGAGCTGGTTCACGCGGTCGGGCTGTTCGAGCTGGAGGAAGTGGCCGGCGTCGGGGACGAGGGCGAAGTCGATCCCCAGGTCTGACAGGGCCGACTCCTCGACGATGTCGGGAGCGAGGCACTCGTCGGCGGCGCCCTGGAGGTAGAGGGTGGGCACCGGGGCAGCCTGTCCGAAGGCCGACCGGACGTCGTTCAGCGCCGGATCGGGGTCAGGCGGTGGGTTGAGCATCGCTCGGTAGTACCCGAGCGCCGCCTGGAGGCTGCCTTCGGCTCCGAGGGTCTCCTTCAGCTCCTTGCGGTAGTCGTCGGGCAGCTCGTATCCCGGCGACCAGTCACGCCAGAGCATGTCGATGTAGGCGAAGTCGTCGTTGGCGACGGCCACGTCGGAGAGCGGGTGCTGGAAGAAGAACATGTACCACGAGCGCTTGAGCTGGTCGGGGCGCTCAAGGAAGGCCGAGAAGACGAGCTGACCGGGGGGCACCGCCATGGTGACGACCTTCGAGAACCGGTCCGGCCGGTAGGCCGACGCCGGGTACGCGGTGGCAGCACCCCAGTCGTGGCCGATGAGGACGGCCTCGCGTCCTTCCCCCGGCGGGCCACCCGCCAGGGCGTCGGCCAACTCGCAGGCGTCCTTGGCCAGTGCGGCCAGTTCGTAGTTGTCGTCGGGCGCCAGCGCGCTGGGGTGGTAACCGCGCAGCCATGGCGCCACCGCGTGGTAACCGGCGTCGGCGAGCGCGGGCAGCAGGTGCTGCCACGTGCGGGGGATGTCGGGGAACCCGTGGAGGCAGAGGGCGAGCGGCCCGTCGGCCGGGCCCGCCTCCAGGTAGGCGAAGTCGATCCCGTTGGCCGTGATGCGCTTCCGTTCGGTCATGGCCGAGGACCCTACCCGCGCCTTGTGGAGCGAAGGGGAGCGCGAGTCCCACGGGGGCGCTGCGCAGCGTGCGACTGATGGCACCGACCGATGTGTTGTGGAGGGCGACGATGCGGAGCGAGGAGCCCGGGCACGTGTGTGACCTTCGTCTCATGACGCTGTACCACGCTACGTGGGGCTGACTATCCTCCGACCCACACGAGGCAAGGCCGGGGGCAATGGGCCTTCCCTCGATGACCTGCACGCTGACGGGACACTGTGGTGATGGACGTCACGTTCTACGGGGTGCGCGGCTCGACGCCGTGCGATTGCGAAGAACAGAAGCGCTACGGGGGCAACACGTCGTGTGTGGCGCTCGAGGGTCCGGGCGAGACGCCCATCATCTTCGATCTCGGCACCGGTCTCCGGTACTTCGGAACCGGCCAGCCCACCGACGGGTCCTTTCGTGGCGCCGTCCTCCTCTCCCACCTCCACTGGGATCACATGCAGGGGCTCCCGTTCTTCAGCCCCGTCGATCGCCCCGGCGCCCACCTCGACGTCTACGGGCCCGAACAGGAGGAGGGACCGCTCGGTGAGGTGTTCACCGGCATCATGCGGCCGCCCTACTTCCCCGTGACCCCCTACGAACTACGGGGGACCATCGACTTCCACGATCGGGGCGACAGCGACTGGGAGATCGAGGGGCGCCGGTTGATGTCGCGCTGGGTTCGTCACAACGGTCCGACTCTCGGATACCGGGTGGATTGGAACGGCCACTCGGTGGCCTACATCCCCGACCACGGGCCCGGCACCGTGCCGGAGGACGCCGATGACCACATCCCCCGCCGGGTCCACGAACTGTGCGACGGGGTTGACCTCCTCATCCACGACGCCCAGTACTCTCCCGACGAGT
>CAZTOV010000282.1:0-2779 GCA_964615175.1 uncultured Burkholderiales bacterium
ATCTCGTGGACCAACGACCGCTACGTCGGCCCCGCCGCCCTCGTCGCGGCCCACCGCTTCGTCTTCGATTCGCGCGACGACGCGCCCGGCGACCGCCTCGATCTCGTCGACGAGGGCGCCGGCGTCTGGGGTTGCCGCACCGCCTTCGAGTGCACCGACGCCTGCCCCCGCGACATTCCCGTCACCGAGTCGATCCAGGAACTCAAGCGCCAAACCCTGCGCCGCCGCCTCTGACCCCAAGACCCTGTGTGTGCATGGCGTCGCGCTGTAGCGCGACGCCATGCACACACAGGGTCGGGGGGCGCTACTCGCGGTCGAGGTCGAGCATCTGGATGGCGTTGCCGCGGAGGACCTTGTAGGCGACGTCGGCGTCGACGTCGGCGAGCATCTTCTCGACCCACTCCCGCGAGTGCGGCCAGGTGGTGTCGGTGTGGGGGTAGTCGGTCTCGAAGCAGGCGTTGTCGTAGCCGACGGCCTCGAGGTTCTTCATCCCGTGGGTGTCCTGGGTGAAGCACCCGAAGATGCGGCCCGGGTAGTAGGTCGAGGGCGGCTCGGGCACCAGCTCCTTGGAGTGCTGCCAGCTCTCGTGGTGCTCCCACACGGTGTCAGCCCGCTCGAGCGCGTAGGGGATCCACCCGATCTGCGCCTCGGAGTAGGCCAGCTTCAGCTTCGGGAACTGGATGAGCTTGCCCGAGAAGAGCCAGTCGGCGAACGACGCCATGGCGTTGTTGAACGCCAGGGTGCCGCCCACGCCACCCGGAGCGTCGGGCGACGCCGCCGGCATGGTCGACGACGACCCGATGTGCATGCACAGGGTCACGCCGTAGTCGTTGCACACCTCGAAGAGCGGGTCCCACTCACCCGAGTGGATCGTGGGGAGCCCGAGCCGATCGGGCAGCTCGCTGAAGCAGATGGCCCGCACGCCCCGCTCGGCATTGCGCTTGGTCTCCTCGGCGGCGAGCTGCACGTCCCACAGCGGGATGATGCAGAGCGGGATGTTGTAGCCCTCCGAAGGGCCGCACCACTCCTCGACCATCCAGTCGTTGTAGGCCTTGACGCAGGCGAGCCCCAGCTCCTTGTCGTCGCCCTCGTAGAACGTCTGGCCGCAGAACCGGGGGAAGGTGGGGAACGGCAACGAGCCGTCGACCCAGTTGAGCTTCATGTCCTCGATGCGGGCGTCGCGGTCCCAGCAGCCCTTGCGCATGTTGTCGTAGGTGACCGCGGTCATCGTCATCTGCGAGCGGTCGAACTCGATCGTGCCGTTCTCCTCGGTGACGGCCGCGTCGGGGATGGCGACGAACTTCTTGTGGACGTAGATGAGCTTCCCGTCGTAGTACCAGGCGCTGCCCCACTCGCCGTCGGGGTCCTCGGCCATCTCGTACTTGGCGCCCGGCTTCTTGGTGAACTCGCCCCACTTCTTGTCCTCGACCTGGGGGCCCCGCTCCCGCCACTTCTTCGGGAGCCAGTCCTGCCACACGTGGGGCGGCTCGACCACGTGGTCGTCGACGCTGATGATCTTCGGAAGGGAATCCATGCCGCCATGGTAACGGGAAACCTGACGCCCGTGTCAGGTTGGCGGTGCGCTGACCCCCGGATCAGGCGTCAGCGATGAGCTTCCGCACGTCGGCCAGGCGCTCGATCGAGGCCACCGCGGCGGCCGGGTCGTCGACGAGCTGGCGGACGATGACGTCGGTGTAGCCCATCTCCGCGTACGGTCGGAACGCCTCGGCGACCTGCTCGACGGTGCCGGCGATCGTCGCCGACGGATCGAAGCCCCGGTACCCGCCGTCGATCACCGGACGGGCGAGCCGCTCGACCTCGGCCTCGTCCTCACCCACGAAGACGTCGCGGCGGATGGGGATGCACGTGGGCGTGCGTTCGAACCGCTCGCACGCCACCCGGTAGGTGCCGATCTGTTCCTTGGCCGCGCCCGGGGTCAGTCCCGCGTCTGCGTACCACGCGTCACCGAGACGAGCGGCGCGCTCGATGGCCGGCGGCGCCGAACCGCCGATCCAGACCTCCACGGGTTCGGCCGGGGTGGGCGCGATCCGCGCTGCCTGAATCCGGAACGGCCCCTCGGCGGTGACCTCCTCGCCTGCCAGCAGGTGGCGGATGACGTCGAGGGACGCCTCGAAACGTGACGGGCGGTGCCGTAGCTCGACCCCCATGGCGGCGAACTGCTCCTCGCCGCCACCGAGCGCGCACTGCATGATGAACCGGCCTCGGGCGAGCGACGCCAGGGTGCCGATCTGTTCCGCTGCAAGAACGGGATGCCAGAGCGGCAACAAGTAGAGAGCGCCTGCGGGACGGTCACCCCACTCGGCGAGCAGACGCCCGAGGATCACGCTGTTCTGGTAGTAGGGAATCGGGACCGCGTGGTGGTCGCCCACGAACAACGAGTCGA
The DNA here is from genome assembly GCA_964615175.1 of uncultured Burkholderiales bacterium. Lineage (GTDB taxonomy): Bacteria > Actinomycetota > Acidimicrobiia > IMCC26256 > JACPCJ01 > CAZTOV01. The sequence goes on from CAZTOV010000282.1 coordinate 2,405, forward strand.
GATCGGCCGCCTCGGCGGCGCGAGCTCTCTCAATCATCCGATGCGCTCCCTCACGCACGTCGTCGACCGCGTACGCGCTCCACAGCGAGACGCCCAGGCGCATCAGCGACAACCTCCCCTGTCGTCACGACGATCTCTGGATATCGTCGCGCACATGACCAGACCGGCGACGGCTGAAGGGAGCCACCATGCTCGCTGCGTTCTCGATCACCCCGCTCGGAACCGGTGACTCGGTCGGCGACCTGGTCGCCGAGGCCGTGAAGGTGGTGCGAGCGAGCGGCCTTCCGCACGAGACCAACGCCATGTTCACCAACGTCGAGGGCGAATGGGACGAGGTCATGGCGGTGATCAAGGAGGCCGTCGACGCCGTCGCCG
>CAZTOV010000283.1:0-2779 GCA_964615175.1 uncultured Burkholderiales bacterium
GGTGTTCGTCGATTGGAGCCAGAACGCCCGCCACAAGACGACGGTTGCCGTCTACTCGCTGCGCGCCACTCCGCGACCGGCAGTTTCGGCGCCCCTGACCTGGTCGGAGGTCGAGGCGGCGGCGGACACCGGGGCATCCCCCGACCTCGCCCCCGACGCCGTTCTCGACCGCGTCGAACGCGAGGGTGACCTCTTCGCCGCCGTGCTCGAACGGCGACAGCGTCTCCCCGACCTGGCGGGGGACCTCACCGGGAATTCCATGTAACGCGGAGTAACCCGCGGGAGTCGGATCGCGTATGACCCGACCAACGACACTCCTGACGCGCATCGAGGACGCCGCCGATTCCGGCGGCGTTCTCACGTTCGTGGACGGCGACGACGCCGACCCCGTCCCCTGGAGCCAGCTCCACGAGGAAGCCCGCGGCGTCGCCGCCACCCTCCAGTCCCGCGGCGTCGGACCCGGCGATCGCGTCTCGATCCTCGGGCCCACGACCCGTCCTCTGGTCACCGCCATCCAAGCGGTGTGGCTGTGCGGGGCAACCGTGGTGGTCCTCCCCCTCCCGATGCGCCTCTCGTCGATCGACGAGTTCGTGGCGCAGACCCGGTCCCGGATCCGGGCCGCCCGTTCGGCCATCGTCGTCGCTGACCCCGACCTGTTGCAGTTCATCGAGCCCCAGGCGGACGACCCCCCGATGGTCACCCTCCCCGAGCTCCTCGTAGGAGGCCGATCCGCCGCCTACGTGCGGCCGAGTGAGGATCCCGAGACGCTGGCCATCCTCCAGTTCACGAGCGGGTCGACCGCCCGACCCAAGGGGGTCATGCTCCCCCACCGTTGTGTCACGGCCAACCTCGACGGCATCGCCGAAGCCGCCCGTGTCGAGCCCGACGACGTGATCGTGTCGTGGCTCCCCCTCTACCACGACATGGGCCTGATCGGGACGCTGACGCTGCCGATGAGCACGGGGATCGGCCTGGTACTCGCTGCACCCCAGGACTTCCTCGCCTCACCACGCCGCTGGATGGAGTGGATGTCGGACTTCAGGGGCACCGCCACCGCGGGGCCCAACTTCTCGTACGCTCTCGCAGCCCGGGCGCTCCGCCGGATGGACGGGCTCGACCTCTCCCGCTGGCGGCTCGCCCTCAACGGCGCCGAACCCGTCGACGTCGCCACGATCGAGGCGTTCTGCGACGCGGGCGCGCGCCACGGTCTCGATCCCAACGTCGTGTTTCCCGCCTTCGGCATGGCCGAGGCCACCCTCGCCGTCACCTTCCCTGAACCGGAGACGGGTCTGGAGACCGATCGGGTCGACCGCCACGCGCTGGAGCACGACCGGTACGCCGCGCCAACCGGATCCGACGATCCTGACAAAGCCAAGCGCCTCGCGCTCCTCGGACGTCCGGTGCCGGGCATCGGTCTGCGGATCTGCGATCCCCAGACCGGCGATGAGCTCGCCGACCGCGAGGTCGGCGAGCTCGAGATCCGCGGGACGTCGGTGACCCCCGGATACGACGGCGATCCTCAGGCCACCGCCGACGCGTTCCACGACGGGTGGCTCCGCACCGGCGACCTCGGCTATCTCCACGAGGGCCGGCTCGCCATCTGCGGACGCATCAAGGACATCATCATCGTCGGAGGACGGAACGTCTTCCCCGAGGACGCCGAACAGGCGGCAGCCACCGTCGAAGGCGTGCGAGCCGGGAACGTGATCGCGTTCGGGGCCCCGGGACGACGGGGGTCCGAAGCCCTCGTGGTGATCGCCGAGACGAAGGCCGAGGACGATCACGACACCGTGCGTCGGGTCCGCGACGACGTGGCGCGATCGGTTCGCGATGCCGTGGGTCTTGCCGCCAAGGATGTGGTGTTGGTGCGGCCGGGAACGCTGCCCAAGACGTCGTCGGGCAAGCTCCAACGATCGCTGTGCCGGGAGCGCTACGAGGGCACCGGCCTCGAGCCCGTCGGCGTCTGATCAGAACCCGCCCACTGGGAGTCACCGTGGTCGGGCTCTCGAGCACCTCGCCGACCCGCCTCCGAGGTCAGGCGGCGTCGAAGCGGGCCGCGCGCACCCCCCGGCGTCCGAGGTCGCTCAGCACCGACGCCCCACCAACCTCTCCCAACCCGCGCACGCCCGGCTGAGCGGGTTCGCCGATCATGCCCGCTGCCGCGAGCGTCGCCGTGGCGAGGATGGCCCCGACCATGGGGGCCATCAAGTCGACGGTGCCGTAGACCAGGACCTCGGCCCGAACCTCCCGCCGGGCCCGCACTTCGACGTGGAGACCTCCCAGCGACCCCATCTTGCGCCCGCCGGCCGGTGGCGGCACGGCACCGGTGAGCCGGTCGAGACGCCGGAAGGCGTCACGGAACGACACCCGGTCGGCGCCCGGCACGGCCCTCGCCATCAACCGTGGAACGGCACTTACCGACCGGCGGCAGTCGTGGGGCCCGACCGGCGGCGGGAACGGGACGAGGCGCCGTCCGGTCCCCGCGCGGTGTTCGACCCACGCACCGTCATCGAGTTCGGACGCCGGCCCCCACGCGCTCCGGCGGCGCTGGTGTACACACTCCCGTCCCGACGCCCCGTAGCGCGAAACGTGCACCTCTTCGACGCTGTCGCTGCGTTCCGCAGCGAAGCGAGCGAGGGTCTCGGACAATCCGGGGGCGAGCCCGGCTCCCGCAATCACCGCCGCTCCGGCAGCCCGGGCTGCGGGATCGAGTTCGAGGAGGCACCGGATCACCTCCGGATCGTCGGCCGACGCGGCCGCCGCCACCCCGCGCTCGACG
>CAZTOV010000284.1:0-2768 GCA_964615175.1 uncultured Burkholderiales bacterium
GGGTTCGGGGTCCATGCGCTTCACGAGCGATCCCGGCGAGTAGCCGATCACGTCGACCTCGAAGCCGGCGCTCTCCAGATCACCCGACGCCTCGTCGATGCCCATGCCCCGCACGTCGGGGATCAGGACCCGGTTGGGGCCCTTGCTCACGACGATGGTGGTCGCGCTCCCCGGGACGGCCTCGGCCCCGCTCACCGGGTCCTGGCGGATCACCTTGCCCTCCTCGACCGTGTCGGAGAACTCCTCGGCGGCGGCGACCTCGAACCCGGCCTCTTCGAGGATCGAGCGGGCCTCGTCGCTGGTCTTGCCGACCACGTTGGGGAGCACCACCGGCGCGGGGCCGTCGCTCACGACCACGGTGACCTCGGCCCCCCGGGGGGCCTCTGCGGAGGCCGGCTCCTGGAGGATGATCGTGCCCTCGTCGATGTCGTCGTAGCGGCGGTCGACGTTCACGAGGAACCCGGCGGCCTCGAGCGCCGCGATCCCATCGTCCTCGTGCCGGCCCACGACCGCCGGCAGCTCGACGGGAGGCGGGCCGGCCGACAGCACGACGCTCACCGCGGTGCCGCTCTTCAACGAGTCGCCGGGCCCGGGCGACTGCCGCAGCACGGTGCCGGCGGGTTCGGGCGCCGTGACCCGCTCGACCACGGTCACGTCGAGGTCGGCGTCGTCGAGGGCGGCGCGGGCGTCGTCCTCGGTGGCGCCGAGGAGGTTCGGGGCGTGGACCAGCGGGGTGGTCGCACCCGAGACGGCGAGCGCGGCCGCGGCCAACGCCAAGGCGATGACCCCCGACACCACCCACGGCACCAGTCGACGCCCCGTCGCGGAGTCATCGGGCGCAGCGGGCTCGGATTCGGGCTCGGTTTCGGGCACGGAGTCGGACGACTCGACCGCCGCTTCGACCGCGGTCTCGTCGACGGCGAGGGGTGCCATCTCGGTGGGCTCGGGCTCGTCGAGGTCGACCTCGAGGCCGGGAAGTTCGAGCGGTCGCGGATCCGGGAGCATCCCGGCGGCGGCCTCGAAGGCCTCCTGCATGGCCCGCGCCGACGGGTAGCGCTCGATCGCGTAGGGAAGCCCCGCGCGCTCCACGGGAACGCCGAGGGGGCCCAGCTCGATGGGTGCCACCAGCGGCGAGTTGGCCCGGGCGGTGAGCGTCGCCACCGGCGTCTCCCCGGTGAGCGGCACCTCGCCGGTCACGGCCTCCACGAGCACGAGGGCGAGCGAGTAGAGGTCGGCGGTCGGGTCGAGACCCTCCCCCGAGACCACCTCGGGGGGTGCGTAGCGGGCCGTGCCGACGATGCCCGACGAGCCGTCGATGGGCTCGGTCATGCTCGACTCGGCCAGCGCCCGGGCGAGACCGAAGTCGGCCACCCGCACGTTGCCGTCGTCGTCGAAGAGCAGGTTGCCGGGCTTGATGTCGCGGTGCACGAGACCGCGCTCGTGCGCGTGGTCGAGGGCGGCGGCCACCTGGGTGCCGAGCCGGCACGCCTGCGCCGGGGTGAGGCGGGCGTCCGAGGCGAGGAGGGCGGCGAGGCTGCCCCCGGTCAGCAACTCGAAGACCATGTAGGGCACCGGCTCCTCGCCCCAGTCGTGGAGGGTGACGATGTGCCGGTGGTTGAGCGACGCCACCGTCTTGGCCTCGGCGCGGAAGCGCTCGAGGAACCCGGGCTCGGCGGCGAGACCCTCGTGGAGGATCTTCACCGCCACCCGGCGGTCGAGGCGCAGGTCGTGGGCCACGTAGGTGCGGCCACCCGAGCCGGCAGCGAGCGGGTGGCCGAGGCGGTACCGGCCGGCGAGGACGCGGCCGGAGAGATGAGGGCGATCCATCGTGAGCATCATGCCCATCATAAGCCACACACCCAACACGGGCCAGGGATGAATCTGCTATCATTTCTCGTCGGATTTTGATAGCATCACGACATGCGTCAACTGATCGCCCGCGTCGACGACGAACTGCACGCCCGCCTCAAGGCGCGGGCGGCGGCCGAGCAGCGCTCGCTCAACTCCCTGGTGAACGAGGCGCTCCGGGCCGCGCTCGAGCCGGGAGGTGAACGCGCCCGGTTGCGCGAGCGCCTCCGCCGAGCCGGGAAGCTCGTGGTTCCGCCACAGCCGGAGAATCCACCCACACTCGACGAGGCGATCGAATCCGGCCGCGGTGCCGGAACTGCGGTCTCGGAGGCGCTCGAAGAGGACCGGAACGCCCGGTGACGATCCACTATGCCGACACGAGCGCGCTGGCCCGTGCGTTCTTCCCCGATGAGCCCGGGCATCGAGAGCTGCGACAGATGCTGCTGGATGGCCACGAGTACGTCGTGACGTCAGAGCTCGCCCGACTCGAGTTCCGACGTGCGACCTTCGCCGCGCACCGAGATCGGCGTTTGACGAGCCCCACCGGCCTGCTCGAACGCTTCGATGCAACCAGCGGTGACCACGGATCGATCGGGCTCATCGCCCTCGAGCCCCAGCCGGTGCTCGGACTGGCGACCCAGCTCGTCGAGCGCCATCCCCTCCGCACGCTCGATGCCATCCACCTCGCGGTGGCCATCGAGGAGTCCGTCGTTGTCGCCCCCGACGACGACCTCGTGTTCGTGACCCGCGACGACCGCCAGGCCGAGGCTGCCGAAGCCGAGGGTCTCGCGGTCGCCTGAGGCCCTACGGGTTACGGTCTGCCCGTGCGTGCGCGCGTGGTCGAGGCACTCGAACAGTTCATCGAGCAGGGCGAGATGTGGGACGTCGCCGCCATGGAGCGGCTCGTCGACCTGCTCGAG
>CAZTOV010000285.1:0-2763 GCA_964615175.1 uncultured Burkholderiales bacterium
GCGGTGAGGAACGGGCCAAGTTCCTCGACACCATCGCCGAGCTGATCGGCTCCAAGCAGCCCCAGCTCGCCGAGCTCGAGGCCCGCGACGGCGGCGGCACCATCCGCAAGGGGCAGCTCGCCGACGTGGGAGGAGCCCAGGGCGCCTTCCAGGCCTTCGCCGAGCTGGCCCGCTCGGTCCCCGACATCGAGGAGCTGGAGGGCTCGCCCTTCCCGCCGTCGGAGAACTACGTGCGCCGGGAGCCGTTCGGCGTGTGCTCGGGGATCATCCCGTGGAATTTCCCGCTGATCATGGCGGCGTGGAAGATCGCCCCCGCGATCGCTGCGGGCAACACTTGCGTGCTCAAGCCGGCGAGCTTCACCTCGCTCACCGCCCTCGAGCTGGGGCGCATCATCCAGGAGGCCGGAGTTCCCGAGGGCGTGGTCAACATCGTGCCCGGGCCGGGCGGGACGGTTGGCGAGGAACTGGCCTCGAACCCGATGGTCGACAAGGTGGCGTTCACCGGCTCCACCGAGGTCGGCCGCCGGATCATGCAGTTCGCGTCGGGCACCGTGAAGAAGGTGACCCTCGAGCTGGGTGGCAAGTCGGCCAACATCATCCTCGACGACGCCGACCTCGACGTCGCGGCCGCCGGCGCCCTGTGGGGCACCTTCTTCCACGCCGGCCAGGTGTGCGAGTCGGGTACCCGGGCGCTCGTGCACGCGTCGATCTACGACGAGTTCGTCGACATGCTCGTCGAGCGGGCCGAGAAGCTCACCGTCGGGAACCCCCTCGACTTCGACGTCGACCTGGGCCCGCTGGTGAGCCGCAGCCAGGTCGAGACCGTCGAGCGCTACGTGCAGGCCGGTCACGACGAGGGCGCCAAGCTGCTCTGCGGCGGGAAGAAGCCCGACGAACTCGCCGAGGGCCTCGACCGCGACGCCTTCTACCGTCCCACGATCTTCGAGACCACCAACGACACCAAGATCGCCCAGGAGGAGATCTTCGGTCCGGTGCTCTCGGTGATCAAGGTCGACAGCGACGACGAGGCGATCAAGATCGCCAACGACTCGATGTACGGCCTCGCCGGCGGTGTGTGGAGCGGCGACGTCGAGCGGGCCAAATCGGTGGCGCACGAGATGCGCACCGGCACCGTGTGGATCAACGACTACCACCTGATCGACCCGACCCGGCCGTTCGGCGGCTACAAGCAGTCGGGAATCGGGCGGGAACTCGGGGCCTACGGGTACAACGAGTACCGGCAGGTCAAGCACGTCCACATCAACCCGCAGGACGGCCGCGACGCCCGCGTCCACTACCAGGTCCTCTCGGCCAACATCTGAGCCTGTCCGCTGCGTGTCTCAGTCGCGTTTGCGCGAATCTGTCTCGCTAACGCGACTGAGACGCCGGCGATGTGACGGATTTCGCTGTGCCCGGGGTCACCGGGTGCCGGTACTGTGCACACCGTGCGAGTGACGGCGACTCCCGAAGCGTGTGAGCTGATCGAGCGGGCGCGGCGCGATCGGGCCGGTGACCTGGTGATCACGATCGGCACGGGGTGTTGCGAGTCGACCGCGCCCTTCCTCTACGAGGACTTCTGGCCCGGTCCCGACCAGGAGGTCGTGGGCGAGGCGGCCGGCGTCTCGGTCTACGCCCCCGAGTACCTGCGCTCGCTGTACGCGGGCGACGACGCCCTTGTGATCGACGTCAACGTCGACGACCAGGGCGAGTCGATGTCGATCGAGACCGAGTACGGGCGTCGCTTCACCCTCCGCCTCCCCGGCGAGGAGGCGACGGCCGAGAAGGGCGAGCCGGCGTGCGCCACCCCTCGTCCCCGGACCGTGGTGGGAGAGATGCCCGAAGCCCTCCGCAACGTCACGTTGCGCTGAGACGCAGGCGAACCCGGGGGGATTCCACATGGCCAGCAGTCGCAGCACGGGCGCGCCACCCATTCTCGCCGCCGCGGGTGTCACCAAGATCTACCGCACCGGCGCCGAAGCGGTGGAGGCGCTCAGCGACGTCGACCTCGTCGTCGAGCCGGGGGAGTTCGTGGCGGTCATGGGCCCGTCAGGCTCGGGGAAGACCACCCTGCTCAACTGTCTGTCGGGCCTCGACGAGATCGACGCCGGGACGGTGGAGGTCGCCGGCGACCGCATCCACGAGCTGTCCGACGCCGAGCGCACCCGCAAGCGTGCCTCGACGATGGGCTTCGTCTTCCAGGCGTTCAACCTCATCCCCGTGCTGACGGCGTCGGAGAACGCCGAACTGCCGCTCCTCCTCGCGGGCGACCGACCCGACTTCGCCCGGGAGCGGGCCGTCGAGACCCTCGAGCGGGTGGGCCTCGGCCATCGCCTCGACCACCGGCCGAACGAGCTGTCGGGCGGTGAGCAGCAGCGGGTCACCGTGGCGCGGGCGCTGGCGGGGAAGCCGAGCATCGTGTGGGCCGACGAGCCGACGGGCAACCTCGACACCGAGACCGCCGAGAAGGTCATGGACCTCATCCACCAGCTCCACCGGGAGGGCCTGACGATCATCCTCGTGACCCACGACGAGGCCATCGCGAGCAGCGCCCAGCGGCTGGTCGTCATGCGCGACGGCGAGATCGTCTCCGACGAACGTCAGGGTTCCGGGGGCCGCAAAGGTCGGGCGAAGGCGTCTTCCTCGACGACCAGGTCCAAGAAGGGCTGAACCGTGGGCCTGGTGCTGGTGGCGATCCTGTCGCTGCCGTTCCTCTTCGTCCTCACTCGTCGGCCCGTCCTGCGCCGTCTCGCCGTCCGCAACACG
>CAZTOV010000286.1:0-2741 GCA_964615175.1 uncultured Burkholderiales bacterium
CCCATCTCGGGGATCGAGACCTGGAAGTCGGAGAGCACCTCGAGGAGCAGCGCCTCGGTCTCGATCTCGACCCGATCGACCTCGTCGATGAGCAGCACCACGGGCTCGTCGGCGCGGATGGCTTCGAGCAACGGCCGGGTGAGCAGGAACGGCTCCGAGAAGATGTCGGACTCGATGTCGGACCAACTCTCCTCGTGCTCGCGGTCGGCCTGGATGCGGAGGAGCTGTTTCTTATAGTTCCACTCGTAGAGCGCCTTGGCCTCGTCGAGCCCCTCGTAGCACTGGAGGCGGATGAGGCGGGCGTCGGTGCTCGCGGAGAGCGCCTTGGCCAGCTCGGTCTTCCCCACACCGGCCGGGCCCTCCACCAGGACCGGCTTCTCGAGTCGGTCGGCGAGGAACACCACGCTGCTGATCTGGGCACTCGGGAGGTAGTCGACGGCTCGCAGCCGCTCGGACACCTGGTCGACGGACTCGAAGCGCTCAGCCAATGGTCACTCCCGGATCTGGCCGTCGCCGGTGACGACGTACTCGTAAGGACGGGTGGTGGTCAGCTCCGACACCTGGTCGACGGACTCGAAGCGGTCAGCCAATGGTCACTCCCGGATCTGGCCGTCGCCGGTGACGACGTACTTGTAGGTGGTCAGCTCCCACACCCGGTCGACGGACTCGAAGCGCTCAGCCATCAGCAGTCTCTACTCCCGGATCTGGCCGTCGCCGGTGACGACGTACTTGTAGGTGGTCAGCTCCCGCAAAGCCATGGGCCCGCGAGCGTGGAGCTTCTGGGTCGAGATGCCGATCTCGGCGCCGAAGCCGAACTGCTCTCCGTCGGTGAACCGCGTGGAAGCATTCACGACGATGGTTCCCGAATCGACGGCGGCGGCGAAACGCTCGGCCGCAGCCAGGTCGGTGGTGAGGATGGCCTCGGTGTGGCCGGTGGCGTAGCGGTTGACGTGATCGACGGCCGCCTCGAGGTCGGGGACGACGGCCACCGACATCTTGAGGTCGAGGAACTCGGACGCGAAGTCGTCGTCGGTCGCCGGGCCCATCTCGAAACGTTGCCGGGAGGCCTCGTCACCGACCAGCTCGACGCCGGCCTCGCTGAGGGCCTTGCCCACACGCGGCAGGAATTCGTCGGCCACGCCCTCGTGCACCACCAGCGACTCGGCGGCATTGCAGACGCTGGTGCGCTGGGTCTTGGCGTTCATCACAATGTCGAGAGCCAAGTCGAGGTCGGCGGCGGCATCGACGTAGATGTGGCAGTTCCCGTCGCCATCGATGACGTAGGGCACCCGGGCGTTCTCCAGGATCGAATTGACGAGCGACGGCCCGCCCCGGGGGATCAGGCAGTCGACGTAACCCGTGAGCTGCATCACCTCGACGGCGGTCGCGTGCGCCGTGTCCTCGACGAGGATCACCGAGTCCTCGGGGAGGCCTTCCTTCCCGATCGCCTCGCGCAGGACCTTGGCGATGGCGATGTTGGAGTGGATGGCCGTGCTCGACCCCCGCAGGATGGTGGCGTTGCCCGACTTCAGGCACAGCGCGGCGGCGTCGCTGGTCACGTTGGGCCGGTTCTCGTAGATGATGGCGATCACCCCGAGCGGCACCCGGACCTTGCGGATCTGGAGGCCGTTGGGACGCGTGAACTCCTCGAGCGTCTCGCCCACCGGGTCAGGTAGCTCCGCGACCTGACGCAAGCCCGACGCCATGGCGGCGACCCGGGCCTCGTCGAGGCGGAGCCGGTCGAGAGGGGCCGCGTCGAGACCAGCCGCCTCACCGGCAGCGATGTCCTCGGCGTTGGCTTCGAGGATCTCGGCGCTCCGCTCCTCGAGCAGGTCGGCGGCGGCCCGAAGCGCGGCGTTCTTCTCGTCGGTACCGGTGGTGGCGAGCACGTGGGCTGCTGCCTTGGCGCGTCGCCCCAACTCGGTGACACCAGATTCCATGCGCGGGAGTGTACTTCTTGACCGGCCGGTCAATTCCAAGGGAATCCGGTGTGCTCAGGGCTGCAACAGCCGCTGGACCCGGACGGCGGCGACCCGGACCCCGAGGGCGCCCAGTGCGACCAGATAGGCCGCGTGCCACAGCAGGCCGATCCCCACGTCGCCGAGGACGAGCGCCCGCTCGAGCGCCACGCCCTGGTAGAGCGGCGTCGCCTGGACAAGCCACCCGACCGCCTCGGGGTAGCGGTCGAGGGGGAAGAACGTGGCCGAGAACAGGAACATCGGGATGACGGCGAGGGTCACGTAGTCGAAGTCGACGAACGACGTCATGTAGGTGGTGGCGGCAAGCCCGGCGCCGGCGAAAGCAAAGCCCACCAACAGCGCCACCGGAACGGCGAGCACCGCCCACGCCGAGTGGACGAGGCCCAGGGCCACCATCGTCAGGAGGAAGACCGCGGCGTAGATGGCTCCCCGCAGCAGCGACCACAGGACCTCGCCGGCCGACACGTCTCCCGGGCTGAGCGGCGTGGCGAGGATGGCGTCGTACGTGCGCAGGTACTTGTACTTGACGAAGAAGTTGTAGGTGGTGTCGAGGATCGACCCGTTCATCGCCGCCGCGGCCATCAGCGCCGGAGCCACGAACTGCTCGTAGGTCACGGTGCGTCCGGCCACGGTGAGGTCGCCGACCAGCTCGCCCACGCCGATGCCGATCGAGAAGAGGTAGAGGAACGGCTCGGCGAGCGCGGTGAGGAAGACGATCCACTGCGCCTTGTAGGCGAGGAGGTTGCGCTCGACGATGCGCGA
>CAZTOV010000287.1:0-2714 GCA_964615175.1 uncultured Burkholderiales bacterium
ACGAGGAGTGTGCAGTGGGTGTGCGAGGCGTCGCGCAGCAGCCCCTCGGGGGGGCGGGTCTGGTTGAGGCCCACGACGGTGGCGCCGACGAGACCGGCGCCCCCGAACGCGAACAGATAGTCAGGGGTGTTGTCGAGGAGGACGGCGATGTGGAACGGAGCGTCGCCCCCGCGGCGCCGTTCGAGGAACAGCTGCGCCCACCGGCACGACTCCTCGTAGTACTCCGCGTGGGTCCACACCCGGTCGCCGAACTTGAGCGCGGGTCGCGACGCGATGGCGGGGTCGGTGGCGTTCCGACGCAGCAGGGCGGCGGCGTGCTCGGCCGGAAGCGGCGCCTCTCCCGGCGCCGGTGCCGAACGGGCGGCGGGCTGGGCGACGACCGGTCTCAGTCCTTCTTCATGGCGTCGGGCATGATCATCCCGAGCGGCTCGAGCTGCGTGCCGAAGATCTTGTCGAAGTTCTCGGCCACCTCGGCGGGCGCCCACGGCCCGTCCTTCCACATGTAGGCCTTCTGGAGCGGGTGCCGGTAGATGGTGTAGGCGTAATCGGTCCGCCCCAGGAGTTGCCCGTTCACGTGGGCGGCCTGCTCCGAGGCCAGGTACGCGACCATGGGGGCGTTGAGGGCCGGATCCTGCTCGGGCGGCGGCTCCGTCCCCGTCCGCTCGAACAGCGCCGCGGTCATCCGGGTGGCGCCGGCGGGCGACATGGCATTCACGGTCACCCCGTATTTGGTCAGTTCCTGGGCCCAGATGAAGGTCATGCCCATGATGGCGGCCTTGGCGCCGCCGTAGTTGGTCTGGCCGAAGTTGCCCCGCAGGCCCGCCTGCGAGGTGACGTTGATGATGCGTCCGTACTCCTGCTCCTTCATGAGCGGTGCCGCGTGCCGCGCGCAGTTGAAGGTGCCCTTCATGTGCACACCCACCACGGCGTCGAAGTCGTCCTCGGTCATCTTCACCAGGGTGCGGTCGCGTACGATCCCGGCGTTGTTGACGAGGATGTCGATCTTCCCGAACGAGTCGACGGCGGTCTGGATGATCCGCTCGGCAGCATCGAAGTCGGACACCGAGTCGAACGAAGCGACCGCCTCGCCCCCCTCGGCCTCGATCTCCTTGACCACCTGCGCCGCGGGGTCGTCGTCGGTACCCTCGCCGTCGAGTCCCGAACCGAGATCGTTGACGACGACCTTGGCCCCCTCCCGGGCGAGACAGAGTGCGAACTCGCGGCCGATGCCCCGGCCCGAGCCGGTCACGACCGCGACCCGATCCTTGAGCAGCATGGATTCTCACCTCACGAAGATTGGGCGAAGCTGACGCTGGTGTCACCTCTCTTCTAGCCTGAGCACCATGGCCAGGGCCAACGAGGCGACGAACCGCGGCGGTGCACCGGCACGCCAGCGCGAGCTGCGGGAACGGGGCCGGCGGACGATGCGGAAGCTGCTCGACGCCGGCACCGAGGTGTTCGCGCGCCGCGGCTACCACGCCGCCCGGGTCGACGACATCGTCAAGGCCGCCCGAACCTCGCACGGCACCTTCTACCTCTACTTTGCCAACAAGGAGGACCTGTTCCGGTCGCTGGCCGAGGACGTCGCTGAGCAGATGGCCGGACTTGCCGACTCGCTGGGCGAGCTGACGCCGGATGCCTCCGGCCGGGACGCGCTCCGCGCATGGCTCGAGCGGTTCGGGGAGATCTACGAGCAGTGCGGTCCCGTGATCGCGGCGTGGACCGAGGCCGAGACCGAGGAGAGCGAGGTCGGACAGATCGGTACCGACCTGCTGGGCGACTTCGCCGCCTCGCTCGCGCGGCGCATCGCCTCGAGCGCCACCGACGTCGACGCCGGGGTCGCTGCCATGGCCCTCGTGGCGATGATCGAGCGGGTTCATTACTACGCCGTCGCCGGCATCCTCGACACCGACCGCGACGTGCTCCTCGACACGCTGGCCTCGGTCACGCACGGCTCGCTGTTCGGCGCCGACGTCCCCGGAGCCCGGCCCGCGGTCGAGGCCGGCTGAGGTGTTCTTCGTCCACGAGACCCACACCCTGACCGGCACAACCGAGGGCGATTTCGAAGCGCTGTACCGCGACGAGTGGCTCCCCGCCCTGGCGAAGCACGACGGCGTCCGTCTGCTGCACTTCCTCCACCACACGCACGGCACCGGCCCGTCGTACACGGCCGTGACGGTCACCGGCGTGGCCGACGGGGCTGCGTGGGAGGCGCTGGCCGGCGCCATCCGCGACGGTGAGCTCGCGCCGCTGGCCCGCGCCGCCGACGCACTACGCGCCGACCACGCCGCCAAGGTGTTGGCGCCGCTCCCGTTCTCGCCCCTCCAGGACCTCGACCTCGCCGAGGTGCCGACCGCAGCCACCGAACACGAGCCCGCCCTCTTCATGGAGGACACCGCCTGGCCGTACCCGGGGAAGTTCGCCGACTACCTCGACAAGGCGGGGACGCTCTACGTCGAGACGCTACGGAAGGCCAAGGAGGCCGGTATGGGCATCCTCGAACTCGAGGCCGCCTTCAGCCCCGAGTTCGGCACCGGGCGACTCCGCGAGATCGTCCTGTGGCAGCGGGTTCGGCGTCCCGACGCCCTCCTCGGCCTCCTCACCACCGAGGTCCCGCCCGAGTACCGCGGGCCGGGCACCTGGATGCACGACGCTCTCGAGGTGCGCGACCGCTGGGAATCCCGCCTCCTCCGCTCCGCACCATGGTCGCCGCT
>CAZTOV010000288.1:0-2701 GCA_964615175.1 uncultured Burkholderiales bacterium
ACCACCTTCGACAGCTCGCCCGAGAGCCCCCGCCCGTACCACTCGGTGGGCCAGGCCGGTACCGTCCACCGGCCCTCGAACATGCGGGACCACCATTCGCGGAGGGTGATGGACGGGTCCCAGTGCTCGTCGAGCCAGGCCCGGACCTCCTCACGCAGCTCGCGGGCCTCCGGTGATTCCTTGGCGTTCTCCTGGGCGACGGTCTCTTCGACGACGGCCACGGTGGCCTCCCTGGTGGGTCGCGCGGCGTTCCTTGACTCGTTGGTCAAGTTTCGCGGCTGACGGCCGTCGAGACAATCCGGGTGACAATCCGGGTGGCGTCGATCACGACCGGGGCGCCCGCCAGAAGCCGTGGAACGACAGGCCGGTGTTCACGGGCAGCCGGACCGTGCACAGCGGGCCCTGGGACGGCTCGCGGGCGTCGAGCACGACGGCGTCGCCGGCCCGGCGGTCGGGGTCGTAGACCAGCCCGACCAGCCACCCGTCGTCCTCGGCCTCACCCTCGGGCCGGGGCACGAACACCGGCTCGCTGACGGCGCGCCCGGCGCCGAAGTGGTGCACGTCGGTGCGACCGGTGTCGACGTCGATGCGGCCGACCCCGTCGAAGAGGCCCCCCTCGGGCGGGATGAACGCGGCATAGATGGTGGAGTAACCACCGGTGGCGCGGCGGTGATCGACTTGGGGGAACTCCACCCCGGCCGCGGTGAGCCGCTGCCCTTCAGCGGTTCGCCGCACCGGCGATACCCGGTACCGGTAGAGGTGTGACGACGTGCCTTCGAAGCCGGCCTCACGGAAGTTCTTGAGCGGCCGCCCGATGCTCTCGTAGTCGGGGTATCGCACCAGGTCGATCACCACGTCGTCGCCGTCGTCGAAGGCGGCCGCGTAGTGGAACTGGAACCACGGCTCGGCCTCCACGTAGATGGGCTCGCCGCCGTCGCGCGGGACGAGCACGATGAGCGTCGGGTCCTCGTGACGGAACTTCAGCGCGTCGCCGAAGGCCGCCACGCCGCCGAGGAGCTTGAGCACGCTGAGCTGCACCGGGCCGAGGCAGAACACCAGGTACCGGTCGGTCACGATGAAGTCGTGGTTCATCACCGGCTTGGGGATCGGCACCCGCCGGAGGTGGCGCAGCGTGCCCGACGGGTCGATCCGATAGGTGTCGACCGCGTTCTTGGGGCCGTAGGTCATCCCGAAGTTGAAGATCTCGCGGGTGTCGGGGTCCCAGTGGGGGTGGGCGGAGAACCAATGGCGCGTGGTGAGGGCGCCGTCGAAATCCATCTCGCCGAGGGTCTCCAGCGTTTCGGGATCGAGCTGCCAGGGTCGGCCCGCCTCCCAGAGAGCGAGCAGCCGGCCGGCGCTGAACATCACGTTGGTGTTGGCGGCGTTGCTCTTCCCGGAAGGAGCACGCAGGGCGTTGCGCAGGACGCCGCCGGCGGCCCGGGTGCCGTATCCCGAGACCCGGGGGCGGGATGCCTCCAGCTCGAGTTGGTACTTCCGGGTGCGGACGAACCGGTTGCGGAACCGGATCGAGCCGTCGGGCTCGAAGCGGATCATCGAGACCATGCCGTCGCCGTCGAAGAGGTGGTCGGCGAGGTCGAGCTTCCCGGGCCCGTTCCGGTAGAGGGTGCCCACGAGGCCCTCGGGGACCGACCCCTCGACCTCGGTGATGTGGGTGTCGGCCTCCTCGGGTGTGTCGAAGATCCCGTTCCAGGGAAGGGTGCCGGTGCTCGGGGTGCGGGTGGCGACGGCCATGGTGTCCTCCGTTCGATACCGTCTGTTTCGGATGGTCTGAACCGTAGGGTAGAGTCACCTCCATGTCAACCCCGTCGCTCACGCCGACGTCGTACCTGGTGCTCGGGCTCGTCGCCGGGATGGGCCCCGTGACCCCCTACGACATGAAGCAGATGGTGGGGATATCGATCGGCTACTTCTGGTCGTTCCCCCATTCGCAGCTCTACGCCGAGCCCGACCGGCTGGTCGACGCCGGGCTCCTCGACGTCGAGCAGGAGGCGGCCGGGCGTCGCCGCAAGCGCTATTCGATCACCGCCGACGGCCGGCGGGCGCTCGAGGCCTGGCTCGCCGACCCCAGCTCAGAGGTGGAGGAGATCCGGAGCATGGCCACCCTCAAGCTGTTCTTCGGTGCCCTCGCGCGGTCGGACGACGTCGTGGCGCTCGCCGAGCAGCAGGTTCGTGCCCGCCGGGAGAATCTCGACGTCTACCGCAGGATCGAGCGGGCGGTGGGCGACGACGCCGAGTTCCGCTTCCCCCTGGCGACGCTCCGCCTGGGCATGAAGGTCGAGCAGGCCGAACTCGAGTTCTGGCAGGACATCGCCGCCAACCCGCCCGGCTGACTCCCAGTTCTTGACTGTGTTTTGCCCGCTCAGCGGGCAAAACACAGTCAAGAACCGGGAGGTTCGAAGCTCACCGGGCCTTCGAGGCGGCCTTCGACCTCGAGGTGGTCGCCGACGAAGAGCAGGTCGAAGCGGTAGGGGCCGGGGCCGAACGAGAGGAACGGCACCCGCCGGTCGGCGTCTGCGGTGGTCACCTCGACGTCGCCGGTCAAGAGGACCGCCCCCGGGCCCTCGAGCGCGAGCGGATCGGGGGGCCGGGTGGTCAGCGCTGGCCCGGCGAAGGTGATCGTCGTGCCCTCGAGCGCCTCGAAGGTGACGGTGTCGGCCGGTTGGGCGAAGCCCTCCTGCCC
>CAZTOV010000289.1:0-2698 GCA_964615175.1 uncultured Burkholderiales bacterium
CGTCCTCGCCGACGTGGTGAGGAGGCCGAAGCTGCCCCCGGTCCCCGCCTTCGCCGTCCGACTCGTGTTCGGGCGCATGGCCGCCGACGAGGCCGCGCTGACCAGCCAGCTGGTGCGGCCGACCAAGCTCCAAGCCGACGGCTTCGTCTGGGAGCACCGCGATCTCGAGTCGGCACTGCGCGCGGTCCTCGAGCATTGAGGCCGACCGCGCGGCGGCTCGTCGCGTGCTTCTTGTTCGTGGCGCTCGCCGCGACCGCCTGCGATCCGACTGACGGCGACGACAGCGTCGGTCGGGCCGATGTGATGACCACCACACCGGTGCTCGCCGATCTCGTCCGCGGCGTGGTGGGCGACACCCTGTCGGTGCGTTCCCTCATCCCCGTCGGTGCCGACCCCCATACGTTCCGGCTCTCCGAACTCGACTTCGAGGCCGTGTCGGACGTTGCCCTCGTCGTGGTGAACGGTGCCGGGCTCGAACGGGATCTCAGCGTGCTCCTCGACCACGCCATCGAGCACGACCGGTCGGTGCTGGTGGCGACCAACCATCTCGCGGAACCGGTGCTCACGCCTGACGGTGGGACCGATCCCCACTTCTGGCACGACCCGCTCCAGATGGAGGCGGTGACACGAGCGGTCGGAGAACGTCTGGGGCAGGTCGACCCGGGTCGAGCCCGCGCCCACCGCGCCAGTGCTCGAGTGTTGGCGCGTGAGTACCGGGAACTCGTGGACGACATGACCGAGCTGCTCGCGTCGGTTCCCGAGCGGCGGCGAGCGCTCGTCGCCCAGCACGACTTCCTCCGGTACTTCGCCCGCCGGTTCGACTTCGAAGTGCTCGGGACGGTGGCGCCCGGGCTGTCGTCCGAGGGTCAGCCGACAGGGGCGGCCCGTCTCGCCCTCATCGAGACGATCGACGAGCGGGGGTTGTGTGCGCTCTTCACCCCGGCCTCGAGCGGGGGGACGCTCGTCGAGGGGGTCGCCGACGAGGCCGAGACCGACGTGCAGGTGGTGCGGGTGGGGGGCGACACACTCCTCGACGAGGGCGAGTACCGCCAGACCATGCTCGACAACGCCCGCGCCGTCACCGCCGCCCTCACCAGCTGCGGCTGAGTCAGGGCGTGTGAGCAGTCAGCCGTGTCATGACCCGGTCCAGTGCTCACACACCCTGGGTTGAGGCGCCCCCGGGTGAGGGGGTCAGCGGCCCTTCCACTCGGGCTTGCGCTTCTCGGCGAAGGCCTTCGGGCCCTCCATGACGTCCTCGGTGGCCATCACCTCGGCCATGGCCTCGTTGGTCTGCTTCCACGCCTCTTCCTCCGATGAGAGGTAGGGCGCGGCCCGCATGAGACGGCGCGACACCCGGACGGCCACGGGAGCGTTCTCGCAGATCTTCTCCGCCAGAGCGACCGCCTCGTCGAGGACCTGATCGCCGGGCACCACCCGGTTGACCAGGTTCAGATCGAGGGCACGTTCGGCCGAGATGGGCTCACCGGTCATGGCCATCTCGAGCGCCAGTGACGTCGGGATGCGCTCGGGCAGCCGGAACATGGCCCCGGCGGCCGCCACGAGACCCCGCTTGACTTCGGGGATGCCGAACTCGGCGTGGTCGGCGGCGACGATGAGGTCGCACGAGAGCATCAGCTCGAGACCGCCGGCGAGCGCCCGGCCGTTCACGGCGGCGATCAGGGGCTTGGTGAACTCCCGCGAGACGGTCCCGGCGAAGCCGCCGTCGGAGGTGATGGGCAGCTCTCCGGTGACGAAGGCCTTGAGGTCCATCCCGGCGCAGAAGGCCTGATCGCCGGCGGCGGTCAGCACCATCACCCACACGTCGTCGTCGGCTTCGGCGGCGTTCCAGGCTTCTTGGAGCGCTTCGGCCGTCTCGCGGTTGATGGCGTTGCGAGCTTCTTCGCGATCGATGGTGACGATCTCGATCCGGCCCCGCCGTTCGGTCGTGACGCTCACAGTGCTACCTCCTGGTCACCGGGTTGGTCCGCCGCACTGTAAATGAGGCGTTGCCTGGGACACGAGCCGTCGGCCCGGGCGACGGCCGTGGAACCGGATTCGGGTGCCGTGCGTCGTTGAGGGTGATGATGGGCGGCGTGACGGCGGAACGCCACCGGCCTGAGAGCGGCACCGACGCGTTCGTGGACCTGTACCGCGAGCGCTACGAGCCCATGGTCCGGCTCGCCTACCTGATGACCGGTTCGAACGAAGCGGCGGAGGAACTCGTGCAAGAGGCGTTCGTCAAGGTGCACCGCAACTGGGACCGGGCTCACACGCCGGCCGCCTACCTCCGTACCGCCGTGGTCAACCTGTGTCGTTCGTGGCACCGGCGTCGCTTCCTGGATCGAGATCGTCGAGCGCGGATCGGTCGACAGGAAGCCCAGGGGCTGGAGGCTGACGAGATGTGGGATGCCCTGGCCGAGCTCCGACCGCGCCAACGGGCGGCGTTGGTGCTGAAGTTCTACGAGGGTCTTTCCGAAGCCGAGATCGCCGAGGCGCTCGGTGTCCGGCCGGGGACGGTCAAGTCACTCGTGCACCGGGGCCTCGAGCAGTTGCGAAAGCTGGTGGAGCGATGAGCTTCGAGGACCGGCTCCGCGGATCGATGCAGACCCACGCCGAACGTGCGGAGACCTCGCCCGACGCCTACGACCGCATCCTCGAGCGGGCCGAAGGTCCACACCGTCCCTGGCTGGCGCCCGCG
>CAZTOV010000290.1:0-2680 GCA_964615175.1 uncultured Burkholderiales bacterium
TCCGGGCCGACCAGCAGCCCTACGGCGGTGTGCGCGACGCCGGCAACACCCGTGAGGGCCCGGCGTACACGGTCCACGACATGACCGTCCTCCGCTTCGCCTCGTTCCAGTAGTTCAGACCGTGTGTGTGCATGGCGTCGCGCTACAACGCGACGCCATGCACACACAGGAAGTGGGATCTTGTGCGCGACGTCGAGGCGGTGGTGGTGGGGTTGGGGGCCATGGGCAGCTCCGTGCTGCGGCACCTGGCGGCCCGTGACGTCGAGGCCGTCGGCATCGAGCGGTTCGACCTCGGGCATCCCTTCGGGTCGTCGCACGGGCGTTCTCGGGTGTTCCGCCTCGCCTACCCCGAGGGTGACTACGTGCGGCTTGCCCGAGCGGCACGCGCAGCGTGGACCGAGCTGGAGGAGGCGGCCGGTGAGACGCTGCTGACCGGCTGCGGGATGGTGGCGTTCGCCGAGCCGGGGAACGACGACTGGTCGGCGGTGGTGGACGCGCTCGAGGCGGCCGGGGAGCCATACGAACGCCTCGCCCCCGCCGAGGTGACGGCGCGGTTCCCCGAGCTGCAGATCCCAGAACGCAGCGAGGCCTTCTTCGATCCGTCCGCGGGATTCACCGACGCCGAGCGCACGGTTCGGGCGCAGATCACCGCTGCCGCCGCGAGCGGCACCGAGGTCGTAACGGGCACGGTGGTGGAGACCATCGACATCTCGCGGGAGCGTCCGGTGGTGGAGACCGCTTCGGAGTCGTACCGGTGCCGCCGACTGGTGGTGTCGCCGGGCCCGTGGGCTGCCGACGTGCTGGGCGACCTCGACATTCCGTTCACCGTGACCCGTCAGGAGTGGCACGAGTTCGTGCCCGCCGAGCCGCGCCGCCTCGGCCCCGACCGGGTGCCCGTCTACGCGGACTACGACGCCCTCTATTACGGCTTTCCCTTCCATGTCGGTGGCCTCAAGGCCGCCGACGACAACCTGGGGCCCGCGACCACCCCCGCGGCGGTCGACCGGTCACCCACCGACAACTGCCGTGACCGGTTGGGGGAGTGGGTCGGCGGGTTGTTCCCCGAGGCGGCGGTGGAGCACGCCGGGGGCGCCGTCTGCCTCTACACGCTCACGCCGGACCGTGACTTCGTCATCGGCCAGCACCCGGGGAACGGCGCCGTGGTGGTCGCGGGCGGGTTCTCGGGGCACGGCTTCAAGTTCACGCCGCTGGTGGGCCGTATGGCCGTCGAGTTGGCGATCGACGGAGCCAGCGAGTTCGCCCTCGACCGCTTCGACCCCGGGAGGTTCGCCGGGTGAGCACGGACGCAGCACTGGGCGTCTTCCCGCCCGAGGAGTACGACGCCCGCGTCCACGACGTGCGCGAGGTCATGGCCGCGCACGACCTCGACGCGCTGCTCCTCACGAGCCCCGAGAACATCTACTACCTGGTCGGTCTCAGTCATCAGGGCTACTTCGCCTTCACCATGCTGCTGTTCCGCATCGACGGGCCCCCTCTGCTCGTGACCCGATCGATGGAGCGGGTGACGGTGACCGAGCAGGCGCCCCACGTGGAGCACGTGGGCTTTGCCGACCATGAAGACGCCGCCGGCGCCGTGGTCGAGGCCGTCGAACGGGCCGGGCTGGCGGGCGGCAGGCTGGGGATCGAGTGCGACAACATGTTCTTCCCGCCCCGGGTGTGGGACGAGGTGCACGACGCGCTCCCCGACGTCGACTGGCACGACGGGTCCGGAGTGGTGGAGGAGATCCGGCTGGTGAAGTCGGTCCTCGAGGTGGAGTGCTCCCGTCAGGCCGCGGCCATCTCCGACCGGGCGATGCGGGCGGCCATCCAGACGGCCGGCGTCGGGGTCAACGAGCGTGAGGTCGCTGCCGAGACCATGCGGTCGCTGATCCTCGGCGGCAGCGAGCACCCGGGGTTCGTTCCCCTGGTGCGCTCGCAACGCTTCCTCCTCCATGAGCACTCGACCTGGAGTGACCACGTGCTGGTGCCGGGTGACGCGCTGTTCGTCGAGTTGTCGGCGTCGGTCGCCCGCTACCACTCGCCGCTCACCCGCATGGTCTACGTCGGGCGCGAGCCCGCGGGTGTCGAGCGGTCGGCCGAGCTGGCGGCGGCGGGTCTCGACGCCGTCCTCGACGCGCTCGTCCCCGGCAGGACCAGCGGTGAGGTCTACGCGGCGTGGGAGGCGGTGGTGCACGAAGCGCTCGGCCATGAGCGCTACCGGCGTCACCACTGTGGCTACAGCGTGGGGATCGGCTTCCCGCCCAGTTGGGTCGGGGGCAGCACGGTGATCGGGCTGCGCCCGGGTGGGGAGATGGAGATCCGCGAGCGCATGGTGTTCCACGTCCTCTCGTGGATCCTCGGGACCGAGCTGACCGACTCGGTGATCTCCGACACGGTGCTGGTCACCCCCGAGGGCGGCGAGTTGCTGACGAGCACGACGAGGACGCCGCTGGTGATCGCGTGATCGACGTCGCCGACGTGGAGGCCGCGCGGGCGACGATTGGCGACGACGTCCGGGTGACCCCGACGCTTCCGGTGACGAGCCTGGGCGAGCGACTCGGCATCCGGTTGTCGGTGAAGGCCGAGCTACTGCAGCGCACCGGCTCGTTCAAGCCCCGGGGAGCACTCAACCGGCTCCGGAACACCCCACGAGACGACCTCGACCGCGGCCTGATCACGG
>CAZTOV010000291.1:0-2676 GCA_964615175.1 uncultured Burkholderiales bacterium
CCCACCACGCTCTCGCCGAGCAAGGTCAGCGCCTTCAAGAACTGTCCGCTGGCGTTCCGGTTCTCGGTCATCGACCGGATCCCCGAACCGCCGTCGCCGGCGGCGTCGAAGGGCACGCTCGTGCACCACGCCCTCGAGCTGCTGATGCTGCGTGAACCGGACGACCGCACGCCCGAGGCCGCCCGGGCCGACCTCGACGTGGCCATCGCCGAGCTCGCCGACCACCCCGACTTCGCCGACCTCGACCTCACCGCCGACGAACGAGCGCAGTTCCACGACGACGCCGCCCGCCTGGTCGCGAACCTGTTCGACGTCGAAGACCCCCAGGCCATCAAGCCCGTCGGTCTCGAGATCATGCTGAGCGTCGACATCGACGGAGTGACCGTGCGGGGCATCATCGACCGCCTCGAACTCGACGACGACGGTGGGTTGGTGGTCACCGACTACAAGACCGGCCGCGCCCCCCGTGAGGGCTTCGAGAAGAGCCGGCTCTCCGGCGTCGAGTTCTACGCCCTGCTCTGTGAGGAGACCTTCGGCCAACGTCCGTCGACGGTGCAGCTCGTGCATCTCGGAGAGCCCGAAGTGATCACCTACACGCCCACGGCGGGAACGGCGAGGGGCGTCCGCCAGCGCACCGGAGCCGTCTGGCAGGCCGTGCGGCGGGCGTGCGCGACCGACGACTTCCGCCCCCGTCCGGGCCCGCTCTGCGGCTGGTGCAACTTCCAGGACTACTGCCCGGAGTTCGGCGGCGACCCGGAACGGGTCACCGAGATGCGCGACGGCTCGTTCCAGGAGCGGCTCCCCGTCGGCTGAGTCTGCGCCTCTACACTCCGGCACAGTGTCCAGCGTCCTCTCGTTCCTCAACGGCCGCAAGAGCCACCGTGAAGGCCCGCTCGCCGAGCGGGTTCACGAGTTCGACCGCGCAGTCGAAGGTCGAGTCGAGCCGCTCCGCTCCCCCGGCGCCGACCGACTCTTCTACTCGCTCACCAACGCCGCCGAACACGGGTTGGTGTGGCTGGCGGTGGGGGCCGCCCGCGCAGCCCTCGCCCCCCGGCACCGCGCCGGCTATCGGCGGCTCGCCGTCGCCATGGGGGTCGAGTCGGCGCTGACGAACGGGGTGATCAAGAGCCTGTTCCGGAGGATCCGTCCACCCGAGTGGCACTCCACCGACCCGCTGCCCTACCGGATGCGCCGGCCGATCACCAGCGCCTTCCCCTCCGGTCACGCCGCCAGCGCGTTCACCGCCGCCACCTTGCTGGCCGAGGACGATCGCCTCGCTCCCGCGTACTACGCGCTCGCCGCGCTGGTGGCCGGAAGCCGCGTGTACGTGCGGATGCACTACGCATCGGACGTGATCGCGGGAGCGGTGTGGGGGGCGGCGTTCGGACGGCTGATCCGCAGCCGCTTCCCGCTGGAGTGAGGCCCTACTCCGGGGGTCGGTAGGAGCCGAGTTCCCGGCCGTCGAGAGCATCGAGGTCGAGCTGGTCGATGGTCACCGACGGTTCCAGCCCGACGGTGCGGCACTGGCTGATGAGCCGGGCCACCTCGAGCAGGTACTCGTCGTCGGACATCTCCTGCACCACGTGTCGGAACTCGAGGTCGAAGAAGAGCTGCTCGAGACAGACCTGGGTCAGGCGGTCGAACAGTTCCTTCACCGCATCGTCGTTGCGGCGGACGGCGAAGGCGGTGCGCAGCAGGTCGTCCTGGCGCAACACCCGGTCACCGATCCGCGCCATGAGGTCGTCCAGCCGTGCTCGCTCCATGGCTTTCATTTCGCCATCCGCCCGCCTCGTTCCTGCGCATTCCTCACACAGTCCCTCACCGGCGGGGTCGAGACCGACGATTCCGGAGAAGGGACCCCGGTGCCGCGATTCCGACAAGAGGGGACAACGGACCCGCGGTTGCATGCGACCCCGGACGCGACGACCCTTACGCCATGACGCGAAACCGCATGTCCGAGACCGAGGCCATCCTGTGGACGGTCGAGAAGGACCCGTCGCTGCGGTCCGACTTCCTCAACATCACGCTCCTCGATCGGCCGCCGGATCGCCACCGTCTCCGGGCCAAGGTGGCGAACGCCATCGACGAGCTGCCCCGCCTCCGCCAGCGGGTGGTGACCCCGCCGCTGCGGCTGGCGCCCCCCGAGTGGGTCGACGACCCGCAGTTCGACCTCGACTACCACGTGCGCCGGATGGCGGTCCCCGCGCCCGGCACGCTCCGGCAACTCCTCGACCTCGCCGCGACCCTCTCGGCGCAGCCCTTCGACCGCGCCCGTCCCCTCTGGGACCTGACCGTGATCGAGGGGTTGGAGGGGGGACGGGCGGCGCTCCTCCAGAAGATCCACCACACGATCATCGACGGGGTCGGGGGCGTGAAGTTCTCGATGGCCCTGCTCGACCTCGAGCGTGACCCCGACGACGGCACCCCATCCGACGAGGCCGCCGACGACGGAGACGCGCGTGCCGTTGACGGGCGCACCCGGCCGCTCGATGTGCTCTTCGACTCCGTGGCCTGGGCGGCCACGCGCCAGGTGGAACGCGCCCGCGATGCCGCCGAGGTCGTCGGACGCACCCTCCGCCACCCGACATCCCTCGCTCAGACGCCCCGGCGCCTGGCCGCTCTCGCCGGTTCGCTGGGCGACCAGGTCTTCGTCGCGGGTGACGCCCACTCGCCGAT
>CAZTOV010000292.1:0-1465 GCA_964615175.1 uncultured Burkholderiales bacterium
GGAGGGTCAGCCCGTCGAAGTCGACGACGTTGACGTCGGCCTTGTAGCCGGGCTTCAGCACGCCCCGGTCGAGCAGACCGACCTGGCGCGCAGTGTCGTGGGTCTGCCGCCTCACCAACCACTCCAGCGGGAGCCGGTCGCCCCGAGTGCGGTCACGCCCCCAATGGGTGAGGAGTGTCGTCGGGAAGCTGGCGTCGCAGATGGCGCCGCAGTGCGCTCCTCCGTCACTCAGCCCGAGGACCGTGTTGGGGTCCTGCATCATCTCTCGGGCGGGCTCGAGGTCGCCCTGCGAGTAGTTGAAGAGCGGGAAGTAGATCAGCTCGTGGCCGTCACGCTCGAGGAGCAGGTCGTAGAGCACCTCCGCGGGATCCCGACCCTCGCGCTCGGCGATGCCCGCCACACTGGCTTCGGGGGCCGGCTCGTAGTCGGGCGGGTCACCCAGCGGGAACATCTTGTGGAAGCCCTTGGCGAACTGCCGGAACATCCCGCCGATGGCCGGCTCCTCGGCGAGGATCTTCTTGCGGGTCTCGGGGTCGCGCATCCTGACGACCTTCTCGTCGAGGGGCAGCAGGTGGAGCGGCCCGTAGCTGGGCTGGGCGATGAACGGGTGCACGCTCGCTTCGAGCCCGAGGAGCACGCCGATGGGGCGGGGCGCCACCTGCACGCCGATGGGCACTCCGTCGGCGACCGCCTCGGCCACCCGATCGAGCAGACGCCGCCAGCGGTGGGGATCCTCGTCGTCCTGGCTGAGCGAGAAGGTCAACGGCCGGCCGGTGGAGGCGGCCAGCTCGCGCATCATGGCGAACTCGGCCTCCTCGTCGACGAAGTCGGAGACCATCTCGAACGCCCCCGCGCCGGCGTCGGCCAGCGCCCGGCCGATGCCCATCAGCTCCTGGGCGGCAGCCCCGAGCGTCGGCGTGTGGTCGCCCGCACTGGTGCGGTGCCGTACCGTCCGCGAGGTGGTGAACCCGAACGCTCCGGCCTCGATCGCCTCCTTGGTGAGGCGCGTCATTTCGTCGATCTCCTCGGGGGTAGCCGCCTCGCGGTTCGCCCCCCGCTCCCCCATCACGTAGGCGCGCAGCGAGCCGTGGGGCACCTGCGCGCCGATGTCGATGGCGTGGGGGTGCCGGTCGATGGCGTCGAGGTACTCCGGGAAGCTCTCCCATTCCCACGTGATGCCTTCGGCGAGAGCCGTACCAGGGATGTCCTCGACGCCCTCCATGAGCGAGATGAGGAACTCGCGCTGGTCGGGACGCACGGGGGCGAAGCCCACGCCGCAGTTGCCCATGATCACCGTGGTGACGCCGTGGAGCGACGAGGGGGTGACCCGCTCGTCCCACGACACCTGACCGTCGTAGTGAGTGTGGATGTCGACGAAGCCGGGGAACACCAGCCGCCCGTCGGCGTCGATCTCCTCGGTCCCCGCCTCCTCGACGCTCCCGACCTCGGTGACCACGCCGTCGTC
>CAZTOV010000292.1:1565-2668 GCA_964615175.1 uncultured Burkholderiales bacterium
GAGTTGGACTACGTCGAGGGTTGGCCCGCCACCGAAGCCTCTCTCGTGTTCAAGGACCGGGTGGCAACCTGGACCGGGACGATGATCCAGCGTCTCATCGACGCCGGCGCCAACCCGGTGGGGCTCTGCACGGCGAGCGAGTTCGGTGGACTCAACGTGAGCGTCACCAAGCTCAACGGGGTCACCGGAAACCCCTGGAACCCCACCAAGACGGCGGGCGGGTCGTCGGGAGGAAGCTCGTCGGCGGTGGCCGGCGGACTCGTCACGATCGCCAGTGGCGGCGACGGCGGCGGCTCCATCCGCATCCCCGCCGCCTTCAACGGGCTCTTGGGGATGAAGGGCACGGCCGGGCGCATCCCCCGGGGGCCCTACACGGAGATCGCCCCTCTGACCGTGGTCGTGGGATGCCAGGCCCGGTCGGTCCGGGACGTCGCCCGCTGGTACGACGTGTGCAACGGTCACGACGCCCGCGATCCCTACAGCCTCCCCCACGTCGAGGGGTGGGAACGCGACCTCGGCAGCCACGAGCTGAAGGGGAAGAAGGCAGTGATCGCCCCCGACCTCGGCTCGGCGGTCGTCCGCCCTGAAGTCGCGGAACTCGTCACCGAGGCGGGCGAGGCGCTCGCCCGCGACGCCGGCCTCCAACTGGTCGACGTGCCGGTGAAGCTGCCGGGCCTCGGTGTGGAGTGGGCGATGGCCAACCTCTCGCAGCTCCTCCGGGAGCTGGAGGGCCACTATCCGGACTGTGAGGACGATCTCACTATGGAAATCGCGTTCGGGCTGCGCCTGGCCAGCGATGTGTACAACCTCGAGATGGCGGCCCGGGTCGAGGAACAGCGGATCGAGGCCAACGAGGTCATGGCCGACCTCTTCGAACAGGTCGACTTCGTGATCGCGGCCACCAACCCCGATGTCGCGTACCCGGCCGATCTGACGCTCAACACGAGGGTGGGCGACCAGCAGGTGGGGCCGGAGAACAACGGTGCCCTCACCATCCCGGCCAACATCGTCGGCAACCCGGCGGTGTCGATCCCGGCCGGCACGGTCGACGACCTCCCCGTCGGGATGCAGGTCATCGGGCGTCATCACGAAGACGCCCTCCT
>CAZTOV010000293.1:0-2661 GCA_964615175.1 uncultured Burkholderiales bacterium
CTTGCCGAGCGACTTGTTGCGCATGGCGAGGTCGCTCTCGCCCTGGAGGACGTGGACCTCGACGCTGGGCTGGTTGTCGTCGGCGGTCGTGAAGGTCTCGGAGCGCTTGGTGGGGATGGTCGTGTTGCGCTCGATGAGCGTCGTCATCACGCCGCCCTTGGTCTCGATGCCGAGGCTGAGCGGGGTCACGTCGAGGAGGAGCACGTCCTTGACGTCGCCCTTGAGCACGCCGGCCTGGATGCCGGCGCCGACAGCGACGACCTCGTCGGGGTTGACACCCTTGTGCGGGTCCTTACCGGTCAGCTCCTTCACCAGCTCCTGGATGGCGGGCATGCGGGTGGAGCCGCCGACGAGGATGATGTGGTCGATCTGGTCGGTGCTGAGCCCCGCGTCCTTGATCGTCTGCTCGAAGGGGCCGCGGCACCTCTCGACGAGGTCGGCGGTCAGCTCCTGGAACTTGGCCCGGGTCAGCTTCTCCTCGAGGTGGAGCGGCCCCGAGTCGGTGGCGGTGACGAACGGGAGGTTGATCGTGGTCTCGCCGGCCGACGACAGCTCGATCTTGGCCTTCTCGGCCGCTTCCTTGAGCCGCTGGAGCGCCATCTTGTCCTGTGAGAGGTCGACGTTGTTGGCGTTCTTGAACTGCTCGACGAGCCAGTCGATGACGCGCTGGTCCCAGTCGTCGCCACCGAGGTTGGTGTCGCCGTGGGTCGCCTTGACCTCGAACACCCCTTCGCCGATGTCGAGGAGCGAGACGTCGAAGGTCCCGCCGCCGAGGTCGAAGACCAGGATGGTCTGGTCGGTTTCCTCCTTGTCGAGGCCGTAGGCGAGGGCGGCGGCGGTGGGCTCGTTGATGATGCGGAGCACCTCGAGCCCGGCGACCTGACCGGCCTCCTTGGTGGCCTGGCGCTGCGCGTCGTCGAAGTACGCGGGGACCGTGATCACGGCCTCGGTGACGTCGTCGCCGAGGTACGACTCGGCGTCGCGCTTGAGCTTCAGGAGCACCCGCGCGGAGATCTCCTGCGGCGTGTACTCCTTCTCGTCGATCTTGACCGTCCAGTCGGTGCCCATGTGGCGCTTCACCGAATGGACGGTGCGGTCCGGGTTGGTGATGGCCTGGCGCTTGGCGACCTCGCCGGTCAACACCTCACCCTTGTCGGTGAACGCGACCACGGACGGCGTCGTGCGCGCCCCCTCGGCGTTGGTGATCACGGTGGGCTCGCCCGCCTCGAGGGCGGCCACCACGGAGTTGGTGGTTCCGAGGTCGATTCCGACCGCTTTACCCATGAATATTCCTCCTACTGTTGGTGCTTCGGCCGGCGCCGCTACGAGCGAACCGGCCTTCTCGTGCTCATGAAACCTGAGTCACCTGGTGTCAAGGTATGTGGGTGCGGATGTATTCCCGAAACCCGCCGCCGGACGTCACGAGTCACTTCGTGGACCCATCGCTCGCCGCCGCCGCGGTGATCTGCGCCACCGGATTCGGCTACATGCGTGACGACGGCATCGGCGTGATCCCGATCGCCGCCCTCGCGCCATAACCCTCGTTCTTGGCTGCGTTTTGCCCGCTGAGCGGGCAAAACGCAGCCAAGAACCAAGGGGTGGGCCGCCGGGAGCGCGCTACAGAATCCCCCGGAGGGCGGACGCCTCGGCGACGCGGGCTACGGCGAGGACGAAGGCGGATTCGCGCAGGGTGATGTCACGCTCCCCGGAGAGGGAGTAGACGTCGGCCCAGGCCTGCTGGAGACGGTCGGTGAGCCTTCGGTTGACGTCCTCCTCGCTCCACCGGAACTGCTGGATGTTCTGCACCCACTCGAAGTAGCTGGTGAGCACGCCCCCGGCGTTGGCAAGGATGTCGGGCACGACGACCACGCCCCGCTCGGCGAGCGCCGCGTCGGCCCACGGGGTCACCGGGTGGTTGGCGCCCTCGACGATGAGCTTGGCGTTGATCTGGTCGTGGTTGCCGGCATGGACGACCTCACCGATCGCCGCCGGCAGCAGGACGTCGACGTCGAGCGTGAGCACGTCGTCGCGCTCGAGCTTCTCGGCCCCGCCGAACTCCAGCAGGTCGCCGCCGGCGGCGAGGTGGTCGACGAGGCCCGGGACGTCGAGACCGTCGCCGGCGAAGATCGTGCCCCGAGCGTCCGACGTCGCCACCACCTTGTAGCCGCGCTCGTGGGCGATGCGGCCGGCCCACGAGCCGACGTTGCCGAACCCCTGGATGGCCACGGTGGCGCCGGGCTCGATGCCCCCGACGGCCTTCACCGCCTCCTCCATGACGACCACACAACCCCGGCCGGTGGCGGCCTCACGCCCGAAGCTGCCGCCGAGGGCGATGGGCTTCCCGGTCACGACACCCGGCGTGTAGCCGAACATCTGCGAGTACTCGTCCATGATCCAGCCCATCGTCTGGGCGTTGGTGTTCATGTCCGGCGCCGGGATGTCGGTGTGGTCGCCGATGATCTTCGAGATGGCCCGCGTGTAGGTGCGGGTCATCTTCTCCTTCTCGATGGCCGAGAAGTCGGAGGAGTCGACGGCGATTCCGCCCTTGCCTCCGCCGTAGGGAACGTCGACGATGGCGGTCTTCCAGGTCATGAGCGAGGCCAGCGCGCGGACCTCGTCGATCTCGGCTGCGGGGTGGTAGCGGATGCCGCCCTTGAACGG
>CAZTOV010000294.1:0-2646 GCA_964615175.1 uncultured Burkholderiales bacterium
GGTCGCCGACCTCATCCAGGCCGGTTGGGAGGTCGACGTCGACGACGAGGTCGACAGCGGGGGCGCCGAGGCGGTTGCCACCAAGCGGTTCGGGACGCCCGAGCAGCTGGGTGACGTGATCGACGAACTGTCGGGCGATGCCGGTCCTTTCCGGGACTTCCGGGTGACCCGCGACCGCGGCTTCTTCACCACCGACTACGAGTTCGCCGGAACCGTCTCCCTCGAGGGGGGAGTGGGCGCCACCGCCCTCGATCCCGGCGACGACGCGCTCGCCACCGAATTGGAGGGCGAAGGCGTCGAGATCGAAGCGCTGCAGGACTTCCTCTCCGAGCGGCTCGCGGGTGTGTTCCGCGTCGAGGTGATTGTGGCCATGCCCGGGGACGGGTCGAACAATGCGCCCGCGTCCGCCGGCGGCGAGCCCCGCTGGTCCCCGGACATCGGCGAGGCGGCCGAGCTGCGGGCGTCGTCGTCGTCGCTCGACGTACTCCGGATCTTCTGGCTCGCCTTCGGTGCCGTGGCGTTACTGCTCGCCGTTGTCGTGTTCACCGGCCGGATCGTTCTCGGGCGACCCGCCGGCGGTGAGCCCCGACCCGACGACGAGACGGTCGGCCCCGACGAGGTCGTGTGGTGAACCTTCACTCCACACCCGGGACGGTGAAGCGGAAGGTCGACCCCTTGCCGGGCTGCGACTCCACGTCGATGTCGCCCCCGTGTACGGCCACAGCCTTCTTCACGAGCGCGAGGCCGATGCCGGTGCCCGGTGGCTCATCGTCGCCCTGCCCATGGAGCCGCACGAAAGGCGTGAAGATGCGGTCGAGGGCTTCCGGCTCCATGCCCTCACCCTGATCGGCGACCTCGATGGTCGCCCAGCGACCGTTCTCCTGCGCGCTGATCTTCACCCGCGGCTTCGACCCACCCGAATACTTCAGGGCGTTGCTGACGAGGTTCTGGAAGATCAGCACACCGAGACTGCGGTCGAGTCGAGCGTCCGGAAGATCACCGACGGTGATCACAGCCCCCGTTTGCTGCACCTCGGGGTTGAGGTTGGCGAGGGCATCGTCGACCACGTCGGCGAGCTTCGTGACCTCCAGGTCGTGGTCGGTGCGGCCGATCCGCGACAGCTGCAAGAGATCGGCGATCAGTTGGCCCATCCGGGCGATGGTTCCCGACATGACGTCGAGGAATTCCGCGTCCTTCCCGAGTTCGTCGAGATGCCGTTCGCGGAGCAGTTGGACGAAGCCGGAGAGCACCGAAAGCGGTGCCTTGAGGTCGTGCGACGCGGCGTAGGCGAACTGCTCGAGCTCCTCGTTGGACCGTTCGGCCTCGCGCCGGGCCTCCTGCTCGGCGACGAAGAGACGTGACCGCTCGAGGGCAAGGTCGGCGACCACTCCGAGTCCCCGGAGCAGTTGGATCTCCTCGTCGCCGAAGAGCGGCGCGTACGGGCTGACCTCGGCGACGAGCCGGCCTCCCCGCAGGTCGACCCACACCGCATCGTGTCGGGATGCCATCGTGGGCGCGCCCGCGGAAGCCCTGGGCTCGAAGGTCACCGATCTGGCGCCAACCAACTCGGCGGCGTGGGGGAGGACGATGTCGAGCACGTCACCGGGCTCGAGCGCCTCCATCAAGCCGAACTCCGCTTGGCGAAGTCGTTCGCGCTCGCGGCGCCGCCACCACTCACGGAGGGGCCGGGGCGGCGCGTAGCCGGACAGGAACAGCCCGGCGCTGAGCAGGGCCACGAGCTGCACCGCGATCACGACACCCCCCTCGTCGCTGGCGTCGCCCGCCAGGCCGCTGATGACGAGCGCTCCCGCGAGCGTCACGGCGGCGCCACCGAGCAGGCGCATGCGACGCCGAGCCAGGCGCGGCTCCTCGAGCCCGGCTCGCCACAGTCGCCGCGCGACGGTGAACGACAGCGCGACCCACACGAGGAGGACGCCGATCAGGTAGGCCGTGAACCACGCCGAGCGTGGATCGCCCTCCGACGGGAAGTCGGGGAGTGCGACCGTGGCGACCACCACCGCCGCGGTGGCCAGGGCGGCGGCGCCGGACCCGAAACTGGTCCCGGGTTCGAAGGAGTCGGCGAAGCGATAGAGCAGGTAGGGGAAGAGGAGCAGCGCGACGACCAGAGCCCGGGTGAAGATCTCCGCGGCTACGCCCTCCGGCTCGTCGGGTGCCACCAGCCCCGCGGCGACCACGAGGCCGAGATCCACGAAGGTGACCGCGAGCCAGGCCGCTGAGCGGTGGCGGGTCCGAATCCAGGCACGGGTGGCGACGATGGCCAACCCGAGGAAGGCGAAACGCGTAGCCCACTCGAGTACCTCGATCGCCGTCACGGGGCCGATCGTATCGAGGGTGTCCGGGCGGCAAAGCGGACCCAGCGGGCAGATCGTGACTGTCAGACCCCGCCCGTACGCTCGCGGGAATCACCAGAGAGGCCGTCTGGCGTTCGGTGCTCGGACGGCCGCTGGTGGGGCAGGGGCCCCACCACAACCCCCATCGGAACCAGAGGTTCCGATGGGGACCCCCGATGTAGGAGGAGCCGACGAGATGTCGGCGGGAGAACAAATGGCCAAGACCAAGTCGATCTTCACGTGTCGGGAGTGCGGCGCCGAGACCCCTCGCTGGCTGGGCCGGTGCCCGGAGTGC
>CAZTOV010000295.1:0-2641 GCA_964615175.1 uncultured Burkholderiales bacterium
GTCACCCGCGAGCGGATCCGCCAGATCGAGTCGAAGACGTTGGCCAAGCTGCGCCACCCCGCGCGCAGCCAGCGGTTGAAGGATTACCTCGAGGAGAACTGACGCCGGCGCTCAGGGCGCGGCGATCTGCTCTTCCTCGGGCTTCTCGAGCGACTCGCGGGCCCGTTCGACCGCGAGGTCGACGCCCGCCTTCGCCTTGTCGACCAGCTCCGACCGCCGCATGCGCTCGAGAGACTGGCGGATCTGCTTGTACCGCTCCTCGCCGGCGCGCGTGCCGAGGTAGTACCCGGCGGCGAAGCCGATGACGAGCCCGAGTCGGAAGCGAATACTCATACCCCAGTCATAGCGCGTCGGGAGCGGGAGTGCATCAGGGAGTTGCTCCGGGGGTGGGGCTCGAACCCACGACAACTCGATTAACAGTCGAGCGCTCTTCCAACTGAGCTACCCCGGAAGGCAGCGCGAATCTAGCAGCGCCCTGATGAGGCCCATGATCTGCCGATGGGTCCGAGTACACGAGATGCTGACGTGCGCACACCCGTAGATGTGCTTGGCCTTGCGGATGCTCGAGTCTGGAATCGCGCGATATGCCTTGCCGAATTGTGATCGGGGAATCTTCGTGATGTCAGACCAAAAGGCCTCGGCAGCCGCGAGATCGAGTCCCTGGTGGAGATAGAGGCGCACACGGAGTCGCGATTCGTCGATGTCGAAGAACGTTCGGAGCCAGGCGGTGAAGAAGGCCACCATCGCCGGATTGCTGTTCGCAAACGACACACGCCCATCCGTTTTGGAGCCGTCACCACCGTAGAGGGCCGTTCCCGCAGCGAGGAACGCTTGTTCGCTGAGAACGCCGATCCGAGCGACGCCCGCATCGTTCATCGCTTCGATCTCGGCCTGCTTGCGGCGCTGGAGGGCGTTGGGTTGCTGCGGTCGGGACCGGCGACCGCTCGGACGGCGCCGGGGTGCGAACTCGACGTCGCGGGTCCACAGGGAGACCGACGACTTCGAGACACGGACCCTCTCGGCGATCTCCAGCATGGTGTAGCCCTTCGCCCGCAGCCGGCGGGCCTGCTCGCGCTCGCGGACCTTCCCCCGGTAGCCCATGGTGGTCTCCGTGTCACTCGACAGTCGGGTTCTCGTCCGCGCCGTCGAGTGTCGCGTGGGGGTGTGACGGTCAGGAGGGGACCGGAGCTTCGCGTCCGGCCGCCGCGTACACGGCCGCCCGGTCGTCGGGGAGTGGCGAGCCGCGATCGAGCGTGGCGAGCGTCAGATCGATCTGGCGACGAATCGCTGTCTCCATGTCTTCGTGCCCACCATCGGCGGCGATCCTCTCGAGCGACCCGAGGGTGAGCACGAGCATGTGCGCGACATCCGGCGACTCCGCGCTCGACGTCCGGATCTGGTCGAAGGCCCGGCCGACGAAATCAGGACCCGAGAGATCGTGGGGGCGGAACAGTGTGCGTGCCTCGTCGTCGGTCACCACGGGTGCGGGGAGGGGGCGGGTCATGAGCGCGCCGAGGAACTCCCCGAGGTGGACGATGGCCTCGTAGGCGGTCGAGGGGTCGTTGACGCCGGGCGAGAGCGCACGCAGCGCGATGTCGACGAGCTGGCGGGAGCCGAACTCCACGTCCTGGGCCATGGTGCGCTCACGACCGACGCGGAAGGCTCCCTGCACCGCCCGTTCTTCCAACTCGACGTGTTCGTCGTCGGGGGGCCACAGGGTGGCCAGCGGCTCGCCGGTGACGACGTACATGCCCACCCGGGTCTCGAGGCGCGCCGCGGTTCCCGGGGGCAGTCCGGCCAGCAGCGTCCGGTGGTCGATCTGTTGGATCCACCCGCTGCGGTCGGCATCCACCCGCAGGCCGGCCCGGTCGGGTGGGTCGGTGTTCGGCGCGGGTTCCCCGATGGCGTCCCGGGCCCCGATCTCTTCGACGAGGGCGAGCGTCTCCCGGGTCACCCGGGAGATCACCTGACCCGCCTGCATCGAACGAGCGCTGCGATCGATGAACGCCAGGATGGCGATGACGGTGACGACGGCGAGGATCACCGCCACCGTGACCGACAGGTTGGGGACGATGGGCTCCCGGCCCTCGCCTCCAGGTGCCCGGGTGGACCGGAGGACGAGGAGCGCATAGGTGAAGGTGCCCACCGTGAGCCCGACGATCGATTGTTGGAAGCGGTCGCGGAGGAACTGCCGCATCACCCGGGGCGAGAGCTGACTGGCGGCGAGCTGTACGGCCACCACCGTCACCGAGAAGGTGATGCCCGCCACCGTGATGGTGGCACCGGCGATGGTGCCCAGGACCGCACGGGCGCTCCCCACCGTCGACGCCAGGCTGAGCGGTACGTCGTCGCCGTCGATCCGCGAGTCGAGCCACAGCGTGAAGACGGCCAGCCCCACCGCCGCGGCCACGAACGTGACCGGGTAGAAGAACATGCTGGAACGGAAGATGTCGACCCACGTCCGGAGCCGAAGACCGGTTCTACCCAAGCGTGCCCGCACGAACGTATTCAACCAGCACCGTCATGCTCGCGTGCGGTCTGGCGGGTGTGGAAGGCTTCCCTCGGGGCCCGTAGCTCAGGTGGTGAGAGCAGCGGACTCATAATCCGTCGGTCCCTGGTTCGAATCCAGGCGGGCCCACCG
>CAZTOV010000296.1:0-2641 GCA_964615175.1 uncultured Burkholderiales bacterium
GCCGATCTCCTCCTCGAGCTCGCGGAGCGCGGTGTCGCGGAGCGAGCGGTCGCCCTCCTCGCGCTTGCCGCCCGGGAAGGCGATCTCGCCCCTGTGGGTGGGCATGTGATCGGGGCGCTTGGTGAGCACCAGCCACGCTTCGCCCTCGCGCTCGCGCTCGAAGAAGGGCATCAGCACCCCGGCGGCGCGGATGCCGGGCACGCGGATGAGGTGTTGGCGGGGCGGCGGGAGCCGGCGGCACGCCTCGCGGATGGCGTCGAGACCGAGCCGGCGCTGCTCCGGTTCGAGACGCGCCCACGGGGCCGGACGACCGCTCCGCGCCAGTGGGGGGCGGGGAATGCGCTGCTCGCCGCCGCGGCCCGAACCGTTCAAGACTCGGAGGCCGACCCGCCCTCGGGCTCGCCGGGCATCTGCTCCACCAGGCGGTCGAGGAGTTCTCGCATCCCGCGCACCTTGAGGTCGGAGATGACCTTGCCGGGAGGGGTCTCGCCGTCCTCCCACTCCATCCAGACCTTCAGCAATGCTCTCGGGTCACCCGGCTCACGCTCCATCGGAACGAACCCTACCGGGATGGCGCTCGCGCCGAGGCGAGTGGTGGGTCAGGGCCGGGTCGCCAGCACCGACAGCTGGGGGATCCACCCCGGCTTGTGACGAGCCACGGCCACATCGGTGAACCCCGCGTCTCGGCAGTGGTCGGCGAAGGCGTCGGCCTGGTCGCGGGTCCAGCCGTGGCTGGCCAGGCCCTTCGCCCCCGGGCGGGCCTTCCGCTCGATGGCCAGGAACCGGCCTCCCGGTTTCAGCACCCGTCGTGCCTCGGCGAGCCCCTCGTCGAGCAGCGGCCAGTGGTGCACGGTGGCCAGTGACCAGACGACGGTGGCGGCTCCGTCGGGAAGCGGCAGGTCTTCGGCCATTCCCTCGGTCCACGTGACCGACGGTTTGCCGAAGGTGAGCCGCCGGGCCATCCCCAGCATCACCGAGGCCGGGTCCACTCCGGTCACCTCGGCACCCCGCCGGGCTGCCGCCCGCGCCGCGGCTCCCGGACCGCACCCCACGTCGACCACGTGATCGTCGGCCGTCACGGCCGCGAGGTCGCAGGCGAGCCGGGCGATTCGTCCCCGCCCCAGCACCATCGTGAGCCCGGCCAGGACGCCGGTGACCCCGGCGAACCCCGGGTGGTCACCGTGATGGTTCGGCACGAGCGCCGACGGCTCCGCGGCAGTCACAAGTGGGGATCCAGTGCGTGGGCCACGCTGCGACCCTAGTGTCCCGAGTCAGAAATCCGCCGCGATTTCATCGGCCAGCTCCGCCCCTGGCTGCGTCCTCGTCCTCGAAGGTGGGCTGTGGCACCTCCTTCGTCCTGCGTCCTTGCCAGGAACGAATCTGTCTCGCTGAAATCATCACCGGATTTCTGACTCGGGACACTAGCCGAGCGGGGTGGCCGAAGCCGCCCGCCAAACGCCGCTCCCGGACACCAAGGAGACCCGAGAGCCCGAGGCCCGGGGCGGCGTCGGCGCGGGAAGCTCACCGAGATCGTCCCCGTCCGCTTCCCCGAAGACACCCTCGACGCCATCCGCGAACGAGCCGACGCCGACGACCGCTCCCTCAGCGCCTGGATCCGCCGGGCCGTCCAGCACGAACTCGACCGCCAACGACCCGCCAGCTGAACCGCCCTCGACCTGCCGATGGCGTTCATCAGCGCGTCCGGGTTGTCGGACCCTGTGAGCCGCCGGTCTGAGCGTCTGCGACCGACACGCGTCGGGGATCTCCACGCGACCTCCGCTTGCGAGGTTGCTCACGCGTGAACAGAGTCTGACGGCGAGTACGGAGAGGAGAGATCTGCAGATGTCATCGGTGGAGGAGAACAAACAGGTCGTCCGGCGGATGTTCGACGGCTTCAACGCTCACGACCGAGAGGCCGTTGCCAACACGCTGTCGGACCGGTTCGTCTACGGTCCGTTCGACCGCGACGAATTCCTGGAGACAGAGTTCGCGTATCTCCAACCCTTCCCTGATCTGTCCTACTCCGTCGATGACCTCGTCGCCGAGGGCGATCAGGTAGCGAGCCGGTGGCGATTCGTGGGAACGCACACGGGGCCAGGTGGTCCGGGCTGGCTTCAGAATATGGAACCGACGGGGAAGCGCGTCGAGATCCCCGGAATTGCGTTCGCACGAGTCGAGAACGGACTCATCACCGAATGGTGGGGTCAGTGGAACACCTTCGGGCTTCTCCGAGAGCTCGGAGCTGTGCGGCCCACCGCGGAGTAACTGCCGAACTCCGACCACTGGGGAAACGGCCGAGCAGGCCGCCTCGACGGATCGTGCGGACGACCACGATCTCGACCACTCAGATTCCGCTGAGCACCGCCACGGTGGCGAGGACGATTCCGACGAGATGCACGGGTCCGAAGACGTTGCCGATCGCCAGACCGGCGGAGTTCTCGGCGAACTCGTCAACCACACCTTGGCGCCAGTTGAGGGTGTCCTTGGCCAGCAACAGCAGTGAACCCACGGCGAGCAGCACGGCCGCGGTCGTATCGATCCGCGCGGACAGCTCCGAAATGGTGATGGCGAAGCCGACCGCCACCAGCGCCGGTCCCTGCATCAGGGCCGCGAGGTGGACCATCGTGAGGTACTTCGAGGC
>CAZTOV010000297.1:0-2636 GCA_964615175.1 uncultured Burkholderiales bacterium
GCCGCGGACGAGGGCTTTCCCATCGTGGGGCCGGCGGTGGGGAGGTTCCTCGAGATGTCGGCCCGTTCCATCGGCGCCCGCCGGGTCATGGAGCTGGGCTCGGGCTTCGGCTACTCCGCCTACTGGTTCGCCCGCGCCGTGGGGCCCGACGGGGCGGTGACCTGCACCGACGGCGACCCCGACAACGCCGCTGCCGCGGAGCGATACCTCTCCGCGGCGGGGGTGTGGGATGTGGTCGACTACCGGGTGGGCGACGCGCTGGAGGGGATGGCCGCGACCGACGGCGAGTTCGACGTCGTGTACTGCGACGTCGACAAGGGCGGCTACCCGGACTGCTTCCGTGCGGGTGCCGAGCGGCTCCGGGTCGGCGGTCTCTACCTGTGCGACAACACCCTCTGGCGAGGACACGCCGCCACGGGCAAGCCCGACGAGCGGTTTCCCGGATGGGTGGAAGCGATCCGTGAGCACAACCGCCTCGTGGTCGCGGACCGGCGATTCGTGAGCCAGATCGTGCCGATCCGCGACGGCGTCATGGCAGCGCTGAAGATCGCCGGCTGATCGGTCGGTGCACGTGCGCGGCTTCGACCCCTCGGCGTACGGACGGCACTGGGCCGACGTCTACGACGACTGGTACCCGCCGCTCCGCGACGACGACCCCATGGTGACCACACTCGCCGACCTGGCGGGCAACGGCAGCGCGCTCGAGCTGGGCGTGGGAACAGGGCGCGTCGCCCTGCCGCTCGCGCGTCGGGGCGTCGCAGTCCACGGCGTCGACACCTCGGAGGCGATGCTCGAGCGCCTGCGAGCCAAGCCGGGAGCCGAGCAGGTCGGGTGCACGCTCGGAGACGTCACCGAGGTCGACCTGGAGCGTCGCTTCCCCCTCGTGTTCGGCGTCTTCAACATCGTGTTCAACCTCCTCACCCAGGAGGCGCAGGTGCGGCTGTTCGCGAACGCGGCCCGGCATCTCGAGCCCGGCGGAGCACTGGTCATCGAGACCTTCGTCCCCGACCCCGAACGCCTCGGTGCCGTGCAGCCGACGACGGCCCGGCGCGTCGAGGTCGACGAGGTCGTGCTCAACGCCACCCGCCACGACCCGGTCGAGCAGCGCATCGACTCTGTCCTGGTCGTGCTGCGGGAGGACGGCACCGAGATCCTGCCCGTCCCCATCCGCTACGCGTGGCCGGCCGAGCTGGACCTCATGGCCCGCCTCGCCGGGCTCCGGCTCCGAGACCGATGGGACGACTGGCGGTATTCGCCGTTCACCGCCGATGCCGGATTCGCCATCAATGTGTACGAACCCCCACCAACCCGGTAACCCATCTGGGTGGCTGACAGATATTTCCAGGAGGAAGGCCCTCGATCGGCCACGAAGTGTGATCACGGAAGGATCAACACTCCAACAACTGCCAGGTCGGCAACGAAAGAAATTTCGCCTTCGCCCGTTTCCCTGAGAGGCAAACGCACGTTTCCTTGAGAGGCGAACGTCCTTGAGAGGCGAACGCACGATCTCGTCAACGAGAAGCCGCCCACGGCACGGAACGCCGCATTCAAACCACAGGAGTACTCCTTGAACACACGAAACACCATCCTCGGCTTCGTGGGAATCGGCGCCCTCGTCATGTCACTCATCGTGGCGACGCCGGGCGCCGACGCCCAGGTGACGTCGAGCGACGCCGACTTCGGCGGCTTCGCCACCGGCACGATCCTCCACGCCGACGCCATCGAAGGGACGAATCCCGCCGACGACTCGACCACCCGGCTGGTCGACGTCGAGGTGGCGTCATCGAACGCGGCCGCCGACTCGACGGGGCTCACCGACGAGATCCTGAGCGAGGTGGAGCGGATCATCCAGCCCGCCCTGCCCGACCAGAACACCTACGGGCGCGGCATGGCCTTCGAAGCGGGGGTCGGGCTGGCGCCTCCGTCGAGCGCCGGACAGATCCAGGTGGTGGAGCCGGCCGAGGCGTCGGCGCCACCCAGCACCGACCTCGTGACCCAGGAGCTGCTGTCGCTTCCGCCGGAGGCAGACCCTCTGGCGTGGGCCACCGCGCTGCGCGGTCAGGCCGAGGCCAACTGGGTCCCCGAAGCCGTCTGTGCGCTGGGTGAGGACCTGTCCTTCGGCCACGCCGAAGCGGCCGACGTCCAGCTCCTGGACCAGGACCAGACCGCCAACGACCCCGAGGGGCTCGAACAGCCGGTGCTGGCCCTCGACGCCCCCGACAACGGCCGCGCCGTGGTCGACACGACGTCGCGCACCCGCCTGGTGCCCCAGGTCGCCCAGGACGGCACCGTCGAGGGTGACGCCCTCGGTGTGATGAGCGAGACCCGCATGACCATCGCCCCCGTCACCGTCAACCTGGGTGACGAGGCCGTGTTCACCATCGAGGTGCTGGGCGAGTGGGTGCTGCGGGCGGTGGCCACCGGCAACTCGGGGTACATCCACTACGGGCCCGGCGAGGTCTCGCCCGAGACCCCGATCCTGCGAATCATCGACCAGACCACGGGCGACGTCACCAACATCCTCCGCTTCCAGGACGTCTTCGGCGAGGAAGCCATCCCGGCGTCACCGTTGATCGAGATTCCCGAGCTGGGTCTCGAGATCGCCATCGGCGAGAACCCCCGGGCCATCGGCGGGC
>CAZTOV010000298.1:0-2630 GCA_964615175.1 uncultured Burkholderiales bacterium
GGCTCCGCGACGATGTAGGGAGCAAGGCCGTTCGGCGCACGGAGCGAGGACGGCCACGGATGGGGCAGGGGGCCCATCCCAACCCCCGCCGGAACCAGAGGTTCCGGCGGGGACCCCTGATGTTGGAGGAGCCGACGAGATGTCGGCGGGAGGAAGCATGCCTCGCCGAGCGGTGGCGATCGTGGCCCTGGTGGCCGCCGCCTCGCTCGGGGGGTGGCGGCTCGGCGACGCGCGCCGGTCGGCCACGGTGGCGCAGGTCATCGAGGTCGTCGACGGCGACACGATCCGGGTCGCCCGGGACGGACGCGCCGACACCGTCCGACTCCTCGGTGTCGACACGCCCGAGACCGTGGCGCCCGGTCAGCCGGTGGAGTGCCTCGGTCCCGAGGCGACCGCCTTCACCCGCCGCGCGTTGGCCGGTCGCACCGTGCGGCTCGAGTTCGACGTCGAGACCCGCGACGCGTACGGGCGGCTGCTGGCGTTCGTGCACGTAGGCGCCCGCCGGTTCAACGACGAGCTGCTCCGCCGGGGCTACGCGACCCTGCTCGTCATCCCGCCCAACGGGCGCCACGGCCGGGCGCTGCTCGACGCCGAGTTCGAGGCCCGGCGGGCTCGCCGGGGCCTGTGGTCCGCGTGCCCTACCCCGGGCGACTCGACTGTCGATCCGTCCCATTAGGGTGGGCTGCCATGACCCACCTCGGATTCCAGATCCCCGGCTTCACCTACCCGGTCTCCGACGATCGACTGTTCGAGACGGTGGCCGGTATCGCCGGCGCCGCCGAGGGCGCCGGCTTCGATTCGGTGTGGCTGATGGACCACTTCGAGCAGCTGCCGATGCTCGGGGGCGTCGACGAGCCGATCCTCGAGGCGTACACGACCCTCGGCGCGTTGGCCGCGCGGACATCGAAGGTGGAGTTGGGGACCCTCGTCACCGGCGTGACCTACCGGAACCCCGCGCTGGTGGCGAAGATCGTCACCACACTCGACGTGATCTCGCAGGGCCGGGCCATTCTCGGGATCGGTGCGGCGTGGTTCGAGGAGGAGCACGAGCATTACGGCTACGGGTCGCTCCTTCCCGCCGGTGAGCGACTCGACCGTCTCGAGGAGGCGCTCGAGATCTGCCGGGCCATGTTCACCGAGGACCGTGCGAGCTTCGAGGGCCGCCACTCCTCGATCAACGAGGCGCGGAACCTGCCCCGGCCGATCCGCGACGGCGGCCCCCCGATCCTTGTCGGCGGGAGCGGTGAGAAGCGGACGCTGCGCCTGGTGGCCCAGCACGCCGACATGTGCAACATCTTCGCTACTCGTCCCGACGGGGTCCGACAGAAGCTCGACGTGCTCGAGAGGCACTGCGGCGACGTGGGTCGCGATCCCGAGGAGATCGTCAAGACGGCACTCGTCACCCTGGTGACCGGGCCGGACGCGGCGACGGCGGAGCAGCGGAAGCAGGCGTTGCTCGAGGCCATGGGCGTCGACGAGGACGTGGCGTCGGAGTTCGCGATCATCGGTCCACCCGAGCAGATCACCGAACAGGTCGCCGGGCTCCACGAAGCGGGGCTCGACGGGATCATCGTGAACCTCGGCCGGGAGGACGCCGCCGACCTCGAGACCGTCGCGGCCGCGGGCGATGCCCTCCGAGCCGCCTTCAGCTAGTCCTCGTCGAGGGCCTCGAGCTTGGTCTTGACCTTGTGGAGGGCCGACTCGAGCACCTCGCGGACCTCGGCGTGGGTCGTGCCCCGCTCGCGTGCCAGATCCTTCATCGAACGGGCGCGGCCGTCGGCGAGGCCGAAGCGCGCCAGCAACACCGAACGTTCGTCGTCGGTGAGCGCGTCATACAGGTGAGGATCGGCGCGAACTTCGAGGACGTCGAGGTCGATCGGGTCGTCGGCGACCGGTTCGGCCGCTCCGTCG
This sequence comes from uncultured Burkholderiales bacterium, assembly GCA_964615175.1. GTDB lineage: Bacteria > Actinomycetota > Acidimicrobiia > IMCC26256 > JACPCJ01 > CAZTOV01. Next base: position 1,912 of record CAZTOV010000298.1, read on the forward strand.
GGATACGGCCAGCCCTCGTCGGATCGGAGTGGAGCCTCGGCACGGACCATGACGCCCTCCTGTTCCCCCGGGGCCTCAACCCTGGGTCTCGTCGCTCCTCTCAATGTACTCCACCACGAGACCGACGATCTCCGAGCCGTAGCGGGCGAGCCGCGATGCTCCCAGTCCGGGCAGCTCGACGAGGTCATCCGGCACGCGAGGGCGACGTTCCGAGACGGCCCGCAGGGTGGCGTCGTCGAGGACGGCGGCGGGGGGAACCCCGGCGGCGCGCGCACGACGATCGCGCCACGCGTGGAGCGCCTCGAGTAGCGGATCGGGGGGAGGTCGAAGACCCGACGAGGTGTCGGGGTCGGATTCCCGCAGCCGGGACGCCGTTTCCTGGAGTACGGCCCGGCCGTGTTCGGTCTCGGGGTGGCTGCGGCGCTCGACGGGCGCGTGGTCGTCGAGATACGGCGCGACGCCGACGAGGAACGGGCTGAGTTCACGGTCCGACGTGGTCGAGCCGGACGCGCCGCGGAAGCTCCGGCGGCGAGCCCAGGACACGTGCAGCCGGCGCTCCGCCCGGGTGAAGGCGACGTGGAGAAGACGTCGTTCCTCGGTCCGCGCGGCGTCGGTGGCGGCGTGAGCGATGGGAACGAACCCGTCCTCGACGCCGGTCACGAAGACGACCGGCCACTCGAGCCCCTTGGCGCGGTGGAACGTGAGCACGTCGACCGCGT
>CAZTOV010000299.1:0-2630 GCA_964615175.1 uncultured Burkholderiales bacterium
GACCGGCCCCCGAAAGCTGGCCAGGTCCCTGCCGACCTGGAACCGCCGAGGCTTCAAGGACGCCCAGGTCGACGACCCGCTCGCGGGCTGACTGTCGGGTACCGCGCGCACAGCCACAGCGATGCTCGCACCTGGGGAGACCTCGACCAGCTGACAACCGTCAAACGCGACTACGACCCCGATCACATCCTCGGCGAGTTCCCGACGCCCTGACGACAAGACGGCCGAAGACCCGGATGCAGCCACTAGGCTGCTATGGGCGGATCCAGGCTCAATGCCTCCGCCCGAAACCACGGCGTCGGGCGGCTGGTATCTGCTATCGAGCCTTGGCGCCTCAAGTGGCGGGTCGCAACCGCCCCGGAGCACGGCTGCGTGAACGCCGCCTATGACGTATCTGACAACGCCACCCACCAGCCTTACGGTGGTCCGCATTCACGACTCGGCGGGGATCGTCGGGGGTCAACCTGCGTACAGACAGTTGGGGACACCATGGACCAGATCCGTCTCGTGCGCGCCGGCCTGACCGCGGCGGCGGTCGCCGCGGTGATGGTCGTGGCCGTGTCTCTCGGCGCACCTGCACCGGCGTCGGCTCAGGCTGGCCCGGGCGCCGACTGCGAGGACGGGATGGCGGCGCAGTACCCGTGCGATCACGTCGACATGGATGCGTTCCTGCCGCTGGCGGTGCTCGGCCAGGGCAACGGCAACGACATCTGGGGCTGGACCGACCCCGAGACCGGCAAGGAGTACGCGATCATCGGATCCAGCCTGGCGACGGGCTTCGTGGACGTGACCGACCCCGCCGACCCCGTGTTCCTCGGGCAACTCCCGAGCGAGGTCCCCGGCGCGTTCCTGCTATGGCGAGACATCAAGGTGGCCGACAACTTCGCCTACATCGTGTCCGAGATCGATGGGCACGGGATGCAGGTGTTCGACCTCACCAAGCTCCGCGAGGCCACCGGTTCCCCGCCCACCACCTTCGAGGCCGACGCCCTGTACAGGGGCGGCCCCGAGGGCGAGGACGGGCTCGGACACGTACACAACGTCTTCGTGAACGAGGAGACCGACGTCGCCTATCCGGTGGGCTCCAACACCTGCGTCAACGGGGGCGACGACCCGGAGAACGGCGGCCTGCACATGGTGGACATCAGCGATCCGCTGAACCCGACGTTCCTCGGCTGCGCGCTCGTCCCGCCGCCCACCGACCCTGAAGCCCCAAACAACAACTACGTCCACGACGTGCAGTGCGTGATCTACCATGGACCCGATGCCGACCATCAGGGCAGCGAGATCTGTTTCGGCTCCAACGAGGACGCTGTGGTGATCTACGACGTCACCGACCCGACGGCTCCCGAGATCCTGTCCATCACCACCTACGACACCGCCGCCTACACCCACCAGGGCTGGCTGAACACCGACCACTCGGTCTTCGTCTTCGGCGACGAGGGCGACGAGACCGGCGGCACGGTCGACAGCACCACCACCTACACCATGGACGTGTCCGACCTCGACGACCCGCCGACCCCGAAGGCGTTCGCGCACGAGACCTCGGTCATCGACCACAACCTCTACCTCACCGACGGGTTCATGTACCAGTCGAACTACGCCGCTGGGCTGCGCATCTTCGACCTCGCCGAGTCGTCGCTGGTGGACGCCGAGTTCACCGAGGTCGCGCACTTCGACGTCTTCCCTGCCGGGGACCCCACCGAGTTCGTCGGGACATGGAGCAACTACGCGTTCTTCGACAGCGACACCGTGGTCGTCAGCGCCATCTTGGACCAGGAGTCCGGCCTGTTCGTGCTCGACCCGAACCTCACGAAGGTCTCGATCAACGACGCCGCGGTCACCGAAGGCGACGGGGGCACGACGGCAATGACCTTCGAGGTGGTGCTGGAGGAGGCCACCGACGATCCGGTGACGGTCTCCTACCAGACCTCCGACGGGACGGCGATCGCAGGCGAGGACTACGAGGCGGCGTCGGGGACCGTCACCATCGAGTCCGGTGACACGGCGGCGGAGATCACGGTGCAGGTGCTCGGTGACACCGTCGAGGAGGACACCGAGACGTTCACCGTCACGCTCTCCGATCCCGAGAAGGGGCTGCTCGGTGATGGCGAGGCCACGGGCACGATCCGGGATCCGCAGGGCGAGGCCGCGCTGGATGACGACGCCGCCGCCGGCGACTCCGCACCGGGACTGCCCGCCACCGGCGGGGGCCTGCTGTGGACGGCGCTGGGAGGCGCGCTCGTCGCCGGGGCCGCCGGGCTGCGGAGACGGCGCCGTGACACGAGCCTCGACGGCCGACACGGTCGGTCTGACGTCCGCCGCGTTCGTCCTCATTCGCCGCGTGACCCGCGACACACCATGAGTGCCCTTCTGAAGTGACCGGGAGCCGCCGTTCTGAACAGTGTTCTCGATCCGATGGTCGTGAGCGTTATCGATCGGTTCCGCGTGGTCACGACCTCCGCGCACAACCACTGCGGTTGTGGCGCGCCTCGGCAACGTTCCGGTATCCCCCGATGCCGCGCGGTCTCCGAGTAGGCTCGCATGCTCCGGTGATCCGCCGCGCGATCCAGCCCCCCCCGCCGAGTTCTCTCCGATCCATCGACCAGGCATCACAGCCCACTGCCGTA
>CAZTOV010000300.1:0-2601 GCA_964615175.1 uncultured Burkholderiales bacterium
GTCAACAAGGAGTGGCTCATGCCCAAGTACCTGACCCAGGAGTGGCTCGACGAGGCCAGCAAGCTGGCCGAGGATCAGCCCGAGCGTCCCGGCGCCACGGCCCGCATGCAGTACGTCGTCACCGACGTTCCGGGTGAAGGCGACGTGCAGTACTACTGGGTTCTCGAAAACGGAAAGCTCATCGAGAACAAGCTCGGTGAGATCCCCGATGCCGACTTCACCATCACCACCACCTACGAGGACTCCAAGAAGATCCAGGACGGTGAGCTCGACGCCAACGCCGCCTTCATGCAGGGGCGGATGAAGGTCACCGGGAACATGGGCAAGCTCATGTCGCTCATGCCCCTCACTCAGTCGCCGGAGTACAAGGAACTCCAGGAGAAGATCAAGAACGTCACCGAGTACCCCGACTGACCGCCGTCGGGTTCGAGGTCAGCCGCCGGATCGCTGGAGGTCGCGCAGGTCTCGCCACGAGATGACCTGCGCGCCCACCCGCTCGATCAGAGCGGGAAGCGACGGATCGTGGGTGAGGAACTCGTGGTCTTCGACGCGGGCGGCCCAGTCGCCGCACGCTGCCCGCAACTCGCGGGTGTCGATGGCGGGGTGGAAGTAGACCTCGGTGACCCCGGGCCGCAGATCGTTGAGCGTCTGCTCGACGGCTCGGCGCGCCCCCACGCCGCGCACGTACACGAAGTGGTCGGGGAAGACGATGCCCTCCTCGGCGGCGAGCTTCCGGAAGGGGAACCCGATGGCGCGTTCGGTCGACGCCCCCGACATGCGCAGCGGCAGCTGATACTCGACGGCCATGTCGAGGTAGACGTCGAAGAACTCGGCGCGTAGCTGCAGCGTGCCCATGTGGCTGTCGAGGTGGGTGACGTCGAACCCCCACACGATCGCCCGCTCGATCTGGGCGGCGCACTCCTTGCGGACCTCCTCGAGGTCGGCGTGATCCCAGACGTCCTCGACGGTCCGCGGGAACCCGCCGTCGCCGTCGAGCAGGCTCGGTGAGTGCGTGAGGGGTCCCCAGCGGTAGGTCTCGTGTTCGGCGTTCAGCGTGAGATGGACGCCCACCGCCTCACCCCGGTGGGCCTGGGCGGCGTCACGGGCCCACGGGCACGGCACCATGAGGGTGGCGCTGCTGGCGACACCAGAACGCAATGCGTCGTACGTGCCGACATTGCTGGCGTGGGTGAGGCCCAGGTCGTCGCAGTTGATCAGCAGCAGCTTGGCGTCGGGCGCGTACCCGAGGCGTTCGGCGAGGGTCGGCACGCCCCGAAGGCTACCGCCGGCGGCCACCGGCACGAGGGTGTGTGAGCATTTGGTGGGGTCATGACCCCACCAAATGCTCACACACCCTGGAGTGGTCAGGCCCGTTCGATGAGGGTGCCGGTGCCGAGACCGCCGCCGCAGCACATGGTGACGAGGGCGGATTCGCCGTCGACGCGCTCCAGCTCGTGAAGGGCGGTGGTGACGAGCCGGGCGCCTGTCGCTCCCACCGGATGACCGATGGCGATGGCGCCGCCGTTGGGGTTGACGCGGTCCATGTCGGGCTTCAGCTCCCGCTCCCACGCCAGGACCACCGAGGCGAAGGCCTCGTTGATCTCGACGACGTCGATGTCGCTCATGGCGCGGCCCGAGCGCTCGAGGAGCTGCTCGGTGGCGGGGATGGGGCCGGTGAGCATGAGCACCGGGTCGACGCCCACGAACGCCTGGTGGGTGATGCGGGCCCGGGGCGTCAGCCCGAGGGCCTCGGCCTTGTCGGCGCGCATGAGGAGCACGGCGGCGGCGCCGTCGGAGATCTGTGACGACGTGCCCGCGGTGTGGACGCCGTCTTCGCGTGCGACGGGCTTGAGCTTGGCCAGTGCCTCGAGTGAGGTCTCGCGCAGGCCCTCGTCGCGGTCGACCCGGTGGGTGGTGCCGGTGGGCTTGCCGTCGTCGTCGAGGTCGGGGGCGTCGATCGGCACCACCTCACGCTCATAGCGCCCCTCGGTCCAGGCCTGCTGTGCCAGTTCCTGCGAACGCAGGCCGAGCCGATCGGTGTCGTCGCGGGTGATGCCCCACTTCTCGGCGATCCGTTCGGCACCCTCGAACTGGCTGGTCATCTCGTACTGGGGGAAGTAGCTCTTCGGAATGGCCACGCCGGGGCCGTTCTTGACGTTCGACCCGAGCGGGACGCGGCTCATCGACTCGACTCCACAGGCCAGGATGGCGTCGGCGGCACCACCCGAGATCATGCCGGCGGCGAGGTTCGTGGCCTGCTGCGACGAGCCGCACTGGGAATCGACGGTCGATGCCGGCACTTCGAGCGGGAACCCGGCGGTGAGCCACGCGGTGCGGGCGACGTCGTAGGCCTGCTCGCCGACCTGGGTCACGCAGCCCCCGACGACCTGGTCGACTTCGGCCGGGTCGATGCCCGAGCGTTCGACGGCAGCCTTCTGCACGGCGGCCAGGAGATCGGCCGGATGCATGGTCGAGAGGCCGCCTCCCCGCCGACCGAGGGGCGAACGGACGGCCTCGACGATCACGACGTCGTTCAGCGGTTGACTCACGTGGGTACTCCTCGAAGGTCAGACGATGGCGGGACCGATCGTAATACCGTGC
>CAZTOV010000301.1:0-2597 GCA_964615175.1 uncultured Burkholderiales bacterium
CCTGCCACCTCGAGGACCACGGCGTTCTCGTCGAAGAGGTCGATGGCGGGGAGGTCGTGACGCTCGGCGATCTCGAAGTCGTTGGGGTCGTGCGCGGGCGTGACCTTGACGGCACCGGACCCGAACTCGGGGTCGACCGCCTCGTCGGCGACGACCGGGAACTCACGGTCGAGGAACGGGTGGATCAACGTCTGACCGACGAGGTCGCGGTAGCGCTCGTCGTCGGGGTGTACCGCCACCGCGGTGTCACCGAGCATGGTTTCGGCGCGAGTCGTGGCGACGGTCAGGTACCCGTCGCCGCCCTTCAGCGGGTACCGGAAGTGAACGAGTTCGCCGGTGACATCCTCGTGCTCGACCTCGATGTCGGAGAGCGCCGTGTGGCACCGCGGACACCAGTTGATGATGCGATCGGCCCGGTACATGAGGCCGTCCTCGTAGAGGCGGACGAAGACGGTGCGGACCGCGTTGGAGAGCCCCTCGTCCATGGTGAAGCGCTCGCGGGTCCAATCGCACGAGTTGCCCATGCGCCGCATCTGCTCGGTGATGCGACCGCCCGACTGCTCCTTCCACCGCCAGACGCGCTCGATGAAGGCCTCACGACCCAGCTCGTGGCGGTCGGTGCCCTCCTCGACCAACTCGCGTTCGACGACGTTCTGGGTAGCGATGCCGGCGTGGTCGGTGCCGGGCAGCCACAGCGCGGCACGGCCCTGCATGCGCTTGCGGCGGATGGTGGCGTCGATCAGCGAATGCTCGAAGGCGTGCCCCATGTGGAGCGAGCCGGTGACGTTGGGCGGGGGGATGACGATGCAGTAGGGCTCGCCGTCGGGGTGCAGCTCCGGACGGAACGCCCCCGCTGCCTCCCACTCGTCATACCAGCGCGCCTCGGCCGGCGCAGGGTCGTACGCCTTCGGGAACTCCATTACCCGGCCCGCCGACATCTCGTCGGCCGTCCGAGCTTCACTCGCTGGTTCGTCTGCTCACGCGCCACGCAGGGAGTGTAGGAAACCGAGACCCCCCGGCCTCGGGTCGAATGGGCACACGATGCTTCACGAGGCGTGCGTCCTCCGACCGGTACGCTTCATCTCCGTGAGCAAGCACACGGCACCGGAGGACGAGCGGCAACGGAGCGAAGAGGCGACTCGTCTCCAACGATCAGGTTCGCGACGCCTTCCCCTCGAAGAACGCTTCCGCCAGAACGACTCGATCGCTCGGTTGCGGGCCGACTCGCTCCGTTCCGGCAACCGGGACACGTGACGGTCTGGGAGTTCGGAGCCGGCAGCGAGATCGCCGGTCTCGACACCCGGCGCAGCCGAAGAGCGCGATGTCTTCGGCATCAAGATTCGCGTCGCAGGGATCGGTGATCTGATCGCGTCCAAGAACGCTCTCGACCGACCGAAGGACCGCGCGATGCTCGACGAGCTTCGCGAGCTTCGCGGCGGGAACGACGAGGACTAGGCAGCGAGGCTGCGGGCCCGGGTGGCGAACTCCTCGGCCACCGGGCGAGCAGCCGCCACCGCGTCCTTGGCGATGGGCCGGGCGCGACTCATCGCTTCCTCGGCGAAGGGCCGAGCGCGGTCCGCCGCCTCCTTCGCGTAGGGCCGCGCCCGATCGATGGCGTCCTCGGCGACGGGACGAGCACGATCGACGGCGTCCTCCAGCACGGGGCGCGCCATCTCACCGGCCGCCGCGACCGCGGCGGCAGCCCGACCGGCCAGATCGCGGGCCGTGCCAGTCGAGAACGAGAAGCTGCGGCGCCGGGAGCGCTCCCGGCGTTCGAGAACCGCACCGACGACGGCGCCTCCGGCCGCACCGGCGATGACACCCGTGCGGGCAGCGGTCACGGTGGCGTCACCGGCGGTCTCACCGTTGCGGTAGGCCCGGTACCACGACACCAGGCCTCCCCCGAGAGCTCCGGCCAGCGCACCCTTCACGACCTTGTTCATGCGAGCCTCCCGCGACTCCCAGACAACGCGAACACTCCGACCATACCCACTTTCCCGGAATTACGCGCTGCGACGGTCTTCCTGCTCGAGGTCGGCGCGGGGCACGAGGGTGGGGGCGACCTTGTCGAGCACGGTCTCGCGGTCGACGGTACAGCGGCCGATGTCGTCGCGGGACGGCAGCTCGTACATGACCCCGAGGAGGACCTCTTCGAGGATGGCCCGCAGGCCCCGGGCGCCGGTGCCGCGGAGGATGGCCTGCTCGGCGATGGCCCGGAGGGCGTCGTCGGAGATCTCGAGTTCGACGTCGTCGAACTCGAAGAACCGCTGGTACTGCTTCACCAGCGCGTTGCGCGGCTCGGTAAGGATGTCGACGAGAGCATCCTCGTCGAGGTTCTCGACCGACGCGATCACCGGGACACGACCGACGAACTCGGGGATGAGACCGAACTTGAGGAGATCCTCGGGCAGGATCCGGGAGAGGATGGCGCCGAGGTCCTTGTCGGCGTAGCGGCGGACGTCGGCGCCGAAGCCCACGCCCGTGGAACCGATACGACGCTCGATCAGCTCTTCGAGGCCGGCGAACGCACCACCACAGATGAACAGGATGTTGGTGGTGTCGATCTGGATGAACTCCTGGTGGGGGTGCTTGCGCCC
>CAZTOV010000302.1:0-2577 GCA_964615175.1 uncultured Burkholderiales bacterium
GCCCGCTCGATGGCCGCGGAGAGGTGGGCGGTGAGCGCTTTGGCCAGCTCGAGCGAGCGGGCCGGGGGCTGGTCGGCGTCGAGGGTCACGAGCACGAAGCCGAGGAGCGACGCGTCGGCGCCGCTCAGGGGGAGGATGGCGACCGGGCCTTCGCGGCGCCGGGGCGTCAGCTCGGCCATCTGGTCGGCCGACAGCACGATCGGCTCCCGGCGCTCGCGCCAGGCGTCCGTGACGAAGTGGTGGAGCGGCCGGGCGAGGTCGAGGAGCGATCCCCGCTTGTCGATGGCCGAGTTCCACGCGGCGAGCGTGCGCCAGCGGGGGGTCTTGCCCTCGAAGATGCAGATCGATACCCCGTTGGCGCCGAGGGCTCGGGCCAGTGGCTGGGTCAGGCGATCGGCCATCTCCTCGAGGCCCGCGGAGGAGCGGAGCACGGTGGTGGCCTCGAGCAACGACTGGAGGGCATCGCTGCGCTCGATCTCCCGCCGCGTGAGCATCGCCGCGCGTACGGCGAGCGCGAGCGAGGAGGCGATGGCGCCGACGACCGCGGTGGTGTGCTCGTCGATCGTCGTGGCGTCGGGCCAGTCTGCGACGAGGAGTCCGAGCGGCTCACCGCCGGCAGCCAGCGGCGCGACGACCAGGGCGCCGAGGCCGAACGTCTCGACCCACGAGTCGGGTACCAGGTCGGAGGCGGCCGCGTCGGAGATGGCGACGGGCTCGCCCAGCTCGAAGATCATCCGGCGCTCGGGGACCTCGTCGAGGTCGATACCGCCGAGAGCCAGGCCCCGCTCCCAGTGGCGCTGCCGGGTGGCCGGGTCGTCCTCACGCGATTGGTTGGCCCACAGCGCCAACCGGTTGTCCTCGATGAGGAAGACCGTGGCGCGCCAGGCCTCGGTCGCATCGAGGGTCAGCTCGGCGAAGCGCTCGACGATCGCCGACAGCTCGACCGAGTCGGCAGCCGCGCGCGCCGCTTCGCGAAGGAGCTGGGCTTCCTCGCGGAAGAGCATCGGCTGTCGATCGGAAGCAGCCATCACTGCTAGTACGTCCGATCGGGGGGTATGTCGCGGTGATCACCACAGTTCGCGCGGTGGTGACAGCGCCGAGTGCCCGGGCGCGAGGCATCCGAGGAGCCCGGAGACGGACATCGCAGCCGACCACCGCCTGCGTGCGATACTGCACGTGATGGATCGGCGCATCGGGTGTGAATGCGGCGTCTTCGGCGTCTACGCGCCGGGCCAGGCGGCCGGACCCGTCACCTACTTCGGCCTCTACGCCCTCCAGCACCGGGGCCAGGAGTCGGCGGGTATCGCCGTGTCCGACGGCGAGACGGTCACTGTCCTGAAGGACATGGGTCTCGTCACCCAGGCCTTCGACCAGCAAACCATCGAACCGCTCGAAGGACACCTGGCCATCGGCCACGTGCGCTACTCGACCACCGGCACCAGCAACTGGCGCAACGCTCAGCCCATCTACCGCTCGATGGGCGACGCCGGCTTCGCCCTCGCCCACAACGGCAACCTCACCAACACCACCGAGCTGGCCGACGAACTGGGCATGCTCCCGGGCATGGTCGAAGAGCCGTCCCACGGCGACTCCACCTCCGACTCCGACCTGATGGCGGAGCTGCTCACCCGCGAGTACTCCGCCGAGCCCCGCTCCGACGGTCGCGACCTCGAGACCGCCGTCGCCACCATCCTTCCGAAGCTCGAAGGTGCGTTCTCGCTCGTGCTGATGGACGAGGCGCACCTCATCGCCGTACGTGACCCGCGGGGCTTCCGGCCCCTCGTGCTGGGTCGCCTCGAGTCGGGCTGGGTGGTGGCCTCCGAGACCTCGGCACTCGATATCGTCGGCGCTCACTTCGTGCGCGAGGTCGAGCCCGGCGAGATGGTGACCGTCGACGCCACCGGCATGCGGTCGATCCGATACGCCGAAGCCCACCCCCGGCTCTGCGTCTTCGAGTTCGTCTACCTCGCCCGTCCCGACTCCATGCTCTTCGGCCAGAACGTGCACGCCGCCCGCCAGCGGATGGGAGAGGAACTGGCCCGCCAGGCGCCCGTCGAAGCCGACATGGTCATGCCCGTGCCCGAGTCGGGTGTCCCGGCCGCCCAGGGCTTCGCTCGCGTCTCGGGCATCCCGTACGGCGACGGGTTCGTGAAGAACCGCTACGTGGGTCGCACGTTCATCGAGCCCACCCAGCAACTGCGCGGTGAGGGCGTGCGCCTGAAGCTCAACCCGCTGGTCGAGAACGTGAAGGACAAGCGGGTGGTCGTGGTCGACGACTCGATCGTGCGGGGCACCACGAGCCGCAAGATCGTCCAGATGCTCCGCGAAGCGGGTGCCACCGAGGTGCACATGCGCATCTCGTCGCCGCCCTACCGCTGGCCCTGCTTCTACGGACTCGACACCGGCCGACCCTCCGAGCTGCTCGCCGCCGACATGGAGGTCGGCGAGATCCGCGAGTACGTGGGGGCCGACTCGCTCGCCTACCTCGAACTCGACCGCCTGATCACCGCCACCGGCGGGTCGCCGGAGTCGTTCTGCACCGCCTGCATGTCGGGCGAGTACCCCACCAACCTCCCG
>CAZTOV010000303.1:0-2567 GCA_964615175.1 uncultured Burkholderiales bacterium
CGGACGCGTGCCCGGTCGACATCCCCCTCGCGGACTTCCTCGTGCACCTGAGGGCTGATCTGCGGCGCCCACCCGTGCCCGGCTGGCCCTCCGAGCCCTCGCCCGCCACCGGATCGGGGCCGCGTCGCATGGCGTTTGAAGCCTGGGCCCGCGTGTGGTCGGCGCCCGCCGGCTACCGCCTGAGCACCGCCGCAGCTCGTGTCGGGGCTCGGACGGTCGGGCGGTTCAAGCGGGCCGGCGAATGGCTCGGCCAGGCGCCCTTCGTGAGGGGCTGGACCTCGGCGCGGGACCTCCCTCTCCCCGCCCGCCGGTCGTTCCGCGAGCTGTGGCGGGGCCGACAGGACGATCCTCGGGCCTTCGACACATGAGCGCGATCGACGCTGCCGACCGCGCCGCCAAGTTCCTTGACGCGTGTCGCCGGAGTCAGGCCGTCACCCACGCGCTCCGCGGGGCCGACGAGGCCGTCGAGCTGGTGTGCGAGCGTGCGGCCGAAGCGGCCGCAGGGGCCGGGATCGCGGCGCCTGCATCCGACCCCTTGATGGAACGCCTCGGCGTCCTCGACGCGCTCGACCGGACCGGCCTCGACCTGGTGCGACCCGATCATCCGGCCTGGCGGGACGCGGTGGCCGCGTGCCGGGTCGGGATCACGGGTTCGGTCGCCGGCATCGTCGAAACCGGCACGGTGGCACTGGCCTGTGGGCGCGGAGCGCCCCGAGCCGTGAGTCTGCTCCCCGACACGCACCTCTGCGTGGTCGCCGCGTCGAGCCTCCACGCCCGCTTCGAGGACGCTCTCCCCGCAGTCACCGCGGGCGGGCTCCCCCCGAACCTCGTCTGGATGACGGGTCCGTCGCGTTCGGCCGACATCGAGAAGCAGATCACCCTCGGAGTGCACGGCCCCCGCACCGTCGAGATCGTCCTCGTCGACATCTGACCCTTCTGCCGGATCGGACACCGCATGTGTGGGTCGATCCGGCACTACGAGCGTGTGGTTGTCCCTCGACCCCGTATCACCACGGCGCCGACCGCGGTGAACCCGAGTGCAGAGAAGATGCAGACGTACTTGAGGGACGCCACGGCGCGGACCAGCTCCGGTGAACCCGAGGTCGGATTCCCGACGATCGGCACCAGCAGCGCACCCTCGACGGCGTCAAAGCCCGCCGCTGCCAGGCCAACCCACGCCGCCATCACGCCCGCGGTCGCCAATCTCGAACGACCCGCCGCTCGTGCCCTCCGCACGATCCATACGCACCCACCGGCGAGGAGAACGCCGTAGAGCGTCATGAACACGTAGTCGAAGCCCAGGCTCATGCCGGCGCGGTGCAACACGCCCTCGGCCTCCCAAGACTCTACGATTTCGACGGCCCGCTCCGTCGAGCCCGCGAACTGCAACGAACTCTGTCCGCGCGGCGCGGCGTCAGTCCATGTCGCCGAGTCGATCCAGGCCAACGCTCCGTACGTGACGAGCAACGCCACGAACAGGACCACGAACCAGCGACCGCGGCTTCGGGGCGGGAACGTCTCGAACGGGTGTCGCATGAGGACGGCACGGTACCGTGAGCAACATGACCGATGTTGAGATCCTCCACTTCACCGAGAACGAGGACGCCAACCGCCTCCTCGCCGGCGACCCGCTGGCCCTCCTCATGGGCATGATGCTCGACCAGCAGGTGCCGATGGAATGGGCGTTCAGGTCACCGCACGACCTGCGGGAACGGCTCGGTGGCGACCTCGACGCCGCCTCGATCTCGGCGATGGACCCCGAGAAGCTGGCCGAGGTCTTCTCCGAGAAGCCGGCCCTCCATCGATTCCCGGGTTCGATGGCCAAGCGGGCGCACGCCCTGTGCGAGCACCTCGTCGAGCACTACGACGGCGACGCCGAGGCCGTGTGGCGCGACGTCGACGACGCCAAGGAACTGCTGAAGCGCCTCACCGACCTGCCCGGCTTCGGCAAGGAGAAGTCCCGGGTCTTCGTGGCCATCCTCGGCCGCCGCCTCGGCGTGACCCCCGAGGGCTGGGAGAAGCTCGCCGCCGACTGGCCGTCGGCCGCCGACCTCGATGCCCCCGGCGCCATCGAGAAGGTCCGGGAGGCGAAGCGCGCCTGGAAGGACTCCAAGGCGAAGAAGAAGACGAAGAAGTAGAAGCCCGGGTCAGGCCCCGGGAGCGATCTCGGCGCGTACGACTCCCCCGCCCATCTTCCGGAACGGGAACGGCACGAGGCGCGAGCGGTCGCGGTCCCAGAACCGGTGCGGGTGCTCCTCGGCGCCCATGCAGAGCACGTGCACCGACACCCCGGCCTCGTCGCCGGGGTTGCGGACCCGGTGGAACATCTCGTCGGGCGGCAGGAGGCGGGAGATCTCGCCCGGCTGGTGCGTGACCTCGTCGACCTTCTCGAGGACGCATCTCTCGGGCCCGTCACCGCCGTCGACCCTTCGGTACCTGGCCTCCTGATCGAGACCGGCCACGTAGCCGATCACGCCCCAGCACCCGTGCTCGTGCACGCCGCTGCTGGTCCCCGAGGGGAACACCACCGACATGATGTGGAATCGACCGTCGGGGTCCTCGTAGAG
>CAZTOV010000304.1:0-2564 GCA_964615175.1 uncultured Burkholderiales bacterium
GATGCCGAAGCCCCCGAAGGGACCCCGGTTCGGGAAGAGCCCGGCGCACGACCGGTTGATGATGGCGAACATGGCCGCGCACCTCTTCGCCTCCGAGGCCATCACGACGACCGAGGCCAAGGCGAAGCGACTCCGCCCCTACGCCGAGAAGCTCATCACCAAGGCCAAGAAGGGCGGGGTGCACAACCACCGCCAGGTGGTCTCGCGTCTCGGCGACAAAGAGATGACGGCCAAGCTCTTCGACGAGATCGCCCCCCGCTACACCGATCGTGACGGTGGCTACCTGCGCATCCTCAAGCTGGGGCCGCGCAAGGGCGACAACGCGCCGATGGCGCGCATCGAACTGCTCGACTGACAGGCCGCGATGTGGTCGCCGCCGGACGGTCCGACGACGTCACGCTCTTCGACGACCCCGAGGCCGGGGGGCGACCCAAGCTCCGACTCGTCGTCGCGTACGACGGCACCGACTTCCGGGGCTTCGCCGCCCAGCCCGACGTCCGTACGGTCGAGGGCGTGCTCGCCCGGGCGCTCGAGAAGGTGCTGCGTCACGAGGTCGACCTCACGTGCGCCGGCCGCACCGACGCCGGCGTGCACGCCTGGGGGCAGGTGGTCAGCCTCGAAGCCGACCCGGGCGTCGATCCTTGGCAGCTCAGGGGCGCACTCAACCGCATGCTGGCGCCCGAGATCGTGGTGCGGTCGTGTGAACTGACGGCTCCCGAGTTCGACGCCCGCCACTCCGCCCGGGCCCGCTCGTACCGCTACACGATCGTGAACCGGCCCGAGCCCGATCCGTTCCTGGCCCGCTACGCGTGGTGGGTGTCCGAGCCGCTGGATCTCAACGCCCTGCTCCTCGCCGTCGATCCCTTCATGGGTGAACACGACTTCGCCTCGTTCTGCCGTCAGGGTCCCGAGGGCACGACCACGGTTCGCACGGTGCTCGCCTCCCGCTGGAAGGACCTGGGCGAAGGCATCCATCGCTACGAGGTGGAGGCCACCGCGTTCTGCTGGCAGATGGTGCGCTCGATCGTCGGAACGCTGGTCGACGTCGGCCTGGGGAAGCTCCGCCCGGGCGATCTGCGCGGGATCATCGGGGCCCGCGAACGAAACGCCTCCGGCCAGGTGGCGCCACCCCATGGGCTCTGTCTCTGGGAGGTCGAGTACTGACGTCGGCGGTGGGCGTCAGCCCGTGCCGAAGTCGCCATCCTGTGCGTCGGCGAGGGCGGTGAAGCTCGCGCTCCCCACGCTCTGTGCTTCACCCTGCAAAATGATGCGGAGGAGCACACCGTGAGTCGCTTCCACACACTGGCTGACGCTCGTCACCTCATCGGGCATGGTGAGACCGAACTCGGTCGGGTCGTACTGGCCGCATCGTTCCACCAGGCCACCCGAGAGTGACCCCTCTCCCGTGATGCGGTAGTCGGGCGAGGCCGTGCTCTCGGTCACCGTGCGAGCGACCTCGAAGTAGGGGACCACGTGATCCGGGAGGCTGCCTCGGGCTTCGTCGGCCCCCACGACGCGGCAACCGCCGTCCGCACAGAGGTGGATCTCCGAGCCCGTGTCGACGATGCGGGTGTCGTCGTGGACGAACGCCACGGTGCCGTCGCGGTGGGCGCTGACGAACTCGGCCTCGCCGCCGCCGTCGGTCAGCAACTCGGACGCCCACTGCACACGCACACCCGACGCCTCGGCCCCCTCGGTCAGCTCCCCGAACTCGGTGTCGGTGGGATCGATCGCCGGCTCCGTGGGCTCGGTCGCCGCGTCTCCGTCTTCGGCGGATTCTTCGCCCGGACCGCCGACGGGCGGGGAATCGTCGTCGACGACGAGGAAGACGCCGCTGGCGATCCCTCCACCGACGAGCGCGCCGACCAGGAGCAGCACGAGGTCGCGGATGATGCGGGGAGCGTCGGGACCCGTGGCCATTGCCGGACACGGTACTGAATAGGGTGGTGGAGTGGGCGACGTGCGCAAGACGGCCCGACGTTCCGAGCGACCTGCGGTCGAGCGCTACCGGGAGATGTGGGCCGACGAGATGGCGGGAGCGGCCCTCTACCGCACGCTCTCCGAGCACTGCGACGATCATCGGCGAGAGATCTTCCTCCGCCTCGCCGACGCCGAGGAACGCCACGCCAACCACTGGGCCGCGCTGCTCGCCGACCACGGCGTGACCGAGCTGACGCCCCCGCCGCTGCCCTTCCGGGTGCGGTTCCTCTCGTTCCTCGCCCGCCGCTTCGGGGCCGACACGGTCATTCCCATGGTCCTGAAGCTCGAGGCCTCGGACGCGGCCAAGTACCGGGGCGTGGCCGAGGCCCCGCCGGCCATGGCGGCCGCCGAAGTCGCCCATGGGCGGGTCCTCGCAGCTCTCGAAGGGGAGGGGGCCGGGGCGCGGATCGCTCGGGCCGAGGGCCGCCACCGCACCGGCACGGGCGGAGCGCTGCGGGCCGCGGTGTTCGGCGTCAACGACGGGCTGGTCTCGAACCTCGCCCTGGTCATGGGGGTGGCGGGGGGCACCGACTCCGGCGATGTCGTGTTGTTGGCCGGTGTGGCGGGCCTGCTCGCCGGCGCGT
>CAZTOV010000305.1:0-2547 GCA_964615175.1 uncultured Burkholderiales bacterium
GGGGCGGAGGCTGCCCGATGAGGCTCATCGCCTCGGCCCGGGTGGCCACATTGGTCTTGAACAGCCCCCGCACCGCCGAGGTCACGGTCTGGGAGCCGGGCTTGCGGACACCACGCATCGACATGCAAAGATGCTCGGCCTCCACCACCACGAACACCCCGGCGGGCTCGAGCGCTCGCTCGAGGCAGTCGGCGATCTGGGTGGTGAGGCGCTCCTGGACCTGGGGACGCCGGGCGAACGAGTCGACGAGCCGGGCGATCTTCGAGATCCCGGTGATGCGCCCGTCGTCACCGGGGATGTAGGCCACGTGCGCCCGGCCGATGAAGGGCACCAGGTGGTGTTCACAAATGGAATACAGGGGGATGTCGCGCACCATGACCATCTCGTCGTGGTTGGCCTCGAAACGCACCGAGAGGTGTTGGCCGGGGTCGTCGTGGAGGCCACCGAAGATCTCCTCGTACATCTCGGCGACCCGCGCGGGAGTGCGCTCGAGACCGTCGCGATCGGGATCCTCGCCGATGGCTTCGAGGAGTTCGCGGACCGCAGCCTCGATACGGCCGTGATCGATCCCCGAGGTGCCACCGGCCCCTCTCCCGTGCTCGTCGGGACCGTCGACTGCGTGGAGCGTTCCGTCACTCACGGTTCGTCGGACTCCTGGGCTCGGCGGTCTCGGTCGCCATCACGCTGGCATGTCCCGACGACCGGTCACGAGTCCAGGTGGGCACGGGCTCGAAGATCTCCATCACCTCGTCGGCCTCGAGGGTTTCACGCTCGACGAGCGCGTCGGCGAGACGGTCGAGCACGTCGCGGTGCTGGACGAGGATCCGCCGGGCCACGTCGTGGGCGTTGTCGAGGATGGCGCGGATCTCGGCATCGATCTTCGCCGCCACCTCGTCGGAGTAATCGGGCGTGTGCGTGATGTCCTTGCCCAGGAAGACCTCGCCGTTCTGTTGGCCGAGGCGGATCGGCCCGAGCGCGTCGGTCATGCCGTACTGGGTCACCATCTTGCGTGCCACCTGCGTGGCCTTGTCGATGTCGTCGGCCGCGCCCGACGTCGGGTCGGCGAAGATCAGCTCTTCGGCCGTCCGGCCACCGAGGAGCATGGCGAGCTGGTCGAACATCTCGCTGCGCCGCACCAGGTAGCGGTCCTCGGTCGGCAGGGTGAGGGTGTACCCGAGGGCCTGCCCCCGAGGGATGATCGACACCTTGTGGACCGGGTCCGCGCTCGGCAGCGCGTGGCTGACGAGCGCGTGGCCGCCCTCGTGGTAAGCGATCACCCGCTTCTCCTCGTCGGAGATGAGTCGGCTCTTCTTCTCGGGCCCCGCGATGACCCGGTCGATTGCCTCCTCGAGCTGTGAGTGGCCGACCTTTTCGAGACCGCGCCGCGCGGCGAGAAGCGCCGCCTCGTTGACCAGGTTGGCCAGATCGGCCCCGGTGAATCCGGGCGTGCGCCGGGCGATCACGGCCAGGTCGATGCCCTCGGCGAGAGGCTTGCCGCGCGCGTGCACCTCGAGGATGGCCTTGCGACCCTCGAGATCGGGACGGTCGACGACCACCTGGCGGTCGAAGCGTCCCGGCCGCAACAACGCGGGGTCGAGGATGTCGGGTCGGTTGGTGGCGGCGATGAGGATGACGCCCTGGCGCATGTCGAAGCCGTCCATCTCGACCAGCAACTGGTTGAGGGTCTGCTCGCGCTCGTCGTGGCCACCACCGAGCCCGGCTCCACGGTGACGCCCCACGGCGTCGATCTCGTCGACGAACACGATGGCCGGGGCCGCCGCCTTGGCCCGCTCGAAGAGGTCGCGCACCCGCGAGGCGCCGACACCCACGAACATCTCGACGAAGTCGGAGCCACTGATCGAGAAGAAGGGCACCCCGGCCTCGCCGGCGACCGCGCGGGCGAGCAAGGTCTTGCCCGTACCCGGCGGGCCGAACAGCAGGAGGCCCTTGGGGATCTTGGCTCCCATCTGCTCGAAGCGGGCCGGGGACGCCAGGAAGTCGCGGATCTCCTCGAGCTCCTCGATCGCTTCGTCGACGCCGGCCACGTCGGCGAAGGTGACCTCGGGCTTGTCGACCGAGACGAGCTTGGCCTTCGACTTCCCGAACCCCATCATCCGGCCGCCCCCCTGCACCCGGGAGAGGATGAAGAGGATCAGCGCCAGGATGAACAGGAACGGGAGGATGTTCAGCAGGAACGACAGCCAGACGCTCTGCTGTTGACCGTCGACCGGGAGGTCGACCCCCGCCTCGATCACCCGCTCGGTGATCTCGTCGCCGTACTCGGCCGGGAAGGTGACCTCGACCTTGGTGCCGTCGGTCAGCTCGGCCTTGATCTCGTGGTCACGGTCGAGGAGCTCCGCCTCGGCGACGTCGCCGGCGCTCAGGCGTGCCTCGAACTCGGTGAGAGCGATGCTCTCGCGCCCGTCCCCACCGGTGACCCTCATGAACACGACGACCGCGAGCACGATGAGAACGATGGGGATGGCGGCGGTACGCCACGAGATGCGCTTCACAGACGACTCCGGAGATGGACCCCTCGAGGTGTTC
>CAZTOV010000306.1:0-2540 GCA_964615175.1 uncultured Burkholderiales bacterium
TCACGGTCGGGAACCTCGACCCGGTTCGAGACTTCACCGACGTCCGCGACGTGGTGCGCGCGTACCGGCTGCTGGCCGAGCACGGGCGACCCGGCGAGGCCTACAACGTGTGCTCGGGCGTCGGCACCAGCGTGCGAGCAGTGCTCGAGCAGATCCTCGCCCTCTCGACCCGGCCGTTGAAGTATCGGATGGACGACTCGCTGGTGCGTCCCGTCGAAGTCCCGCGCCTCGTCGGCGACCCCTCGAAGATTCGCGCCGACACCGGATGGGCCCCCGAGCACACCCTCGACCAGACCCTCGCCGACGTGCTCGACGCCTGGCGGGCCGCGGACGGATGACGGCGCTGCGCATCCTGTCGATCCAGCCGGTGGCCGAGCGGGGCGGGTCGGACCGGGCGCTGCTGCGAATGATCGAGCACTCGGCACCCGACGGGCTGGAATGGCACGTCGCCGTTCCGACGCTGCACCCCCTGGCCGCCGAGTTCGAGTCGGCCGGCGCCACCCTCCACGTCGTGCCGATGCGCCGCATCACCACACGGGGGTCGGGGCTGGGCCTGCTCGCCTACGCCCTGTTCTGGCCGTGGACGGTGTTGTCGCTCCGCCGGCTCGCGCGACGGGTGGCGGCCGACGTCGTGCACTCGAACTCGCTCCACTCGCTCTACGGATGGGCCGTCGCCGTCCTCGTCCGACGCCCACACGTGTGGCACGTACGCGAAGTGGTCACCGAGAGCCGGGTGGCGCTCGGGGTCGAGCGGGTGTTGGCGCGGCGCTTCGCCGCTCGGGTCGTGTGCATGTCGCAGGCCGCGGCGGACCAGCTCCCCGGAGCGCCGACCGTCGTGCGGCGTGAGTTGGGGGCGCCCGGATTCGCCCCGGAGCACGCCGGTCGCTTCCGCTCCACCGCGGGCGTCCCGGACGACGCTCCGCTCGTGGGCGTCGTCGCCCGCCTGTGGCCGGGGAAGGGCGTCCATCGAGCGCTCGACGCCTTCGAGTCGGTTGCCGAGGAAGTGCCGGATGCGCACCTCGCGATCGCCGGTGTCCGCGTCGAGGGGAACGAGGCCTACGGCGACGAGGTGGCCGCGCGCTGCCACGCGCTCGATCGGGTGCGGTACGCGGAGGACGTCACCGACGTCCCCGGCTTCATGGCCGACCTCGACCTCCTGGTCGTGCCGTCGATCGTGCCCGAGGGGCTGGGTCTGGTGACCGTGGAAGCCCTGTCGTCCGGCGTGCCGGTCGTCGTCACCGACGCCGGGGGCGCGCCCGAGGTCGTCGAACACGCCGACCCTGGCGCCGGCACCGTCGTGCCGATGCACGACGTGGAGGCTCTCGCCGACGCCATCGTCACCCGCGTGCAGGGACTCGAGACGAGCACCGAGACCCGACGCCGCCGACCCCCACTCATGAAACCCGCCTGGCCCGACTACCCCGCCATCTTCCGCGAGGTGGCCCCGTCCCGTCCTCGTTCTTGACTGTGTTTTGCCCGCTGAGCGGGCAAAACACAGTCAAGAACCAGGGCGGTCACAACACGTCGAGTTCGGAGTCGTCGCCGACGAGGAAGCGGTAGGCGCGGGGGCCGTCGGCGACGCGGCGAACCTGCGTGTCCTTGCCGATGAGGCTCTCGTCGATCCGCCGCACGCCCTCGACGCGGGCGCCGTCGAGGAGGACCGAGTGCTCGAGCTCGGCGTCGACGATCTCGCAGCCGGCAGCCACCGACGAGTAGGGCCCGACGTAGGAGTCGACGATGCGGGCGCCGCGCCCGATCACCACCGGACCTCGAACCACGCTGCGAACGACCTCGGCCCCCTCCTCGACCACGACGCTGCCGGTGAGCCGTGACTCGGCGTCGACCGAGCCTCGGATGTCGGGGGCGATGGCCTCGAGCACGATGCGGTTGGCCTCGAGGAGGTCTTGGCGCTTCCCGGTGTCGATCCACGGCCCCGTCAGCTCGTGCGAACGAACCGTCTGGCCGTTCTCGATCAGCCACTGGATGGCGTCGGTGATCTCCAGCTCGCCCCGGCCCGAGGGCTCGATGGCCCGCACGGCATGGTGGATCGCCGCGTCGAAGAGGTAGACGCCGACCAGGGCGAGGTTGCTCGGGGGGTCGGACGGCTTCTCGACCAGTCGCTCGAGCGTGCCGTCGGCGTTGAACTCCGCCACCCCGAACTGCTGCGGGTTCTCGACCTTGGTGAGGAGCACCAGGGCGTTGGGCTGCTCGCGCTCGAACTCCTCGACGAAGGCCGTGATCCCGCCGACGATGAGGTTGTCGCCGAGGTACATGACGAAGGGGTCGTCGCCCAGGAAGTCGCGGGCGATCAGCACGCAGTGGGCGAGACCGAGCGGCTCCTCCTGGCGGATGTACGTGACGTCGAGGCCGAGATCGGAGCCGTCGCCCACCGCCTCCTCGATGGCGGCGTGGGTGTCGCCCACGATGATGCCGACGTCGGTGATCCCGGCTCGGGCGATGGCCTCGAGCCCGTAGAAGAGGATGGGCTTGTTGGCCAGCGGCACCAACTGCTTGGCGCTGGTGTGCGTGATCGGCCGCAG
>CAZTOV010000307.1:0-2536 GCA_964615175.1 uncultured Burkholderiales bacterium
CGGTCGCGCCGCAACCCGACGCGGATGGCGGTCACCCCCTCGGGTCGGGAGGCTCGCACTCACTACGAGGTCCGCGAACGGTTCGGTCTCCGAGACGTCGCCCTGGTGGAGGTGGCGCTCGACACCGGACGCACCCACCAGATCCGAGTTCATCTCGAAGCCATCGGCCATCCTGTCGTCGGCGATCCCGTGTACGGGGGAGCGCGTGAGGGAGTCGACATCGGCCGCCCCTTCCTGCATGCCTATCGGCTCGGTTGTGACCACCCCGTGACCGGTGAGCGTCTCGAGTTCGAGGCGCCACTGACCAACGACCTGTCCGACGTGCTGGAGACCTTACGGAGCAACGGATGAGCGAAGCACCGAACGGGACGCCTCCGGCTGACGGCCGTGAAACGGCTCGGCTGGTGCGCAACCTGGCCCTGGCGGCGGGGGTGTTCGTGCTCGGCGTCGTGGTCGTGGCGGTCACCTCTGGTGGTGACGGCGACGATGCCCCGGCCGCGGTCGGTCCCGTGATCGGGAGCACGGTCGACGACTACGTGGCAGACCGCCACGAGCGATTGGCCGAGCTCGAGCAGCCCGCTCGGGTCGTCGTCTCGTTCGCCGAGTACGTCGGCGAAGCCGACGCCGCCGAAGTGGTCGGTGCCGATGTCGAACGTTGGCTGGTGGCCGCGCCCGGAGGCGCGCCCCAAGTGACCGACGATCCGGCGGCGTGGCGCGTTGAGTTCGCCGCCGGGGCTCGGGCGGAGGCGGCCGAGATCGAGGAGCTGCTCCCCACGGTCGAGGACGAGGAGTTCGTCGAGCAGTACGAGGCCGACATCGACCGGGCACTGGAGATGGCCGAGGCCCTCGATGCCGGCGACCCCGTGGTCTTCGGGGTGGTGATCACGGGGGAGCCGTCCGAACTGCGCCGGTTGCGGACCGAGCCCCGGGTGCGTCTCGTCGACCCGGTCGAGCCCGACGCGAGCGGGGAGCCCAGGGGAGTACGGCCCGAGGAGACCTCGACGGTCGGAGAACCACGCGAGCGGCCCCGCTGACGAGGTTGGGTCAGCCGGGTGGCCCGCTGCTGCCGGTGGTCTCCTCGTCGGCCGGGGCGGTGTCCTGGTGGGGGTGGATACCCAGCTGGGTCTTGCGGGCGAGTTCGGCGAGGGAGATGCCGTCGAGGAGCGCCCGCATCTTCTCCGAGACCTCGACCCACACGTCCTGCACCACACAGTGCCCCTCGTGGTGGTCGTAGGAGTCGAGGCGCTGGGCGATCGGGCCGTCGACGGCCACGATGATGTCGGCGAGGGTGATCTCCTCGGCGTCGCGAGCGAGGACGTAGCCGCCCCCCACGCCTCGCTTCGACTTCACGAGCCCGGCGCCCTTCACGGCGAGCAGGATCTGCTCGAGGTACGGCTGGGGCAGGTCGGTACGCTCGGCGATCTCCTTGACGGAGGTCGGTGTCGGTGGACCTTCGTCGTTGCCGTGGAGCACCATCGAGAGCAGTGCCCGCGTGGCGTAATCGCCCCGGGTCGAGACCTTCACGGCCCCATGGTCGCACGCGGCGGGGGGTCCGTGGCGCTTCCACCCGATTGGTCGGCACGGTACCGATAGCCTCGCGGCGTGGATCCGATCCGTCCCGACTACGACGGAGCCTGCATCACCAACGTGGTGGCAGCGCTCGACGGGCGGCTCCAGGTCGACTGGATGCCCGAGGTGGTGCGCGGTGCCGAGTCGATCGTCCTGCTCGTCCTCGACGGCCTGGGGTGGTCGGCGATCGAAGAGCACCGCGACCAGGCTCCGATGCTGGCGAGCATGCCCGGATCGGCCATCGCTACCGTGGTCCCGTCCACGACCGGGGCCGCCCTCACGTCGGTGACCACCGGCCTGGCGCCGGCCCGGCACGGGGTCGTGGGATACCGCATTCGCATCGACGGCGACATGCTCAACGTGCTGCGGTGGAAGGTGGCGGGGCAGTCCCGGGCTCCGCAGCCGGTCGACGTCCAGCCGCACCAGGCGTTCGGAGGGCGCCGGGTGCCCGTGGTGACCCGGCAGGAGTTCTCCAACGGGGGATTCACGGGGGCGCACATGCGGGGCGCACCGATCCACGGGTGGAGGACGGCGTCGACGCTCATCGAGCACTGCCGGGTGCTGGTCGACCAGGGCGAGCGCCTCGTCTACGCCTATTACGACGGCGTCGACCAGGTGGCCCACGCCCAGGGCATCAACGATCGCTACTTCGAGGCCGAGCTGGGAGCCACCGATCGGATCGTGACCCAGCTCATCCACGAGTTGCCGCGTGAAACCGTTCTGGTGGTGACCGCCGACCACGGGCAGGTCCACTTCGGCACCGAAGGATGGCGCACACTCGACCCGCTGGCCGGGCTCGTGGCGGCGTACGGCGGCGACGGACGGTTCCGCTCGCTGTGGGCCGAGCGGAACAAGCGCGACGAGCTGTTGGCGACCGCTCGCGAGCACTACGACGACGTGGCCTGGGTGTTCACCCGCGACCAGCTCTGCAACGAAGGGTGGCTCGGTCCCGAGCCTCCGTCGGCCA
>CAZTOV010000308.1:0-2527 GCA_964615175.1 uncultured Burkholderiales bacterium
TCGTCGGAGCGGATCACCTGGAGGGTGAAACGGAGATCGTCGACGGTGATCGGCGTGCCATCGGACCACCGGGCGTCCGCGGCCAGACGGAAGCGCGCGGCGCGGGGACCCTCCTCGACGGATCCCTCCTCGACGAGGCGTCCTCGCACGGTCCCGTCGGGAGCCACGTCGAAGAGCTGCGGGAGGATCATCGAGAGGATCTGGGTGCCGGCCGGCGTGCGAGCCCGGATGTCGAACGGGTTGTAGGTGCCGGGAAGTTCAGGGACACCGACGCCAAGGGACCCCTCGGGAGCAACCGCGGGCCGGGCCGTGGTCGGCGGCCGCTCGGCCCCCTCGTCGTCGAGGAGGAGTCCGACGCCCACCACGCCGCCGACGAGGAGGACGGCCGCCAGCGAGCCGAGGAGGCGCCGCCCGGTCACACCTGCGCGCCGGGCGCACGCGTGAGGAACACCTCGGCGATGTCGAAGGTGCCCATCGGCGTCACCGCGAACCCACCCACGCCGTCAGCGGCCGCCCACCGGTTGTTGAACTGGGCGATCGGGAGCACGGGGAACCGGGACAGGATCACCTGCTCGGTCTGGCGGTACAGCTCGGCTCGAGTCTCGGGATCGGGCTCGGCCCGAGCCGCTCGGAGCATCTCGTCGATCTCCTCGTCTTCGAGTCCGGTCAGGTTGCTCTCGGACCCGGTGGAGAAGAGCGGGGAGAGGAAGGCGTCCGGCGTCGGGGAGTCGGCAAGGTGCCCGAACCGGAATAGCTCCTTGTCGTCGCCCACCAGCACCCGACCGAACTCCGAGAACTCGTGGGCCCGGAGTTCGGTCGGCACGCCCACCGCCTCCAGGTCGTCCTTGATGGCGCTCGCCACCAACTGCTGGGGTCCGTCGTCGTCGAAGTCGATCGCCACCGTCGGCAGGTCACCGTCAGGGAAGGCCTCCGCCAGGAGTTCGCGGGCGAGATCGGGATCGTGCCGGCACCGCTCGCCGCAGGCGTCGTCGGCCGCGCCAGGCACCTGCGCGGGCACCAACCCCGAGGTCGGCTCGATGGTCCCGCCGTAGGCGACGTCGATGATCCTTCCGGTGTCGACCGCGTGGAGCAGCGCCGCTCGGGCCCGTACGTCGTCAAACTCCGACAGCTCGAGGTTCATCCCGTAGAAGAGGACCCCCAGGAAGGGCCCGAGACCGGCCTCGCCGTACTCGGCCGCCGCCTCGCTCACCCGATCGGCGGGCACCGGGGCGATGTCAGCGTCGCCGTCACCGAGCCGCCCGTAGGCGGTCTCGACCGTGTTGACGAGCTCGATCTCGACCCCGTCGACCCAAGTCGCCTGTGGTCGATAGTCGTCGAACCGCTCCAGGCGGATCATCGAATCGGAGCGCTCCGCCAACATGAGGGGGCCCGACCCCACGAGGTCGTCGCCCAACTCGCCATCGCCAGCCGATGCCGGGACGATGCCGAGGCGCGGGTTTCCCAACACGGCCGGAAAGTCCGCGAACGGCTGCTCCAGCTCGATGGCCACGGTGCGTTCGCCGACCACCTCGACACCCTCGAGCTCCTCGATGGCGTCCTCGTCGCGAAACGCCCTGTACCCACTGACGCCCTCGAGCAGAAACGCAGCCGGCGACTCGACCGCCGTCGACACCACCCGTTCGAGCGTCGCCTTCACGTCGGCGGCGGTGACGGGCGATCCGTCGTGGAACCGGACGTCGTCGCGGAGCTGGAACGTGAACCGGCGCTGATCGAACGAGGCCTCCCACGACGCCGCGACCCCGGGCACGACTTCGAGGGTCTCGGGCTCGTAGCTGACCA
Organism: uncultured Burkholderiales bacterium; assembly: GCA_964615175.1. Lineage (GTDB taxonomy): Bacteria > Actinomycetota > Acidimicrobiia > IMCC26256 > JACPCJ01 > CAZTOV01. Next base: position 1,801 of record CAZTOV010000308.1, read on the forward strand.
GGGTGTCGAAGACGTGGTCGACCGTCATGACCTCGACGGGATGGACCGCCCGGGCAGGGTCCAGCGTCCGCAGGTCGCTGAGAGCGAGCCGGAGCATGCCGCCTGACCGGGGGGCGTTGCCTTCGCCAACGGGGCCCTCGCCGTCGTCGGAGTCGGTCACCATGAACGCACCCACGGCGAGGCCGGCGCTGACAAGACCGACCACGACCACCCGAAGTGCCCACTTCCAGCTGCTGCTCACGGAGTGCGCTCCTTCATCCGCCGATCGACTCCGGCCGACAGTGTCCCTCGCCGGCGACCCCGGTAGGTGGTTCTCCGGTCACGACCGGTACCGGAGGCCGTCATCGTGCGCCTCCGCCGACCCGGTCCCACGTCTCGACGTTCCACAGATGACCCTCGCTGGTGGCGTTGAAGCGCACACCGGTCAGGGTGGAGTCGTGGGCGAGCACCGCCGGGGCCTGATACAGGGGAAGGTCGGGCATGAATTCCCAGAGAAGGCGGTCGAGATCGTTGAGCAGCGACTGCCGGGCGACGGTGTCGACCTCGTCGGTGGCAGCCTCGAACGCCTCGTCGACTCCCGACTCGGAAAAGCCGGTGTGGTTCTGCGCTCCGTCGGTGGAGTACCGGGCGCGCGCCCGGACCGCCGGGAACGTGCTTCCCGGGGACGGGAGGCCCACGATGTCGAAGTCGCCCTCCTCCATCCGGGAGCGCAGCACGTCGGCGTCGG
>CAZTOV010000309.1:0-2513 GCA_964615175.1 uncultured Burkholderiales bacterium
TTCGTCGTAGCTGTTGGTTGCCGACGTGGGCGTCCGCCCACGTTTTTTTTGGGTCGCAAACCGGCCCGAGAAGGCGACCGTGGGACCTTGACAGGAAGGGTGACCGAAACGTCGAGTCGACCTCGGCGGAGGGTGTGATGGACGTCCAGGAGCGAGTGCGGACCACCGTGGAACCGATGGTCGAGTCGATGGGACTCGACCTCGTCGACGTCGAGATCGCCGGTTCCGGCCGCAGTCACATGATCCGGATCTACGTCGACCGGGACGGAGGCGTCGATCTCGAGACCATCGCCGAAATCAGCCGTGAGGTCTCGCCGGTTCTCGACGCCGACGACCCCGTCCCGGGGTCGTACACCCTCGAGGTGTCGAGCCCGGGGCTCGAACGTCCACTCCGTACCCCCGCCCACTTCCGCCGGGTGGTGGGCGAGACGGTCACGGTCAAGACACACGACGAGGTCGAAGGCGCTCGTCGGCACGAGGGAACTCTGCGGGATGTCGACAACGACGGCGTCACCATCGACGTCGAGGGTCACGGCGATCGGCGTCTGCGCTTCGACCAGATCGCCAAGGCGCGCACCGTCTTCGAATGGGGCCCGGCCCCCAAACCAGGAAAGGGGCAGCCGGGGAAGGGGAAGTCCAAGCGCAAGGGCCGCCGGTAGCCGCTTCAGCAACCGCTCCCGGCCTCCGGGTCGCTCGGGGAGGAAACGAGAACTGTGATGAACGAAGAACTGATGGAGGCCCTGCGGGCCATCGAGTCCGAGAAGGGCATCGCCTTCGAGACGCTCCTCGAGGCGCTGGCCAACGCGCTCGTCACCGCGTACAAGCGCATGCCCAACGCCGCCGAGGAGGCGCTGGTCGAGATCGACGTCGACACGGGTGAGATGCGGGTCGTCGCCCAGGAGCTCGACGAGGAGGGCAACGTCCTCAAGGAGTGGGACGACACGCCCACCGACTTCGGTCGCATCGCCGCGCAGACCGCCAAGCAGGTGATCCTGCAGCGCATTCGCGAGGTCGAGCGCGACATGAAGTACGACGAGTACGCGGGTCGTGAGGGCGACATCGTCACCGGCATCGTTCAGCAGACCGACCAGCGGTACACGTTGCTCGATCTGGGCAAGGTCGAGGCGCTGCTGCCGCAGGCCGAGCAGGTGCAGAACGAACGCTACGACCACGGCTCGCGCCTGAAGGCCTACATCGTCGAGGTGCGCAAGACCTCCAAGGGCCCCCAGATCGTGGTGTCGCGTACGCACCCCGGGCTGGTGAAGCGACTCTTCGAGCTCGAGGTGCCCGAGATCGCCGAGAGCATCGTCGAGATCAAGGCCCTGGCCCGCGAGCCGGGTCACCGCACGAAGATCGCCGTCGACTCGAATGACCCGGCGGTCGATCCGGTCGGCGCCTGCGTCGGAGCCCGCGGCTCCCGGGTGCGCATGATCGTGAACGAGTTGCGGGGTGAGAAGGTCGACATCGTCCCGTTCACCGACGACCAGATCGACTTCGTGGCCAAGGCGCTGTCGCCGGCGAAGGTCCGGGAAGTGCGTCTCGACGACGAGATCGGAGTGGCCGAGGTGATCGTTCCCGACTACCAGCTCAGCCTGGCCATCGGGAAGGAGGGGCAGAACGCCCGCCTCGCCGCCCGCCTCACGGGCTGGCGGGTCGACATCAAGTCGGAGACCCAGCTCCTCCAGGAAGAAGAAGGCTGGGCGGCCGGCGAGTGGATCGAGACCGAGGATGGTGAGCTGGTCTTCCAGCCTGCCGGCGGTGGCGAGGCCATCAGCGCCGCCGAAGCCGGTTACGCCGACGAGGCGGCCGCCCTCGCCGCCGTCGAGAAGGAAGCGGCGGAGAAGCGGGCAGCGGAGAAGGAAGCGGCCGAGAAGGAAGCGGCCGAGAAGTCCGAGGACGCTGCATCGGGCGACGAAGCGGAGGCTGCGCCGGCGTCCGCCGCCGAGGACTCGACGCCCGAGGATTCGGTTCGTGAAGAAGAGGAATCGGCGGGAGCGCCCGCAGGCGAGGCGACCGAGACCGATTCCGAGGACGTGAGTGAAGACGGGAGTGCAGCGGCCGAGAAGTCCGAGGATGCGGTCGCAGCCGCCGACGCAGAGGAACGGACAGACGAGGAGGAGTAGAACGACGAGAGCGCAACCCACCCGCACGTGTGTGGGGTGCGGGCGGCGGGCGCGGCAGAGCGAGCTGCGACGCGTGGCCAGGCACCCCGGCGGTACGGTGGTGGTCGGGCGTCAGCAGCCTGGCCGCGGAGCGTGGCTGTGCCGGGGGTCGCAGGAGTGCTTCGAGGCGGCTCGATCACGAGGCACCCTCGAGCGGGCGCTGCGCACGACCATTCCACCCGGGGAATTCGAAGCACTACGCGCGAGACTGATGCCGACGATGGACGCCCCGGCGGGCGATTGAGGATTCATGCCGAAGAAGATCAGGGTCTACGAACTGGCTCGAGAGCTGGGCATCGAGAACAAGCAGGTTCTCGAGCTGGCCGACGAGCTCAAGATCGGGGTGAAGAG
>CAZTOV010000310.1:0-2510 GCA_964615175.1 uncultured Burkholderiales bacterium
GGCGCTGGCTCGAGCGGGGAGATGGCGAGTGGGTCGCGCTCGCCCCTCACGACGTCCTGCCCGAGCCCGGATGCCTCGAACGCATCCTCGACGCGGCAGCGAGCCGACCGCCGGTCGGGCTGGCGAGCTGTGAGTTCGGCGAAGACCTGGTGCCGGTGGTCGACCCCTACTTCGGGGGCATCGAGCTGCCCGCCGAGCGCGGTGAGGGCTGGGAACCGGCCGGTCACCCCCACGGGTCGCTCATGCTCCTCCGGCGCGGCTGTCTCGAGGAGGTGGGCCTCTTCGACGAGCGCTACTTCGCCTACTGCGAGGAAGCCGACCTCGCCGTTCGCGCCCGGCGCGCCGGATGGGAGGTCGGGATCGTGTGGGGCGCCCGCGTGCGCAACACCCACCTCGGCACGCCTCTGCCCGTCATCGAGTACCTGAAGCTCCGCAACTCGCTCCTGCTGGTGCGCTCGCACTTCGGCCGCTACCGCACGTTCATCCGCATCTGCTTTGCCGCCGCCACCCTGATCCGCGAGGCCGCGCGACCGAGGCAACGGCCGGCCGGATTCTCGCCCGGGGCTCGCGTCCTTGCCGTGCGCGACTTCCTCTCGGGTCGCTTCGGGCCGCCACCCGACGACCGGTTCCCCGCGTGGGCTGTCGTGCCCGACCCGGAGGCGTCCGAGGCTCCCTCGACCGACGGGTACCCTCCCGAACCGTGGATCTCTCCCAGCGCGTCCCCCTCCGCCCCGAACTGAACTTCCGCGACATCGGGGGGTACGCCACCGCCGACGGCCGCCCAGTCCGCACGGGGGTCATCTACCGCTCGGCCCACCTTCACGGGCTCGACGCGGCCGACCTCGAGGGATTGCGCCGCCTCGAGATCAACACCGTCTGCGACCTGCGGCACGCCGACGAGGCGGCCGTGCGACCCGGCCCGTTCACCGACGACCCGGCGGTGAACGTGCTCAGCCTGGGGATGATCGGCACCCGCGCCACCGGCGATCCGGTCAAGACCATCGTCGAGTACGGGATCACGTCGATCACCGACGACGACATCGCCGCCATCTACCGGCGCTTCGCCGACGAGCACACCGACGTCTACCGCCGCGTCGTCGAGACCTGTGCCGATGCCGCGGCGCACCCCGTCCTGGTGCACTGCTCGGCGGGGAAGGACCGCACCGGTCTGGCCGCCGCGCTCATCCTCACGGCAGTCGGGGTTCCCGAGAGCACGGTGCTCGACGACTACGAGCTGACCAACCAACTCTGGACGCCGACGCAGTTCGAGCGGGCGCGCCGCATGCTGCCCGACCACGGCGTCGACCCCGAGCCGCTCGCCACCTACTTCGCAGCCCCTCGGCCCGCCATGGCCGCCACCCTCGCCTACCTCCGTGAACGCGACGGCTCGGTCGAGGGCTACCTCACCGACCGTTGCGGGGTGGCTGCCACCACCCTCGACCGTCTCCGTGAGATCCTCCTCGCCGACGCCTGAGTTCTTGGTCCCGAATCGCCCGCTGAGCGGGCGATTCGGGACCAAGAAGCGGGACGGCGGGACCGCCGATCGGCTTCGGTGACCCGCACGACCATCTACGCTGAAGCTCGAGAGGCACCAGGAGGATGACCGATGGGAACCGACGACGTCGTCGCTGCCGTCCTGCCCGACCGGGTCCACGCCCGGGCCGCCGTCGAGGAACTTCGAGAACGCGGCCTCGGCACCCGGCGCCTCGCCGAGTCGCTCGAGCGGGGTGAACGGCACCTCCTCGACGTCGACGGCGATGCCATGTGGGCTCGGTCGATCATCATCGGGATGATCGCCGGCGTGCCCCTCGGCAGCGCGATCACCTACGGCTTGGTGGTGGCCGGCACCTCCATCGCCGGAGGCAGCGCCGGCGACGCGCTGATCCCCGGACTCCTCGCGGGAGTCTTCCTCGGCATCGTGCTCGGCGGAGCGTTCGGTATCGGTCGGTCCCACCACAGCCTTGAGATCGTCGAGCTGTGGTCGGAGGTCGACCTGGAGGGCACCGAGACCCTCCTCGTGGTCCAGGTCGACGACGACAACCGCGATCAGGTGCGCGACGTGCTCTTCAGCCACCCCTCCCGCGAACCGGATTTCCACCCCGAGCTCGCCCACTGAACCCGCTGGAGGATTCGGCCGGCGATGAGCACATCCTCAGCCGGGACAGGCCTCCACGAGAACGGGATACGGATTGGCCGGGGGGCCGTCGTTGGGGTGGATCTCGAAGTGGAGGTGCGGGTCACTCCCCTTGGCGTTGCCGCTGTCGCCCACGGTGCCGAGGACCGACCCGGCGCTCACCCGCCCCGACTCACCGAAACTGTCGAGATGGGTGCCGATGTAGACGTGCCCGTCGTCGCCGCGCAGCTCGAACTGGAGCCCGCCCCGATTCCCCGTCATCTGTTCGACGACCCCACCGACCGGCGCCACCACGGAACTCCCGCGCGGGGCGAACAGATCCACGCCGTCGTGGAACCGGCCGTCGGGCTTGCGGATCTCGAAGTCGTCGACGAAG